>JBBQBQ010000052.1:0-16797 GCA_038317685.1 Desulfuromonadales bacterium | reverse complement strand
GGCGGGACCAAATCAACGATGTATCTCCGGCCATCAGCCGCACTACGGAAAGAGACCAGCGATGACGATCCGCACCCTTTGCGCCTGCCTCGCACTGCTCCTCGGGACCGCCTGCACTGCTCCTCGCCCGCACCCGTCCGCCATTGACTCCTGTCGCAGCTATCTGGCTGCCGTTGACTCCGCCGTCGCGGCCAACGGCTGCGGGAACGCTGCCTACGTTTCGGTTGCGGGCGTTCCCGCTTTGCGAACGTCCCGCTTCTGGAGCAGCTTTGGCGATCGGAACCTCGGCGATGCCGCTTTTGAATTCTGGGTCGACGAGCTGCGCCGGCTCGATCATGAGGCGCGGGAGGGGGAGCTGGCCTGTCTGCCGCAGCCGTCAGTGACGGGTTTGCTCGCCGTCGCCCCGGAACCCTCCAAGGGCGGCCTGGCCGCGACCGTTGAGGTCTGCAGCGAGGCGGTCAAAAAGGACCTGCTGACCGACCGGACCGACCTGCGCCAGCGGCTCGCCGGCCAGATTGTCCCCGACGACTACCGTTTCTGGCGCCGCGCGGTCGGACTCTATCCCCTCTTCTACGGCCCCGTGGCCCTCGGGGTCGCCAACGCCTACGGGGAACGAGCCGACTGGTATCGCCGTGATTTGTCGGAGTGGCTGGCTGATGGGTCCTGGCAAACCTTGGGTCCGCCGACCGCGACGGGGCTGAGGGCCGGGGAGATTGCCGGGCTGCTGCGGGCGGCGGCAGCCAATCCCCTGGGGGTAGCGCTGCCGGAGCCGCCGGTCGCAAGGCGGCTGGCCGAAGCCCTGGCGCCGGTCCTGGTCCAGCAGACTGCCGGTCCGGCCGATCATTGGGGCGAGATGGTGCGGAGCGAGGAAGGTACGGTGGGGGTGGGGGAAGCGCCGGTCGTCTACTATTATCTTGACCAGATGACGGTGGCCGGCGTCCCCCGGCTCCGGATCAATTACGTCACCTGGTACCCGGAGCGCAGCGGCGAGGTGACGCCCTGGATCGAACGGGGCCCTTTCGACGGGCTGACGATTGGAGTCATTCTCGACTCTGATGGCCGGCCCCTGCTCGTCCAGACGATGAACAACTGCGGCTGCTATCTCCAGTTCTTCCCGGCGCCGCAATGGCAACCCGTCCCCGTCCCCTGGTACGTCCCCGCCCCCCTCAGCCTTCAGACGCTGCCGGCAACCGTCGGCGGCGAGCGTCTGTCGGTCTACGTCAACTCCGGCTGGCACCAGGTGCTGCGGCTGGCCGCCCTTGTCCCGGAACCGGGGGCGGCGACCTACCGGCTCGTCCCTTACTCCGATTTGGAGCGATTGGCCGGTGCCGACGGCCGGTCGCGGAGCATCTTCACCCCCGAGGGCCTGCTGCCGGGGAGCGAACGAATCGAACGCTTCCTCTTCTTTTCGCTGGGAATCCCCTCAGTCGGCAGCATGCGGCAGCGCGGCCACCAGCCGGTCACTCTCCTCGGCCGCGAACATTACGACGATCCGCGGCTGATCGACCGGACCCTCCGGCCCCGGCCGTGACCGTCATTTCAAGGCGGAGTCAGTCCCCGGCCGCCAGCCAGGCGCGGATCTTTGCCTCGGCGCCGGTCCAGGCGGCTGTCAGGCGGATCGCCAGGAAGTCGGCGAGGAGACTGTCGAGGAGCTGCTGCCCTTCCCCCAGGAGCGAGATCCGCTCGTAGAAGACCGCTTCCCTTTCCCGTTGGGGGTCGGTCAGATCGTCCTTCTCCAGCTTCACCCCCGGACAGCGAAAAGAGGCGAAGTGGAAGGTGCCGGCCTTGAGGTTGAGTCGCCACTGGTGCTCGCCTTTCTCCAGGTGGAGGACCGCCTCGGCCAGCGACTTATCCGCCGCCAGGGCGGAGCGCATCTCATCGTAGCGATCCTGGGGGCCGGTCACCGTGACCTTCTGACCTCCTTCGGCGCCGCCGGTGAGGATCAGGCGGTCGTCGAGCCAGGCGGCGAAGGGTTCCTCGGCCGCCGCCGGGCCCGGCTGGTTCACCTGGTACAGCCCTTCCCCGGTCAACGCCCGCCAGGCCAGCCACAACAGGAACTCGGCACCGAGCCACTGGTTGTCGCGCAGTTCCTCCAGAAGGCCGTCGCCGGCCGCCCGGTTGGCCCGCGTCAGGGATCCTTCGAGCTCCGTCGGGACCACCGTCCGGGCGCGGGCGAAGGGGGTCACCGGGACGAGCCGCAGTCCGTCGAAGGTCTGTTTGAAGAGGCCGTCGCAAAGATCCACGACCTTGCCGCTCAGGGCGGAAAAAGTCACCGTCTGCGCCCGGATGTCCCAGACCAGGTCCCAGACGCTCGGCACCGGCAGGGTCCGGGCCAAAAGCGCTCCCCGCACCGCCTCCTTGAGTTCTTCGCGCTTGGCCTTGGGGACCCGCTGGAAGGTTGAGTTGGCGGCGAGGAAGTCCTGCTCGGCCCTGACCAGGTGGGCCTTGAGGAGGGCGGCCGGCACCCGGCGCTGGTCGCGACGCAGGGTGAAGGTCAGGTAATGGTCGCGAGCGTAGGCGGACGGATCGGTGAAGTCGCTGCACTGGTGATCGTCAAGGTGGCACCAGCCGATCGAGAGCTCTTCGCTCCCCTTCTCGATGGAACGGAAGGCCTGGGCAGCGAGGCGTTCCCCGGCCCAGGCGGTGAGATCGCTGCCGGGGGTGGTTCCTTCGACCCGGAATTGGCAGATGCTGACGGTGTTGGCGAGGATACCCATAAAGTCACTCCTTGGATTGGGATGGGGGTCCTAGGGGTACACCTTTTCTCGGGGCGGGGCAAGATCTTTGTTGGCGGGACGGGGATTTGGGGGGCGGCGCAGGCACCACGACTGATTCCATCGCGCCGGTCTGGCGGGCGAATTCTCAAATGAAAACGCCCCATGGCCAAGGCGTTTTCGATCAACTTCGGGCTGTCGCGGCTGGTGCAGCCTGCCCCGCAGCGCGGGTGTCGGCCGCTTCCCTCCCTAATGACCCTTATTATTACCCTCTCTTGAAGGTATTACCCTCTTTTGGCCCATCGGGCGCCGGGGCCGCGGCCCAGACATTCCATGCGACCGGCCTGCTGTTCGGAGCGCAGGAGCCGGCGCAACATGTCCCGGCTCACGCCCGGGCAACGGATCTCCAGTTCGGCCAGGGAAAAGGGGCGGTTGAAGGCCGCCATGGCCGCCAGGGCCTGTTCCGTCTTGGCGCCGCGCGGCGCCTTGACTTCCCCCACCCGCTCGATGAACTCCCGGTAAGCCTCCTTGAGAATAAACAGCAGATAGTTGATGTACGGCCAGGGATCATGTCTCCCCTCGTGCCAGCCCTGCGAGCTGGCCTCCAGCGTTTCGTAATAGCGCTCCTTGTTCTGCTCAATCAGCCGCTCCAGACTCACGTAGCGGCCCACCTCGAATCCTAGGCGATAGCACTGGAGCAGCAGGAGCAGCCGCGACACCCGGCCGTTGCCGTCGCGAAAGGGGTGGATGCAAAGAAAATCGAGGTTGAAGGCCGCCAGCAGGAGCGCCGGCGGCGCCCACCGTTCGCGCATTCCCGTCTCCCAGCAGGAGATCAGCCCGCTCATCGCCGCCGGGGTGGCATGGGTCGGGACGGTGCGAAAACGTACTCGCTCCGGCCGGTCGGGGTATCGTTCGACGATGTCGATGTCCCGCTCCTTGTAGCGGCCGGCATCCCAGATATCCCCCCGGGTCATGGCATGCAGGCGCAGGATCGTCGCCTCACTGACCGGAATCTGCGGCGCCTCCCCGTGAACCCAGGCCAGGGCGTCGCGATAGCCGCGAACCTCTTCCTCGTTGCGGTCCCGAAAGACCGGTGCCGGCGCCAGCAGAACGTCCCGCACCCGGCGCGGCTCGACCGAAACGCCCTCGATGCGGTTGGAAGAGACGGTGCTTTCAATGATGGCGTGTTCGCGCAGAGCCTTGAGGAGTTGGGGCGATTGGCGGGTGTAGAGCTCCTGCTTTCCCCGGAATTCGCCGAGGTCGGAGAGGTACCAGGCGGTGGCTGGGGGGATCGGCAGGGTGGCGGTCGCGAAGAGTTTCAACGTGTTCATGGGCGCCCCTGCAAAGGCAGGTTTTTGTCCGTCACTGCTTGCCTGATATGCTCGCTGACGGGCCGGGCTTCGAGCTCTGCCTGCCAGTAGTATTGATACCTTGGAAAATTATGCTGCCATGGAAAACAATGTAATTGCTTGCCATCGCCTATCCTGACCCAGGTTGAACCATAGAGAACAAAGAGGAGTGCCGGCGGCAGCAAAATAAATTTTTCCTTTTCGTCGTCAAAAAGCGTGTTCACAGCTGTCCTCACATGATCGCTCTCCATATCTCCATCGTCATTTCAGATTGCAATGATTCCGTTTTCAGCTCCGACCTGTCTGAATTTCCCCGCTATTTTTTGCACCGCTTTCCGGACGTCGCGAGCCGGGTTGCCGTATCCGGGAAGTGTGAAATTCTTATCTGGGTCAAATTCTGGCGGCCCCGGGAAAATTTTTCTGAATCGCATTACCTCTATCACCGCATCATGGCCGTCTCTGCTGACTCCGAGATCAGGGCCGGTGCCCCCCAATGGCTCGATAGTGACTTGGAACCCCAGCCCCGCGAAGATTAATGCAAAGCGTACCTCTGCTAGGTAATCCTCTCTCTGCTCTAGATCGTGGGTAAGCTCAATTCGTGCAAAAAGGCGGTTGGCGCCAGGCATTTTCTTAACCCGTTCAAGCTGTTCGCGATAGGCTTGAGTGTCCCCAAGCAGGGCGAATATTTTTCCAAGAGCCTTTTCCATAGAGTCAAAAGCCTTTTCATGATTACGCTTTTGTTTAATCAAATGCTCTTCCTGACTTTCTTCCTTACCGGCACCAACGGCGCCGACAACTCTTGGTAGCGTTCGAACAAAAACGCCACGCGCTCGGATTCACCATTGAATGCGCTCTTGCCGTAGGCGGCATCGACGACACGGTCGAGGGTCTGGTGGGCCTTGACCAGCTCAGGCGGCACTTTGCTGGCGAGTCGAAACTGTCGTACCCGTTCAATACGGGCCATGACTTCGGGAAGGTTCCGCAATTGCGCGGGATCGACATCCTGAAGCCACAGGCAATAGCGCTGTTCGCCATTGATGAAATCGCCACCACTGATAAAAGGACGAACATACGGTGCCGCTGCCGGTTCTCTCACCAGCAGTTCATCCCACTCCTCCGGCGACAGGATCAGATGCCCGCCGTCGGTCGGTTTATTCCCCCACAACATCCGCGGCACCGCGCACAGCGGCACGCTGCGGTTGGTCACCACCACATCCGGCCCGTCCACCAGATAGGCATTGATGTTCGCTACCTTAAGCGTGTGCGGCTCGCTCTTCGGCGTGTCGTAATCGTAGAGCCATTTCTCCGCCACGTCCCGCAAACCAAAACCGACGATGACGCAGTGCACCGCCGCCCCGCCGCGCGCTTCGCTGCTCCACTGGAAGGTGCGGTGAGCAAAATGGATCTTCGCGCCACGCCGAAAGAGGTCGGGCCAAAGAATGCCGGCCTGCTCCCCCTGGGTGATGGAATTGGTGGAGACGAAGGCGGCACGAATCGCCGGGTTATCTGCCATGTATTCAGCAGCACGGACATACCAGTTGCAGACAAAATCAAGTACACCGGCGGAACGCAGATGCCCCATGACTCTTTGCTGGTCGACCTTCTGCTCTTCGGACTGATAGTGATGGCCCAGAAAAGGTGGATTTCCCAAAAGATATGACAGCCGCTCCGGCGCCACTACCGTGCGCCAGTCGATTTGCAGGGCGTTGCCGTGCACGATGTGCGGCGCCTTCTTCAGCGGCAGGCGGGCGAAGTACTGGCCGAACTCCTCGGAGACCTTGAGGTTCATCTGGTGGTCAGTGAGCCAAAGCGCGACTTCGGCGATGCGCGCCGGCCACTCCTCGATCTCGATGCCGTGAAATTGGTCAACGTTGACGCCGATGAGCTGAAAGACGTCGAGCAACATCTGGTCGCTCTGCCGCACCTGGCGCAGCACCTCCAGCTCCAGCAGGCGCAGCTCGCGGTAGGCGATGACCAGGAAGTTGCCGCAGCCGCAGGCCGGATCGAAGAAGGTCAGGCGGGAGAGTTTCTTCAAAAACTCGAAGAGCTGGTTGCGGTTTCGCTTGATGCGGTGGAATTCGGCCCACAGTTCGTCGAGGAAGAGGGGCCGGATGAGCTTGAGGATGTTGGTTTCGCTGGTGTAGTGCGCGCCGAGGTTGCGCCGTGCCTTCTCGTCCATGATCGACTGGAAGAGGGAACCGAAGACCGCCGGGCTGATGCGGCTCCAGTCGAGGGCGCAGCAGTCGAGCAGGGCCTCGCGCATGGCGCGGTCGCAGGAGGCGATGGGGAGCATTTCGACAAAGAGCTGGCCGTTGACGTAGGGGAAGGCGGCAACCTGCTCGTCGAGGGTCCTCAAGCGCTTCTCCGGCGCGGTGTCGAGGATCTGGAAGAGCTGGGCGAGGTGCATGCCGAGGTCGCTGCCATCCTCGGCGGTGCGCAGTTCGAGGTAGTCCTGGAAGGCGCGGCGCTCGAAGAGGGCGGTATCCTCGGCAAACAGGCAGAAAAGGAGCCTCACCAGCAGGATTTCGAGGGCGTGGCCGTCGAAGCCGGCGGCCTTGAACTGGTCATGCAGCCGGCCGAGCTTTTCGGCCGCCTGGACGTTGACCGGGTCCTGCTGGCCGAAGCTGCGCGTCTGGTAACCGGCGATGAAGCCGAAGAGGTGAATGTGGTTCGGCAGCTCGGGGAGGGTAAAGTCGTGCTGCTCGCTGCTGTCGAGGTCGTAGAGACGGAAACGGGCGAAGTCGGAGACGAGGACGTAGCGCGGCAGGTCGCGCTCTTTCAGGCCGGGGAAGTAGTCGAAGGCCTGGCGGGCGGCGCGATCGAGGTCCTTGCCACGCGACTTGTGCTCGACCAGCAGCAGCCCTTTCCAGAGCAGGTCGATGAACCCCCCGTGGCCGTCCCCCTTTTTGACCGGGGTCTCGAAGGAGGCGACCCGGCGGCGGGTGACGCCGTAAACATTGAAGAAGCCGTCCCAGAAGCTCTTGGCCTCGGCATCCTCGGAGGTCTCGTCGGGCCACTCGCGGGAGAAGGCAAGGGCGCGGTCGCGGATTTCATTCCAGGAAAGCGGCATGGCAGACCCCCCATTAAATTGTTTTTTTCTACCATGACCGACGGGGGATGTCACGGGGAAATCAGGGGGAATGTCCTTACCGCCCGGCCGGGCGGGGAAGGGGCACGGATGAAAACGGCGGCTCCACCAAGTCCGGGGAGCCGCCGTGAGGCGGGGCAAAGTCGCAGCTTACTTGGTGCAGGGACCGAGGCGTTTCCCCTTCATCGTCGATTTCATCTCCATCGTCTCTTTTCCATCCTTCACCGTGGTCAGGAAAGAGCCGTCCATGCCGTTGTCGGCGTAGGTGATCTTCCCTTTGCTGCGGGTCGACCCCTCCTTCGATGTGCACTCCATCAGCCAGGTGACGGTGTTGCCGCTGACCTTGTTCTCCAGCATCTTGCAGTCCTGGTTCTTCTGCTGCTGCTGCGGGACCATGTTTTCCTTGGTGACGCAGGTTTTATACTTCATCGGCGGCGGGGTAAAAGGCATCCCCGGCATCTCGGTCGTCATGGTGATTTCCCACTGGCCGTCCTCCATGCCTTGCGCCAGAGCCAACCCGGACCACGCCAGCAGCAGCGCTGCGGCCACGCCCAACAACGTCTTCATGGTCTCCTCCTAGATCAAATGGGTGGGATTCGGGTCCCGGCGGGAAGAGCCGGGACAGGGGTCAAACAGGGCAGAAAAGCCCGCTGTAAAGGCCGTTTCTGAAGGGAAGTATGACAGAATATCGGTAGCCTCACAAGGGCCTGCCGATAGATGGTAGCGGGAAGGACCCCGGCCGGTCAGGCAAGGGCTTTTGGGTGGGGAGAGCTGGATGGGCCGGAGGGCGACCAGTTCAATTCACGGTCGATATCTTTTTCGATGGTCCGGCGCAGGGTGCGGCAACCCCGGACCAGGGTCGGCAGGCCAATGACGATGAGAACCAGGGTAGGCCAGGTGGTCATGCGATTCCCTCCTTCGGGTGAATGGGTCGGGATGAAATCAACCAACTTCAAGCCCGGAATATCCGGCGGCAGAAGGCTGATTCGACCGGGAGTCCTGGAGGGGAAACTGGACCCGGTTTGTTCGGGGCGGGTGAGGAGCGGGTCAGGGCTGCGTAAAGATCTCGGGGTCCCTGGCGGTCACGACAATCTCATCGGAGCCAAACAGTCCCCAAACAATCTGCGGCCAGACTGATTCCCATCATCTCCAACCAGATCGGGAGTCAACATCATGCCCTATTCCCTCGAAGCCTTGAGCACAGAACCGTTCTCGTCCCTCGGACCCTGTCCGTTTTACGAAGGCGGAACCGGCTGTCAGGCCGCCTTCAACGCCCAACCGGTCGATCGGCGCCGGACCAGCCGCTACTGCGCCGGCAGCGATCACGACCTCTGTCCCCTCTCCCTCGCCAAAGTCCTGCGCGGCAGCAATTCCCGGTACTGCGGGAATAGCGGTCACGATCTCGCCCAGAAGTAACGACAGGTTTCACCGGTGGGGAGGGTAGCCGCCTTCCTCACCCGCCTCTCCCACCAGAAGACGTCCGCGGAAATTGGATGAATTCAGTTTTGAAAGTCCGGAATCCGTTGTTCAGAGTTATCCAGGTCTTCAATATTCCCCGCGACCCGGCACAATGCAGATGAAGACGAAGTCCTCCTCGGCGAGGTTGCGGAACTGGTGCTCGGCGTTATCGGGGACAAAGGCAACCGACCCGGCCGACACCTCCCTGAGTTCGTCGCCGATGCGCAGTTCCCCCCGGCCGCCGACGATGTAGTTGATGTGGGGCCAGGGGTGGCTGTGGCGGGGGGAGTGGCCGTCCTTGCCGACGGTGAAGAGCCGCATGGCGTGGTCGGTCCAGCCCTCGGCGCGGCCGACCAGGAGTTGCTTCATGACGTTGCTGGCGCCGGGGACCGGCATGGGGACTTTGGCGATGGCATCGACGCTGGAGATGAACATGGGGACCTCCGGTAAGGGGTGTTGATGCGGGCAATCATGGTGCCGACGGCAAAACCGACTGAAACGATAAGGAAGTCTACCGCAATCCGGTATTCCGGTATAGAGCACTTCTCCCTGCCGGCGACTTCGACGCGGTCCTTGCGAGCGGCAGGAACCAAACCCTGGCCACTTCCCGTCGATGCGATAGAATAGGAACACCCGGTCTTCGCAGCAGGCAAAAGAGCCGGAGATCCAATCCATCTAAGACGGAGGACCACCATGATCAAGGCGATTCCGGACGGATATCACAGCGTGACCCCGATGTTCACCTTCAAGGACGCCCGTCGCGCCATCGATTTCTACAAGCGGGCCTTCGGCGCCGTGGAGCACTACGTCATGCCCGGACCCGACGGCAAGGGGGTGATGCACGCCGAGCTGCAGATCGGCGACTCGATCCTCATGTGCGGCGAGGAGAACCCGCAAAATTCCTGCAAGAGCGCCGAAACCGCCGGCGGTTCGCCGGTCAGCTTCTACATTTACCTGAAGGACGTCGATGCGGGCTTCAAGACCGCGGTCGCCGCCGGGGCGAAGGTCCGGATGCCGGTCGCGGAGACGTTCTGGGGGGACCGGATGGGGACGGTGGAGGACCCCTTCGGCTACAGCTGGAGCCTCGCCACCCACACCCGGGATTTGACACCGGATCAGATCCGGGCCGGAGCCCAGGCGTTTTTTGCGCAGATGAAGTCGAAATAGTCGAAGACCGGGGCGCCGGGACTGGTCAGCCACCGAGAAAGTCGACGATGGCCGCGCCGAGTTCCGGCCCGGCGACGGCGCTCATGTGGTTGCCGGGGAGTTCGACGAAGCGCCCCTTCGGCAGTTCGGCCGCCAGCGCCCGGGCCGAAGTGTTGACGTCGTCCGTGGCGCCCGCCGCCACCAGGACCGGGATTTCGACCCGGGCGAGGGCCTCGCGCGGAGTTGGAACGAAGCTGTCGAGGAGCAGCAGCAGCGCTTCCGGGTCGCCGCCGACGGTCTTGAAAAATGCCTCTGCCAGCCATTCCGGTGAGCCGCGCCGGAAGCTGCCGGGAGCGCTGAGGACCCGGCGGAAAAAGGCGCTGTGCCCGCCGCTGTGGATGATTCCTTCCAGGCCCATCCCCGCCACCACCGCCCGTCGCGGCTTTGCACCGCGGACCAGCAGCCGCATCGTCGTCCTCCCCCCCAGCGAATAGCCGCCGAGATCGTAGTCGTCGAGCCCGAGTTCTTCGATCAGCGCCAGGCCGTCATCGGCCAGGACGTCGGGCGGGTAGGCGGCGGCGTGGTGGGATTTGACGCTGTCGCCGTGGCCCCGCAGGTCGGGGAGGATGACCCGGAAGCCGCGCGCCGCGAGGAGGGCGGCATGACCGTAGCGCAGCCAGTTGACGGTTGCGTTCGACAGGAAGCCGTGGAAGAGGAGGAGCGGCCGGCCTTCGCCCAGCTCGCGAAAGGCCAGCTCCACGCCGTCGCGGCCCCGGAATTCCCGGACGGGGAGGTCGGTTGGGGCGGATCGCTTCAGCGTGCTGCGGGAAGGGGGGAGGATCGGCATCGATGGCTCCGGAGAAAGGGGGACACCCCATTATCGGTCCCGGCCACGTTTTCCGGGTATCGACAAGTCCGGGGGGGGGTCGTTGCATCCTTTCGGATAAAAACGGGGGATGTTATTTAATTATTCCCGGTTGAATCTCGTGGAAAATACCAGGTCCCACAGCGGTGTGGTTACTCCAAAGTTGCTGGTTGGGTGATGGTGATGGATATGATGATTGGCTGCCCAGCGACGGACCGGCGGATGGCGGAACCGGACATGATGAATCGCGAAATGGCTTAGCCCGTAGGTTACGTAGCCACAGGCGATGGCACCGGCCAGCAGGAAGGCGTAGCGATGGGGCATCAGCAGTACGAATAACCCGGCCAGGCCGATCAGCAGGAGGGCCGGCAGGAAGAAGGGTAATCCGGAGTAGCCCAGGGGATTCTCGTGATGGGCCTGGTGCCCCATCGCCATGAGCCGCAGCGAACCGTGGAAGATCCAGCGATGGAAGAAGTACTCGATAAAACTGAAGAGGAACAGGCCGCCCAGGAGGGTGAAAACCAACGGCAGGGGGTGGGTGCCCTGGTGGCGGAGACCCGCACCCACCAGCAAGATCCCTACGGGAATGTCAAGAGCAAATTCTCCCCAGTAGTTGGTCTGAGTCTGCGACATCTTCATGATGCCGGTCAACGCGGCATCAAACATTTTGCCAGGCATAATCCGTTACCGATCTGAATGTGAACCGGAAAGCTTTGCTGAACAGCACGACCAAAAGCGGCTCTTCCCTTTCGGGAGCGAGGATCCGGGAACAGTATACGTTATTCAGGGCTTGGGAAGCGCCCGGGTTCTACCGAATTTTTCCGGTTGCGATAAAAAGAGGATCAGGCCTCACCCCTCCTCTTGCTCCGCCCCCGGCAAATGCGAGACCTTGACCACGAAACCGACCCGTGGCCCCAAGGGGCGGGAGATCTTCTCCGGGGGGGGCGAGGGCCGGATTGTCCTGGTTCCGCTCGATCTCCATGAGGGCGCGGGGGTAGATTTTCAGGATATTCACGGCATGGTGGAAGAAACGACGAAGGCCGGGAGGAGTCCCGGCCTTCGCGATGAGCGGCAGATTGATTGCGGCCGGCGGCCGGACACTCAGTCCTTAGCGCCGCCGCCGAGGACTTGGTAGAGGGTCACCTGGTTGTCCAGGCGGGTGAGATGCACGCCGATCAGGTTCTGTTGGGCGCCGTAGAGGGAGCGCTGGGCATCGAGGACGTTCAGGTAGCTGTCGACGCCCTTTTCGTAGCGGGCCTGGGAGAGTCGGTAAGTAGCGGCGGTGGCGTCGGTGAGGGACTGCTGGGCCGCCGCCTGCTCGTCGATGGTGCCGCGCTGGGCGAGGGCATCGGCGACCTCGCGAAAGGCGCTCTGGATCGCCTGCTCATAGCGGGCGACGGCGAGCTCGCGATCGATCTTGGCCGTCTCAAGGCCGGCTCGATTGGCGCCGGCGTCGAAGATCGGCACGCTTATCCGCGGTGCAAAGTTCCAGGCCAGGGAACCGCCGGTGAAGAGGCCGGAGAGTTCGTCGCTGCCGGTGCCGATGGAGGAGACCAGAACGATGCGGGGGAAGAAGGCGGCGCGGGCGGCGCCGATGTTGGCGTTGGCCCCCTTGAGGAGGTGCTCGGCCTGGAGGATGTCGGGGCGGCCGAGGAGGACCTCGGAGGATAGGCCTGGGGCGATCTCCTTCAAGGGTGTGACTTTCTCCGCGAGGCCCCGGGGGAGGAGGTCGGCCGCGACCCTGGCGCCGGCGAGCAGGTCGAGGCCGTTTTGGTCCTGCGCCACCAGAGCCGTATAACGGGCGATGTCGAACCGTGCCGTGTCGACGCTGGTCTGGCCCTGGTTGAGGTCGACGGCGGAGGAGACCCCGGCATCGAAGCGGCTCTTGATGAGCTGGTAGGCGCTCTGCTGGTTTTCCAGGGTTCCCCGGGCGAGCTGCAGTCGTTCCCGGTCGGCGGCCAGGGTCAGGTAGCCGCGGGCGATGCTGGCGATCAGGCTGATCTGTACGCTGCGCCGGGCCTCGGCAGTGGCGAGATAGGTCTCGAGGGCCTGGTCCTTGAGACTGCGTACCCGGCCGAAGAGGTCGAGCTCGTAGCTGCTGACGCCGAGGCCGACGCTGTACTGGCGGACGATCTGGCCGCGGCCCTCGGACGTCAGGTCAGCGGGGATGCGCTGGACGCTGCCGGCGGCGTTCCCATCGACCGCGGGGAAGAGGTCAGCGCGCCGGATCTGGTACTGGGCCTGGGCGCGTTCGATGTTGAGGAGGGCGATGCGCAGGTCGCGGTTGTTCTCCAGCGCCTGGGTGACAATCTGCCGCAGTTGGGGATCGATGAAGAAGTCCTGCCAGGGGAGGTCGGCGGCTGCCGGCTGCGCCGTTGCCGCGGAGGCCGGCTGGTAGGCGAGGCCTTTCGGCCAGGCGGCTGGCACCGGTGCCGCCGGCCGCTGGTAGTCGGGGGCCATGGTCGCACAGCCGGCGAGCCAGAGGAGGGCTCCCAGGGAAAGGCCAAGTCTTTTTGCCATCCGGCGCATATCAGTTCACCTCCTGGGTGGTCACGGTGGGAAGCTGGACGGGGGTTTTCTTCCTGGAGAAGAGGCGGGAGATCAGCACAAAGAAGAAGGGGATGAAGAGCAGGTCGATGAAGGTCGCCGACAGGAGCCCGCCGGTGACCGCGGTGCCGATGGCGTTCTGGGCCGCGGCGCCGGCCCCCCTGGTCAGAGCCAGTGGCAGGGTGCCGAAGAAGAAGGCGAGGGAGGTCATGATGACCGGCCGCAGCCGGATTCTGACCGCCGCCAGGGTCGCCTCCACCAGCTCGTGGCCCTCATGCAGCTGCGCCTTGATGAACTGGATGATCAGGATGGCGTTCTTGGTGGAAAGCCCCACGGTGGTGAGGAGGCCGATCTGTAGGTAGATATCGTTGGGGAAGACGCGCAGCTTCACCGCCACCACCGCCCCCACCAGCCCCAGGGGGAGCATCAGGAGGTTGACGAGGGGGATGGTCCAGCTTTCATAGAGGGCCGCCACCGCCAAAAAGACCGCCAGCAGCGAGATGGCGTAGAGGGCCGGGGCCTGGGCGCCGGCACGCTGTTCCTCGTAGGAGAGGCCGGTCCACTCGTAGCCGATACCCTGAGGGAGTTGGGCGACCATCTGCTCCATCTCGGCCATCGCCTCGCCGGTGCTGATCCCCGGCGCGGCCTGCCCCAGAATCTCCATCGACGGGATGCCGTTATAGCGCTCCAGCCGGGGCGAGCCGTACTGCCAGTGGGCCGTGGAAAAGGCCGAGAAGGGGACCATCTCCCCACGGTTGTTCCGCACGTACCACTGACCGATATCCTCCGGCAGCATCCGGTACCGGGCGTCGGCCTGAAGATAGACCTTCTTGACCCGGCCGTTCTGGATGAAGTCGTTGACGTAACTCCCTCCCCAGGCGGTGGCGAGGACGCTGTTGGCATCGGCCAGGGAGACCCCCAGGGCGCCGGCCCGCACGTCATCGAAGTCGAGCTTGAACTGGGGTGAATCGTCCTGGCCGTTGGGCCGCACCGCGGCCAGCTTGGGGTTCTTCATGGCCATCCCCAGCAGCTGGTTGCGCGCCGCCATCAGCTGTTCATGCCCCAGGCCGCCGCGGTCCTGGAGTTGCAGGTCGAAGCCGTTGGCCACCCCCAGTTCGAGGACCGCCGGTGGTGAAAAGGCGAAGGCGAGTCCGTCGCGAATCTGCGAAAAGGCCCGCATCGCCCGGCCGGCGATCGCCTTCGACTTCAGCTCCGGGGCGTGGCGCAGCTTCCAGTCCTTGAGCTTGACGAAGGCCAGCCCCATGTTTTGGCCGCGGCCTGCAAAGCTGAAACCGGCCACGGTGATGATCCCCTCCACGGTATTCTTCTCGTTTTCCAGGAAATAGCGCTCCATCTGCTTCATGACCTGAAGGGTCCGCTCCTGGGTGGCGCCGGCCGGCAGCTGGACCTGGCAGATGACGAAGCCCTGGTCTTCGTCCGGCAGGAAGGAGGTCGGGAGGCGAAGGAAGACGAAGACCATGGCGACGACGATGACTCCGTAGACGACCAGATAGCGCACCGGCTTGCCGAAGGAGCGGCCGACGATCCCTTCGTATTTCCCCCGGCAGAAGTCGAAGAGCCGGTTGAAGCGGCGGAAGAAGGGGCAATACCAGCCGCTCTCGCAGGCTTCGTGTCCCAGCGGCACCGGTTTGAGGATGGTGGCGCAGAGGGCCGGGGTCAGGATCATCGCCACGAAGACCGACAGGATCATGGCCGAGATGATGGTAACGGAGAACTGGCGGTAAATGACGCCGGTGGAGCCGCCGAAGAAGGCCATGGGGAGGTAGACCGCCGTCAGGACGGTGGCGATTCCCCAGAGGGCGCCGGTGATCTGTCCCATCGACTTGATGGTGGCGTCATGGGGGGAGAGCCCCTCCTCGGTCATGATCCGCTCGACGTTCTCCACCACCACGATGGCGTCGTCGACCAAGAGGCCGATGACGATGACCAGGGCGAACATGGTCAGGGTATTGATGGAGAAGCCGCCGGCCGCCAAAACCCCCATGGTGCCGAGGAGGACCACCGGGACGGCGATGGTCGGGATCAGGGTGGCGCGGATATTCTGCAGGAAGAGGAATATGATGCAGAAGACCAGCAGGATCGCGATAAGCAGGGTATTCACCACCTCGTCGATGGAGACCTTGACGAAGGGGGTGGAATCGTAGGGGTAGACCACCTTCATCCCCGCCGGAAAATATTTCTCCAGCTCCGTCATCTTGGCCTTGATCCGGTTCCCGGTCTCCAGCGCGTTGGCCCCGGAGGCCAGGCGGACCGCCATCCCCCCCACCGGCTTGCCGTTGTAGAAGGACTGGATTTCGTAGTTCTCGGTGCCGATTTTGCTCTCGGCGACGTCCTTCAGCCGGACCGTGGAGCCGTCGGGGTTGGTGCGCAGGATGATGGCATCGAACTGCTCGGTGGTCTGGAGGAGGGCCCGGGCGTTGATGGTGGCGTTGAGCTGCTGGCCCTGGCTGGAAGGGAGTCCGCCGAACTGGCCGGCAGAGACCTGGGAGTTCTGGGCCTGCAGCGCCGCGACCACGTCGCTGGTGGTCAGGTGGAAGTTGTCCAGCTTGGCCGGGTTCAGCCAGATCCGCATGGCGTTTTGGGAACCGAAGACCTGCAGCTCGCCGACCCCCTCCAGGCGGCTGACGATGTCCTGGAGGTTGGAGACCATGTAGTCGGTCAGGTCGTTGCGGTTCATGGAGCCGTCTTCCGAGACCAGGCCGACGATCAGCAGGAAGTTGCGGGTCGATTTGGTCACCGAGATCCCCTGCCGCTGGACGATCTGCGGCAGTAGCGGCGTGGCCAGTTGCAGCTTGTTCTGTACCTGCACCTGGGCGATGTTCGGATCGGTACCGGCCTGGAAGGTCAAGTTGATGGCCACCGCCCCGGCCGAGTCGCTGCTGGAGGACATGTAGATCAGGTTGTCGATGCCATTCAGCTTCTGTTCAATAACCTGGGTGACCGTATCCTGGACGGTCTGGGCCGAGGCCCCCGGATAGACGGCATTGATGGTGATCTGGGGGGGCGCGATCGGCGGGTACTGGGAGACCGGCAGGGTCTTGATCGCCAGCAGGCCGCCGAGCATGACCATGATGGCGATGACCCAGGCGAAGATCGGGCGGTTTATAAAAAAGCGAGGCATGGAGGAGCTCCTTTAGTTCCGGGCGGCTTCGGTTTTTGGTGCGGCGGCTCCCCCCGGGGGACTGCCGAAGGGGACGGCCTTGACGGGAGTTCCGGGGCGGGCTCGCTGAATCCCCTCCAGAATGACACGGTCGCCGGGCTTGAGCCCTTCGCTGACCAGCCAGTTGTCGCCGACGGTCCGGGCGGCCTTGATCACTCGCGGCTCAACCTTCTCATCGGCCCCGACCACCATGACCATGGCGTTGCCGGCCGGGTTGCGGGTCACCCCCCGCTGCGGCACCAGGATCGCCTGCTCGTCAATCCCCTCCTCCAGCACGGCGCGGACGAACATTCCCGGCAGCAGGAGCTGCTCAGGGTTGGGGAAGAGGGTGCGCAGGAGGACGGAACCGGTGCTCGGGTCGACGCTGACCTCGGAGAACTTCAGGGTTCCCGGCAGCAGATAGGGGGTGCCGTCCTCCAGCAGCAGCCGAACCTGGGCGGAGCCGTTCT
>JBBQBQ010000051.1:0-16984 GCA_038317685.1 Desulfuromonadales bacterium | reverse complement strand
ATGGGAAGCTCCACCGAGAACTCGGCCTTCGGCCCGTCCCACTACCCCTGGGACCTTGCTTACGTCCCCGGCGGATCCGCGGGGGGGAGCGCCGCCGCCGTCGCCGCACGCCAGGCGCTGGCGACTTTGGGGACCGACACTGGCGGCTCGATCCGTCAGCCCGCCGCCCACTGCGGGGTGGTCGGTCTCAAACCGACCTACGGTCGGGTCTCCCGCTACGGCGTCATCGCCTATGCTTCCTCCCTCGACCAGGTCGGGCCCCTGACCCGCGACGTGGAGGATTGCGCGATCATGCTGCAGACGGTGGCCGGTTATGACCCCCTCGACTCGACCTCCGTCGATACCCCGGTCCCCGACTACCGCGCGACCCTGAAGGACGGCGTCAAGGGACTGAAGATCGGCCTGCCGAAGGAGTATTTCATCGACGGGCTCGACCCGGAGGTGCGGACCGCGGTCGATGAGGCCATCGCCGCCTACCGGCGGCTCGGGGCGGAGATCGTCGCGGTCAGCCTCCCGCACACCGACTATGCCGTCGCCTGCTACTACCTGATCGCCACCGCCGAGGCCTCCAGCAACCTCGCCCGTTACGACGGGGTCCGCTTCGGCCTGCGGGTCGATCCCGGCCAAGGCCTGGCCGAGCTCTTCAGCGCCAGCCGTGCCGCCGGTTTCGGGGCCGAGGTCAAGCGCCGCATCATGCTCGGCACCTACGCCCTCTCCTCCGGCTACTACGACGCCTACTACCTCAAGGCGCAGAAGGTGCGGACCTTGATCCGGCAGGACCTCCTCGACGCCTTCGGCAAAGTGGACCTCCTCCTCACCCCGGTGGCGCCGACCGCCGCTTTTCGCCTTGGGGAAAAGACCGCCGATCCGCTGCAGATGTACCTCTCGGACATCTTTACCATCCCTGTCAACCTCGCCGGCACCTGCGGTCTCTCCCTCCCCTGCGGAGCGACGGCGGCCGGCCTGCCGATCGGCCTGCAGCTGATCGGCCGTCCCTTCGACGAGGCGACCATCCTGCGCGCGGCGCAGGCCTTCGAAGAAGCCACCGAGTGGCACCGCCGGAAACCGGAACTTGCATAGGTCCCATCAGTCCCATGGGTCCCATGAGACTAATGGGACTGATGAAAAACGACAGGAATCAACTCCATGACCAGCAACTATGAAGTCGTCATCGGCCTGGAAGTCCACGTCCAGCTGACCACCGCCAGCAAGATCTTCTGCGGCTGTTCGACCCGCTTCGGAGCCCCTCCCAACAGCCAGACCTGCCCGGTCTGTCTGGGTCTCCCCGGCGCGCTGCCGGTCCTCAACCGCCAGGTCGTCGAAAACGCCATCATGACCGGTCTGGCGACCGGCTGCAGCATCGCGCCGCGCTCGGTCTTCGCCCGGAAAAACTACTTTTATCCGGACCTCCCCAAAGGCTACCAGATCTCCCAGTTCGAGCTGCCGATCTGCCTCGGCGGTCAGCTGGAGATCGACACCGGTGGCGGCGACAAAAAGACCATCGGCATCACCCGCATCCACATGGAAGAGGACGCCGGCAAGCTCCTTCACGGCGACTCTCCGGAGACCGCCGGCGCCTCCCTGGTCGACCTCAATCGCGCCGGGACGCCGCTTCTGGAGATCGTCTCCGAACCGGATTTGCGTAGCGCCGAGGACGCCATCGCCTACCTGAAGAAGCTGCACCAGATCGTCGTCTACCTCGGCGTCTGCGACGGCAACCTGGAGGAGGGTTCTTTCCGCTGCGACGCCAACGTCTCCGTCCGCCCCTGGGGACAGCGGGAGCTCGGCACCCGCGCCGAGCTGAAGAACATCAATTCTTTCCGCTTCATCAAGCAGGCCATCGACTACGAGGTGGAGCGGCAGGTCGAGCTCGTCGAGGAGGGGGGGAAGGTCGTTCAGGAAACCCGCCTCTTCGATGCCAACAACGGCGTCACCCGCTCCATGCGCAGCAAGGAAGAAGCTCACGACTATCGCTACTTCCCCGACCCGGACCTGGTTCCACTGGTGATTGGGGAGGAATGGATCGCGGCGGTCCGCGCCCGGCTGCCGGAGCTTCCCGAGGTCAAGCTGGAGCGTTTCCAGCGCGACTACGGCATCCCCCGCTACGACGCGGAAGTCCTGACCGCCGAGCGGCCGCTGGCCGACTATTATGACGCCTGCGTCAAGCTCCACGGCAACGCCAAGGCCTGCTCCAACTGGGTGATGGGAGAGGTCACCCGAGCCCTCAACGCCGACGCCATCGGTATTGCGGCCGCCCCGGTAACGCCGGAACGCCTCGCCGGGCTCCTGCAGCGGATCGACGACGGCACCATCTCGGGGAAGATGGCCAAGACCGTCTTCGACGCCATGTGGAAAAGTGGCGAAAACGCCGACGCCATCATCGAGGGCCAGGGTCTGCGGCAGGTCACCGACAGCGGCGAGATCGAAAACCTCATCGCCGCCATCATTGCCGCCAACCCGGCCCAGGTCGAGGAGTACCGTAGCGGCAAGGAGAAGGTCTTCGGCTTCTTCGTCGGCCAGGTGATGAAGGCCAGCAAGGGCAAAGCCAATCCGGCGACGGTGAACGAGCTGCTGAAGAAGCTGCTGGCGGGGGGATAATCGGGCTGGGAATTTGGTTGTTATGACATGGGGGAAATATGCTCAAGCTGGAGGATGTCAAGAAAAACGCAGCCATCACCGGGGTCGAACCCGGACAAGTGGTGCGCGTCGTTACGACCGAACCGGCAGGCGACAATGCCCTGACCGTTTACTACAAGACTGCCGACGGTCGCCTCGCCGAGCGGATGCTCTTCCGTACCGATGAAGTCAATTTGTCTTTGGCTGAATCCGGGCGCCCATGGGGGTTCGATGCCCCCGGTGAAGCTTTCAAGCTGGCGTTGGAAGCATGGCGGATCAACCTGGCCTACCTCTTCGATCCGATGATGGCGGTTCATACCTCCAACGTCGACCCCCTTCCGCACCAGATCAGCGCCGTCTATGAATCGATGCTCCCCCGGCAACCCCTGCGCTATGTGTTGGCCGACGACCCCGGCGCCGGCAAGACGATTATGGCCGGGCTCTATATCCGTGAGTTGCTGCTTCGCGCTGATGCCCGCCGAATCTTGATCGTCGCTCCCGGCAGCCTCACCAGCCAGTGGGCCGACGAGATGTTCGAGAAGTTTGGCCTCAAGTTCGAGGTGTTTAACGGGCTTAACGACAGTCAGCCCATGGGACTCAATCCCTGGGAGAGTGCCGACTTGTGGATTGCCCGACTCGATCAGCTCTCACGGAGCGAGGAGATTCAGCAGACCCTTGATTCGACCCAGTGGGATTTGGTGGTCTTCGACGAAGCCCATAAACTCTCGGCCACCTGGTACGGCAACAAGGTTTCTGAGACCAAACGATTCAAACTCGGACGCATGCTGGGCGAGAAAGCGTGTCACTTTTTGCTGATGACCGCGACGCCGCACAACGGCAAGGAGGAGGACTTCCAGCTCTTTCTGTCCTTGCTCGATGCCGACCGCTTCTACGGCAAATTTCGCGAAGCCGCCCACAGGGTTGAAGTCTCCGACTTGATGCGGCGCATGGTCAAGGAAGAGTTGCTCAAGTTCGACGGGACGCCACTCTTCCCCGAACGCCGCGCCTACACGGTTAACTACACCCTTTCCGATCTTGAATCGGCCCTCTACTACGCCGTCACCGAGTACGTCACCGAGGAGATGAACCGAGCCGACCGGTTGGAAGATGGCAATCGCAAGGGGACGGTCGGCTTTGCCCTGACCTCGCTGCAACGTCGTCTGGCATCGAGTCCCGAGGCCATCTACCAATCGCTTAAGCGCCGTCATCAGAAACTCAAACGCCGGGTCGAAGAAGAGAAACTCCGCCAGCGTGGGCAAACCTTGGCGGAAACTCTCGGCTGGACCATGCCAGAAGACCCCGACGATCTCGATGCCGAGCAGCAGGAGGATTTCGAAGAGACTGTCGTCGATCAGGCGACCGCAGCCCAGACCATCCAAGAGTTGGAAGCGGAAATCCTCATCCTTAAACGACTTGAAGATCAGGCTTGTGCGGTGGTCCATTCGGGGCAGGATCGCAAATGGGAAGAGCTCTCCCGTCTGCTCCAGAACAATCCCGCGATGCACGACGCCACCGGTCGTCAGCGCAAGATCATCATCTTTACCGAGCATCGCGACACTCTCAACTATCTGGTCGAGAGGATTCGCGGGGTGCTTGGGAGTGTCGAGTCGGTCGAGATGATCCATGGTGGGGTCAAGCGGGAGGACCGGGTCAAGGTCCAGACCCTCTTCCGCAATGACCCGGTGGTCCGGGTTTTGATCGCCACCGATGCCGCTGGCGAAGGCGTCAACCTGCAAAACGCCAACCTCATGGTCAACTACGACCTGCCGTGGAATCCGAATCGGCTTGAACAACGCTTCGGCCGCATCCATCGCATCGGCCAGCAGGAGGTCTGCCATCTGTGGAACATGGTGGCCCACCAGACTCGCGAGGGGAGCGTCTTCCAACGGCTCTTCGAGAAGCTGGAAGTCGAACGTGTGGCCTTGGGTGGTCGGGTCTTCGATATTCTCGGCGAGGTCTTCGAGGATCGGTCACTACGCGATCTGCTGATCGAAGCGATCCGCTACGGAGACGACCCTCAAGTCAAGGCCCGCTTGCAGCGCAAGGTCGAGGGAGCACTCGACACCACCCACCTCAAGACCATCATCCAGCGCAATGCTTTGTGCGAAGAGATCATGGACGTGCAGAAACTCTTTGCCGTCAAGGAAGAGATGGAAAAGGCCGAGGCGCGCAAGCTGCAGCCGTACTTTGTGCGCGCGTTCTTCAATCAGGCCTTTGCCCAACTGGGGGGGGAGTTGCGGGCTCGTGAGCCAGGGCGCTGGGAGATCACCAACGTCCCGCCGATTATCCGCGAGCGGGACCGCCAGATCAGCGGTCGCGATCGGCGTTGCCTCGATCCGGTGCTGCGTCGCTATGAGCGGGTCTGCTTTGAAAAAGATTTCGTCCGTCTGGTCGACCGGGCCGGTGCGCCGATGGCCAACCTCCTCCACCCTGCCCATCCGCTCATGCAGTCGGTCACCGATATTGTTCTGGAGCAGCAACGCAGCAAACTCAAGCAGGGCGCCATCCTGGTCGACCCACATGACCTGGAATTGATTCCGCGACTCCTTTTCGTGATCGACCACCCGATCAAGGAAGGCGCTGAGCCGTATCACGTCATCTCCCGACGCATGCAGTTTGTCGAGATCGATCCGCAAGGGAACGCGACGGCTGCCGGCTGGGCACCGCATCTCGATCTGGAAGCGATTGCGGACAGCGACCTGCCGTTGCTTGACGACATCCTCAGTGCCCCCTGGATCACCCGCAATCTCGAAGAACAAGCCCTGGCGCATGCCTCGGCGCAGCTGGTCCCCGAGCACTTTGCCGAGGTCAAAGGCCGGCGTGAAGCGCATGTCGACAAAACCCTGGCTGCTGTCCACGAACGTTTGATCAAGGAGATCAACTACTGGCAGGATCGCGCCATCAAGCTCAAGGAAGATGTCGCTGCCGGCAAACAGCCGCGCCTTAATTACGACAATGCCATGCGCACCATGGACGAGCTGACGGCCCGGCTGCAAAGCCGAACAGCGGAGCTAGAACGCATGCGCCATGTCATCTCGGCGACTCCGGTCGTGATCGGTGGTGCGCTGGTGGTCCCGGCTGGACTCTTGGCGCAGCGCAAGGGCGAGCCGGGCTGGACCGCCGATGTCGCCGCGCGCAGTCGCATCGAGCAGATTGCCATGCAGGCGGTGATGGCCGCAGAGAGCGCGCTGGGGCATGAGGTGATCGACGTATCGGCGCAGAAGTGCGGCTGGGATGTGACCAGCATTCCGCGGCCGGTGGATGGAAAATTGCCGCCGACGAGACATATTGAGGTCAAAGGGCGGGCCAAGGGGGCGACGACGATTACCGTAACCCGCAATGAGGTCCTTTACGGACTCAATCAGTCCGACAAGTTTATTCTTGCTATTGTTCTGATCGATGGGGATAACTGCGAAGGACCGCATTACGTCCGCAATCCCTTTACCCAGGAGCCAGATTGGGCTGTGACAAGCATCAATTTAGATTTGGCAGAATTGCTCCGAAGGAGTGAATTGCATGATTCTCAAATCGTTAGAGCTTAAAAATTTCAGACTTTTTACGGAATTTACCATCGACTTTCACCCGGAATTGACTGTCATTGTCGCCCCAAATGGAGGGGGGAAGACAGCTATCCTTGATGCGATTAAGATTTCAATGGGGCCTTTTCTGAGCGCATTCCCCACAGGGAAGGGTTGTGGAATTGAGAATGAAGATATCCATCTGGTCAAGACTCTGCCTGAAATCGGCCGTATGGCAACCACTCTGCCAGTAACAATTAAAGCAAAGGGCAGGTTAAAATCCGACAATCGACTGAATCGTGTGTGGATGAGAGAAAAAACCTCTGAAAAGGGGAAGACTACTGTAAAGGACGCTAAGGCTCTGTCAAACTTCGGCAGGGCTCTTAAAGCGAAGGAAGGTCAAACAGAGCCTTTTGAAAACTGGCCTGTGCTTGCCTATTATGGTACGGGCCGATTGTGGAACAAATTAAAGTTAACAGATAGAAAGCTCTTTAAATCAGGATTTTACTCGCGTGCAGCCGGTTATCTCGACTGCATGCAGCCAGCGTCGAGCTACAAGTTCTTTCTCGATTGGTTAGGTTATGCGACCCGTGCGGATAATCAAGCGAAGTTACGCGCCATTGAACAAGGTCGATCCGTATCACAGCAAGACCTGAACTTGATTTCCGGACCGTTCTCCATTCTCCTCCGTGCTGTCGATCAGGCAGTCGGCACCGTATTGAAACCATCGGGCTGGGCCAACCTGCGCTTTTTGGAAACGCTCGGGGCGGCAACTGTCGAGCACCCTGATCATGGCGTTTTGGCCGTTGATCAGATGAGCGATGGCATTCGCAATACCATTGCCCTGACTGCTGACATCGCTTGGCGCTGTGTGCAGTTGAATGCCCATCTTGGTGAGGCCGCGGTCAAGGAAACGGAAGGGATCGTATTGATCGATGAGGTCGATATGCATCTCCATCCGGAATGGCAACAGCTGATTGTTGGCTCACTACGAGAAGCGTTTCCTCGGATTCAATTCATTGTCACGACGCACAGCCCACAAGTACTTACTACGGTAAATGCAGAGTCTGTCCGCATAATCCATCCCGAACCAAATGAAAATGGGGTTATCGTTTGCCTTGCAAAACAGCCAGACGAACAGACCAAGGGCGTTGCCAGCGCTCATGTCATGGCATTGAACATGAATACTGACCCTGTCCCCCCTGTCGTTGAAGCCCGGTGGCTTAGCGACTATCGCGCACTAATCCAGCAGGGGTTACATGTGGGTCATGAAGGAGCGGATTTGCGTGAAAAATTAGTGGCCCATTTCGGTGAACATCATCCAGAAATTCTTGAATGTGACCGATTGATCCGCCTTGAAACGTTTAAGCGGCGCCTCCCCTCCCGTTCGCATGGACAGGAAGGGTAACCCGGTATGCATAGATTGCAGAGAGGGGCGGCTCCGCACTGTATGGGAAACCACGACTATCGCCTCCATAACTGGAACGGGCTGACGCCTAGTCCTAACGAAAAGGCTGAAATCTGGGTCGCTCTTGACGCTATGCAAGGCGAACGCTGCGCTTATTGTGAAGCGGACATCGCAAATTCTACCGAGCGCCATATCGAACATTTTCGCCAACGGTCACGCTATCCGCAAGGAACCTTTCAGTGGCAGAACTTGTTCGGTTCCTGCAACCGGGTGAATAGTTGCGGTAAGCATAAGGACAGTTGCGGTGTCTACGACCATCGTGATTTGATCAAGCCGGACGAGGAAGATCCCGATGATTTCTTCGTTTTCGTCTCGGACGGGACCATCAAGGTTCGTTCAAACCTGGATGCGCAAAATACCCGCCGTGCTTCTGAAACGTTGAGAATCTTCAACCTTGACGCCGAAAACGGGCCTCTGCGGCACATGCGAAAAAGGGCCGTCGCCGGTTATCTGCAAACGGCAGAGGAGATTCGTGAGTTAGCTCAGGTGTTCCCGCCCGAGGACTGGATGCCGTTTTTGCAAGCTGAACTTGCCGACACCAATCACCTGCCATTTGTAACGACCATCCGACATGCTCTCAATGTCTGCTAAGGGATAAACCTGCATGACCATAAAATCCCCCAAGAAGCTCATCGAAGTTGCTCTGCCGCTGGATGCCATCAACGTCGCGGCGGTGCGGGAGAAGTCGATACGCCACGGGCACCCTTCCACATTGCACCTATGGTGGGCACGGCGTCCTCTGGCTGTGGCGCGGGCGGTGATTTTTGCGCAGATGGTCAACGATCCCGGTTACGAGCGTGAGCTGGGGCGGGGGATGAACAAGGAGAAGGCCGCCATCGAGCGCGAGCGGCTCTTTCGGATTATCGAGAAGCTGGTGCTGTGGGAGAACACCAACAACGAAGCGGTGCTGCGTGAGGCTCGGGAGGAGATCTGGAAGAGTTGGCGCGAGACCTGCGCCCTCAACAAGAGTCACCCCCAGGCGGCCGAGCTCTTCAATCCCGACAAACTCCCCGCCTTTCACGACCCCTTTGCCGGGGGTGGCGCGCTGCCGCTTGAAGCGCAGCGGCTGGGGCTGGAGAGCTATGCCTCGGATTTGAATCCGGTGGCGGTGACGATCAACAAGGCGATGATCGAGATTCCGCCCAAGTTCGCCGGGCGGTCGCCGGTCGGGCCGGTGCCGCCGGGGGAGAAGCAGATCAAGCTGCACGAAGAATGGACCGGCGCCAAGGGCCTGGCTGAGGACGTGCGCCGCTATGGCGCTTGGATGCGATCTGAGGCGGAGAAACGCATCGGGCACCTCTATCCGCAGATCGAAGTTACTGCCTCGATGGTCGCCGATCGTCCCGATCTCAAGCCTTATCTCGACCAGAAGCTTACTGTTGTTGCTTGGCTCTGGGCCCGCACGGTCAAGAGCCCTAATCCCGTTTTTAGTCACGTCGATGTACCCTTAGCCTCGACCTTTGTCGTCTCTAGTAAGGCGGGGAAAGAGTCATATGTTGTGCCGGTGGTCTCGGGTGATCAATATCGTTTTACGGTGAAGATAGGAACCCCCCCTCCAAGCGCGCTAGTAGGGACATCAGCAGGCAAGCGGGGGGGGTTTATGTGCCTGTTATCTGGTTCACCGGTTGATTATAAGTACATTCGGTCCGAGGGTTTTGCGGGGAAAATGGGCCAGCGACTTATGGCTATAGTTGCTGAGGGTAGAGGAGGGCGCATTTATCTCTCCCCTACACCAGAGCAAGAGTATACCGCGCGACAGGCCACCCCCGAGTGGAAGCCTGACGTTAAATTGCACGGGAAATGCCGGGTCAATGTCTCCAACTATGGACTTGATAGCTATGGCGACCTCTTTACTCCCCGTCAACTTGTGGCATTGACCACTTTTTCTGATCTCATGGTTGAAGCAATAGATCGATGCCGGCAGGATGCGATAAAAGCCGGCATGGCTGACGATGGAATGGGTCTCGATGGCGGTGGCGAAGGTGCAGTAGCGTACGCACAGTCAATATCAGTTTACCTTTCATTTGCTTTGAGCAAACTTGCAGACCGTGGTTCGAGTATTTGTACATGGTTTACGGAACGTGATTCAACTCGTAATACGTTTGCGAGGCAATCGATACCAATGACTTGGGACTTCGCCGAACTTAATACGCTTTTGTCTGGTACCGGTAGTTTTGTTGGAGCCGTTAAATGGACTGCTGAAAGCATTGAAGGTGTAGCTGTTTACTCAGCACAAGGAAAACCGATCGCAATTCAAGCCGATGCACAAACGCAAGACGTTAGCTTAGGCAAGGTTATTTCCACGGATCCTCCTTATTACGACAATATCGGTTATGCTGATCTTTCTGATTTTTTTTACGTCTGGCTACGCAAGAGCCTAAAACATATTTTCCCTAGTCTTTACGCTACGCTTGCAGTTCCAAAAACGGAGGAATTGATCGCTACTCCGTATCGACATGGAAGCAAAGAACTGGCCGAAGCATTTTTCCTCAACGGGATGACCAGTGCTATGAACAACTTAGCAGTGCAGGCGCACCCAGCCTTTCCAGTCACAATTTACTACGCCTTCAAACAGGCGGAAACTAAGGGCGATAGTGGCACTTCCAGTACAGGCTGGGAAACCTTTCTTGCCGCGGTGCTGCGTGCAGGATTCACTATTACCGGCACCTGGCCAATGCGCACCGAACTCGGTAATCGTATGATCGGCTCCGGCACTAACGCCCTCGCCTCCAGCATCGTCCTCGTCTGCCAAAAACGCGCCACCGACGCACCGACGATCAGTCGGCGGGAATACATCCGAGAACTCGATGCTGTCCTCCCTGTCGCCCTCGACGAAATGACCCGCGGCGGGATCAATTCTCCGGTGGCGCCGGTCGACCTGTCGCAGGCGATCATCGGCCCCGGCATGGCGATCTTTAGCCGCTATGCAGCGGTTCTCGAAGCCGACGGCACGCCGATGACGGTGAAGGCGGCGCTGCAACTGATCAACCGCTTTCTTGCCGAAGACGACTTCGACCACGACACCCAGTTTTGCCTGCACTGGTTCGAGACCCTCGGCTGGGCCGAAGGGAAGTACGGCGAAGCCGACGTTCTCGCCCGCGCCAAGGGAACCAGCGTCGGCGGACTGACCGAAGCCGGGGTCGTCGAGAGCGGCGCTGGCAAACTGCGCCTGCTGCGCTGGGCCGAGCTGCCGACCGACTGGGACCCGGAGACCGATACCCGTATCCCGATCTGGGAGGCGCTGCATCACCTGATCCGCGCCCTCAACCAGCAAGGCGAGAGCGCTGCCGGAGAGCTGCTGGCCCGCATGCCCTCCCGCGCTGAAGCGATCCGTTCTCTCGCCTATCGTCTCTACACCCTCTGTGAGCGCAAAGGCTGGGCCGAAGAAGCCCGCGCCTACAATGAGCTGATCACCTCGTGGGACGGCGTCGAGCGCAGTTCGCACGAGACCGGGCATGTCGGTAAGCAGGAAGAGTTGGAGTTCTGAGATGGCCAAGGTCGGCACTCCCTCCATCTCCCTGCTCGGCGAGATTCGCGGCCTGATCGATCAGGCCCGCGCCTATGTCGCCCAGGAAGCCAACAGCACCCTGACCCTGCTCTACTGGCGGGTCGGTGAGCGCATTCGCCGCGATGTGCTGCGTGATGGCCGGGCGGAGTATGGCGAACAGATTGTGTCGACGCTGTCGACACAATTGACGGCGGAGTACGGGCAAGGCTTTGGTCTGCGCAGTTTGCGCCGCATGGTTCAGTTCGCCGAGGCGTTTTCCGATGAGCAGATTGTCGCGACACTGTCGCGACATTTGAGCTGGAGTCACTTTGTTGAAATCCTGCCCCTGAAAAAGCCGCTGGAGCGGGAGTATTACGCCGAAATGTGCCGAGTCGAGCGCTGGAGCGTGCGCACGTTGCGCGAGCGCATCGGCAGCCAGCTCTTTCTGCGCACTGCCATCGCAAAGAAGCCCGAAGTGGTGGTGCAAGCCGAGATCGACCACCTGCGCACCGGCGGCCAGATGACGCCGGACATGGTCTTCCGCGACCCGTACCTGCTCGATTTTCTCGGTCTTCCCGCCGGCTATTCGGAACGCGATCTGGAAGCGGCGGTGCTGCGTGACATGGAGCGCTTTCTGCTGGAGATGGGCGTCGGTTTTACCTTCGTGGCCCGACAGAAGCGCATCACCGTCGGCGCCGATGACTTCTATCTCGATCTGCTCTTCTATCATCGCCACCTGCGGCGGTTGGTGGCGGTGGAGTTGAAGCTCGAAGCGTTTCGGCCAGCGCATAAAGGGCAGATGGAACTGTACCTGCGCTGGCTCGATCGCTACGACCGGGCGGCGGGGGAGGAAGCGCCCATCGGCCTCATCCTCTGTGCCGGCGCCGACAGTGAACAGGTGGAGCTGATGGACTTGCATGCGGCCAACATCCGCGTAGCAGAATATATGGCCCACATTCCCGATATGCAGTTGTTGCAAAAACAGTTGCACCGCGCCGTCGAAGTGGCGCGCGAACGGGCCGCCAGCGGTTTGCTGGCGCATGATGTGATTGAGGGAGAGGACGATGAATTTGAAACCATGGCGTGAAATTGCCGTACCGCATGAGGATGTCCTCAAGGGGACCTTCCAGCAGGCCGAGTTTGCCGCCGATCTCTCTCGCGTTCATGACGGCACAGCGACTGCCGAATACCAGGACCCGGCGCTCTTCTTCCAGCGCACCTTCATCACCGAAGGGATGCGTCTCCTCCTCGGCTCGGTGGTCAAGCGCCTAACCGGACAAGGGGGCGATCCGGTTGTCCAGTTGCAGACCGCTTTCGGCGGCGGCAAGACCCACACCATGCTGGCGGTCTACCATCTGGCGCAGGGCACGGCGCCAGCTCGCGACCTACAGGGGATATCACCGATTCTCGATAGCGCCGGGATCAGCGAACTCCCCAGCGCCCGCATCGTCGTCATCGATGGCAACAAGCTCTCCCCCAATCAGCCGCAGAAACGCGGTAAGCTCGACGTGCATACCATGTGGGGAGAGTTGGCCTGGCAGCTGGGCGGCGCCTCGGCTTACGAGACCGTGCGCGAATCGGATATCGTCGGCACCTCACCGGGCAAAGAAATCCTGACCAAGTTGCTGGCCGAGCATGCACCGTGCATCATCCTCATCGACGAGCTGGTCGCTTACCTGCGCCAGTTCGAGGAGGGGAAGCGCTATACCGGCGGCAGCTACGATTCCAACCTCTCGTTCATCCAGGCACTGACGGAGGCCCTTAAGGCGGTACCGAACGCCATGCTCCTTGCATCTCTGCCCGAATCGGACAAGGAGGCCGGCAGCCAAAAAGGGATCAACGCCCTCGCTGCCCTGTCGCACTACTTCGGCCGCGTGCAGGCGCTGTGGAAACCGGTAGCGACCGAAGAGGCTTTCGAGATCGTCCGCCGCCGCCTCTTCACCAGCATCTCCGACCGCACCGCCGCAGATCAAGTCTGCCGCGCCTTCGCCGAGCTCTATATCGGTAACGCTACCGAGCTGCCGCAGGAGACCCAGGAGAGCCGTTACTACGAGCGGCTGCAACAGGCCTATCCGATCCATCCCGAGATTTTTGCCCGGCTCTACGAAGACTGGTCGTCCCTCGACAATTTCCAGCGCACCCGCGGCGTCCTCAAACTGATGGCCAGGGTCATCCACCGCCTCTGGCAGGATGGCGACAAGGACTTGCTGATCCTCCCGAGCAGCCTCCCGCTGTACGATGCCGACACCCGCAACGAAGTGATCTACTACCTGCCGCAGGGCTGGGACCCGGTCATGGAACGGGATATTGACGGGGAGCGGGCCGAGACCACCGAGATTGAAAACCGTGATGTGCGTTTGGGAAGTGTGCAGGCCTGCCGGCGTACCGCCCGCACGATCTTTCTCGGCAGTGCGCCGAGCGCTCCTAACCAGTTATCGCGAGGGTTGGAAGAGAACCGCATCCTCCTTGGCTGTCTGCAACCGGGACAACAACCGGGGGTTTTTAAGGATGCCCTGCGCCGACTCGCCGACCGTTTGCACTACCTGAATAGTGCCAATAATCGCTGCTGGTTCGATACCCGTCCCAACCTGCGCAGGGAGATGGAGGAGCGCAAGAAGCGCTTTCAGGAAAAGGAAGAAATACTCCCCGCCATCCGCAGTCGGGTACAGCAGAGCTTGGGCAACGGACCCTTTGGTGGGGTGCATGTTTTCACCCCCAGCGGTGATATTCCCGACGATGGCGCGCTCCGTCTCGTGGTCCTGCCGCCGGACGCGCCCTTCAGCAAAACCGGACATACGCTGGCCCAGGAGCGGGCAGGAGAGATGCTGAAGAGTCGCGGCGACCAACCGCGGCAGCGACAGAACCGACTCCTCTTTCTGGCGGCCGAAAATGACACCGTCAGCCGGCTCAAGGACCAGGTGCGCTCGGTGCTGGCGTGGCAGTCGATTGTCGACGACAGCAAGCAGCTCAAGCTCAATCTCGACCAGTACCAAACCCGCCAAGCAGATCGCAGTCTCGGAGAAGCGAACGACGCCCTCAAGCGGATGGTGCGCGAAACCTACAAGTGGCTCCTCGCGCCGATGCAGGAGGCCAGGGCCGGCGCCATCTCTGCGGTGAAATGGGAGCCCTTCCCGGTCAATCCCGGTACCCAGATTCTGACTCAGGAAATCGAGAGAGTACTGAAGGAGAACGAGCTGGTCATCGGCGAATGGGCACCGATCCATCTAGCCAAATTGCTCAAGGAATGGTTCTGGAAAGCCGAGAGCCATGACGTCGTCGCTCTCGATGTCTGGCAGAAGATGTGCTGTTATCTCTATCTTCCGCGCCTGCGTGACGAGGGGGTGTTCCGGAACGCGATTGCAGCGGGTTCCGGCTCGAAGGACTTTTTCGGGCTAGCCTATGGCAAGGAAGAAGGGCGTTATGTCGGGGCCAGCCTTGGCAAGTCGGTACTGCCGATCATGGATACGGCGCTGCTGCTGGTAAGGCCGGAAGCGATTCCGTTGGAAGAGCCTCCTACCAACAAACCTGAAGCCCCTCAAGACCCGCGATATCCGGACAACCCTCAGATTGCAGATCCAACGTTTGAGTCCCCGCCTACAGGCATAGCCCCGGCTGGCGCACCAAAGAAGAAACGCTTCTACGCCAGCGTCGATCTTGATCCGATCAGGGCGAAGCTCCAGTTCAATGAATTGGTCGATGAAGTCGTGAAGAACTTCACCGCCAAGGCCGGTACCCGTGTGCGGATTACCATCGACATTGAGGCCGAAAATGCAGCCGGGTTCGATACGGGCATGGAGCGGGCGGTTAAGGAGAATTGCAATGTTCTGAAGTTCAAGAATGCTGGGTTTGAGGAATAGCCGTTTACCCGTTTCGCAAAAAATGTCACCCACGCTTCAGAGCCCGGGTGGGCAATACCTTTTCCCTTTTTGAGAGATCCCATGTCCATCAAACCGCTCCTCTATGCCGACGGCGTCCTCCGGATGCTTGACCAACGCCTCCTCCCCACCCAGGAGGTCTGGATCGATTACAGCGATTACCGGGAGGTCGCCGAGGCAATCCGCACCATGGTCGTCCGGGGCGCACCGGCGATCGGCGTGGCTGCGGCCTTCGGGGCGGCCTTCGGCGCCCGCGACATCTACGCCGCCTCCTTCACCGAATTCATGGCCGAGTTCGCCCAGGTCTGCGCCCACCTCGCCGCCACCCGGCCGACGGCGGTCAACCTCTTCTGGGCCTTGGAGCGCATACAGGTTTGCGCCCGCAGCCATGCGGACCTGGCCGGCATCGACCTCAAGGAGCGACTGATCGCCGAAGCCGTCGCCATCGCCGTCGAGGACGAGGAGCGCAACCGCAGCCTCGGGCGCCATGGCGAGCCGTTGATTCCGGCCGGCGCCCGCATCCTCACCCACTGCAACGCCGGCGCCCTCGCCACCGCCGGCTACGGCACCGCCCTGGGGGTGATCCGGGCCGCCGTCGAAGCCGGGAAACAGGTGACGGTCTTGGCCGACGAGACCCGCCCCTGGCTCCAGGGCGCCCGCCTGACCGCCTTGGAACTGATGCAGGACCAGATCCCGGTGACGCTGATCTGCGACAACATGGCCGGTTACCTGATGAGCCGGGGGGAGATCGACTGCGTCATCGTCGGCGCCGACCGCATCGCCGCCAACGGCGACACCGCCAACAAGATCGGCACCTACACCGTGGCGGTCCTGGCCAAAGAACACGGTCTCCCCTTCTACGTCGCCGCGCCGACCTCCACCATCGACCTGGCAATTTCCGACGGGACCGCCATTCCCATTGAAGAACGCGCCGCCCGGGAAGTGACCCACATCGGGAACGTCCAGCTCGCGCCGGAGGGCGTCGTGGTGCGCAACCCGGCCTTCGACGTCACCCCGGCGCGACTGATCACCGCCATCATCACCGAACGGGGGGTGGCCCGCGGCGACTACGATCGTCAGCTGCGGACCCTGGTTGAAGGGAGCTGAGCATGGACCTCGGGACACTGTCGCGGCGGCTGGAGTCGGTTGGTGGGGAGACCAAGGCCCTCGCCGCCCTGGCCGAAGCCCTCGGCTACAGCGAACCGCGCAAAACCGCCGTTAACCTGCAACTCCTCGGCGAACTCCTTTGCGACCACGAACTCCTTGCCGCCCTCGCCGCCACCGCCCTGACCGCAGCCGACCCCGACCTCGCCCTCAACAACCTGGAACGGCTGACCAGCCTCGTCGCCGGCGCCGATCTCCGGCCGGTCCTGGCGGAGCCCGAATCCCGGCTCCGGCTCCTCACCGTCCTCGGTGCCTCGCCGTTTCTGTCCGGTATCCTTTGCCGCAAGAGTGACTACTTCGAGGGTCTGTTTGCGCAAGGAGAGATCGAGCGGAGCAAAGAAGAGACAGAGATGCTCGCCGAGCTCTGCGTCCTGATCCCCGAAACAGCCAGCTTCGCGGAACTGCAGCAAGGATTACGCCGCTACAAGGGGCAGGAGATTCTGCGCATCGGCAGCCGGGACCTCTGCGGTCTGGCCGATCTGGAAAGCGTGACGGCCGAGCTTTCGTCCCTGGCGGCGGCGAGCCTGCAGCGGTCCTGCGTCATCTGCGATCGCCTGCTGCGCGCCGAGCACGGGGCGCCGCTCCTCGCCCCCGACGCCGGCCAACCGGGACCGGAACCGGAGTTCACGGTCCTCGGCATGGGCAAGTTCGGCGGTCGCGAACTCAACTTTTCCTCCGACATCGACCTGATCTATTTCTACTCCTCGGAGCGGGGTGCCAGCACCGGACTCCCCGGCCCCCTGGGCCAATCGAAAAACTCCCTCCACCTCCACGGCTACTACACCAAGCTCGGGGAGATGGTCACCCGGGCGGTCGGGCAGGTGACCGAGGACGGCTTCGTCTTCCGTGTCGACCT
>JBBQBQ010000050.1:0-17792 GCA_038317685.1 Desulfuromonadales bacterium | reverse complement strand
GGCCGAGCGGCTTTTCCGGGGTGCCGCCTCTGGCCGTCGGTTCCTTCGTCTTCGACAGCGAGATGCGTTTCCACTACCTGGTCTGGGGGGTGGCCCTGACCCTTCTGCTCCTCGCCCTCAACCTGGTGCGCAGCGGCGTCGGCCGGGGGCTGGCGGCGCTGGCCGGCGACGAGACGGCGGCAGCGTCCCTCGGGGTCGACGTGCGCCGCGCCAAGATCCAGGTCTTCGTCCTGTCGGCGGTCTTCGCCTCCCTCGCCGGCAGCCTCTTCGCCCACTGCTACGGCTTCGTCAGCCCCGACTCCTTCAACATCTTCAAGTCGGCGGACCTGGCGATCATGGTCGTCGTCGGCGGCATGGGTTCGGTCTGGGGGAGCCTCTTCGGCGCTGCCCTGATGACCCTTCTCCCCGAGTGGATCGCCGTCTTCGAGACCTACAAGGACTTCATCCACGGCGCCATCCTGGTGTCGATCCTGCTCTTCCTGCCGCAGGGACTGGTGACCGGACTGGTCGATCTGATCCGGATGCGGCTGGCGCTGCGGAGGCAAAAACGTGCTGCGGCTTGAGGCGGTGAGCAAATACTTCGGCGGCCTGCCGGCCCTTGACGCGGTGAGCTTCAGCGTCGCCGCCGGAGCGGTGACGGCGCTGATCGGTCCCAACGGCGCCGGCAAGAGCACCCTGATCAACTGCATCACCGGGGTCCTGCCGCCGAGCTCCGGATCCCTGACCTTCGCCGGGGAGGAACTGACCGGGCGGGCCCCCCACGCCATCGCCCGGCTCGGGATCGCCCGCACCTTTCAGAACCTCAAGCTCTTCCCGCGGCTGTCGGTCCTCGACAACGTCCTGACCGGACTCACCCCCGAAGCCGGAACCTCGCTGACCATGGCGATGCTGCGCCTGCCGTACCTGCGCCACCGCGAGCGGCGCCTCAAGCTACGGGCCCTGCAGGCTCTCGACCGGTTCGGTCTCGCCGATAAGGCCGACTGGCCGGCCGGGGTGCTCGCCTACGGCGACCGCAAGCGGGTCGAACTGGCCCGCGCCTGCGTCGGGGAACCGAAACTGGTCCTTCTCGACGAACCGGTGGCCGGCCTCAACGCCGCCGAGACCGCCGCCGTCGGCGAGGAGCTGCGCCGCCTGCGCCGCCGGGGGCAGACCCTGCTGCTGGTGGAACATGATATGGAACTGGTGATGGGCCTGGCCGATACCGTGGTGGTCCTCGATTCCGGCCGCTGCATCGCGGTCGGCAGCCCCGACGAAGTTCGCCGCAACCCCCTGGTCCTTGAAGCCTATCTGGGAAGGATGGAGGCGACGGCGTGACGGGCCGATGAAAAACGCCCATCTGCAGCGTTGTCCTCATCCTGCGTCAACGACGTACCTTTCAGGTACGCCTTATTTCGAAGGATTTCGTTCGCCTTGCAGCTGGGCATTTTTGACGGCGTGACGGGCCGATGAAAAACGCCCATCTGCAGCGTTGTCCTCATCCTGCGTCAACGACGTACCTTTCAGGTACGCCTTATTCCGAAGGATTTCGTTCGCCTTGCAGCTGGGCATTTTTGACGGCCCGGGGGAAGCCGCCTGTTTCGGCACTTTTTTCTCAATAGGATGTTTCGTTTCTTCTGCGTTCTGCCGGTGAAATTGTGAGTTTACTGACCATCGACAACCTCACTGCCCATTACGGCGCCGCCCAGGCCCTCTTCGGCGTCTCCCTGGAGGTCGACAAGGGGCAGACCGTGGCCCTGGTCGGGGCCAACGGCGCCGGCAAGAGCACCCTCTTGAAGTGTCTGCTGGGGTTGGTCAAGCCGAGCGGCGGACGCATCCTCCTCGACGACCGGGAGATTACCGGCAGCGCCCCGGCGCGCCTGGTGCGCCTCGGCGTGACCTTGTCGCCGGAGGGGCGGGAGGTCTTCCCCCAGCTGTCGGTGGCGGAGAATCTCGCCCTCGGCGCCTTGCCGCTGCGCCTCGGAAAAGGGGAGGCTGCGGCGCGGATCGAGGAGGTCTACGGCCGCTTTCCGAAGCTGCGCCAGCGCCACCGGCAGCTCGCCGGGACCCTCTCCGGCGGCGAGCAGCAGATGCTCGCCATGGGCCGGGCGCTGATGGCGAAGCCGCGCCTGCTGCTCCTCGACGAGCCGAGCCTGGGGCTCGCCCCCTTGATCACCGACGAGATCTTCGCCATCATTCATCAGCTGGCCCGCGCCGGCACCACCATCCTCCTCGTCGAGCAGAATGCCGCCCGCGCTCTTTCCGCCTCCGACCGCGCCTTTCTGCTGGCGAACGGCCGCATCGTCGAACAGGGCGCGAGCAGCGAACTCCTCAAAGACCCCGCCCTGCGCGCCGCCTTTCTCGGCGCCGCCAGCCAGGACAACCCGGCCGCGAGCCGCCTCGGCGCCGCCGGCCTGACCAACATCCGCCTGGAGAAGACCGCTATGCACAATCTCGATTTCATGCCCGACTTCCGCAGCGTCGACGACCTCAGGGACCACCAGCTCCAGGGGCTGCAATGGACGGTGCGCCACGCCTTTGAAGGATCGAGCTTCTACCGGGAGCGCCTTGACGCCGCCGGCGTCGCCCCGGAAAGCATCCGGACCCTCGACGACCTGCGCCGGCTTCCCTTCACCAGCGCCGACGATCTGCGCGACGGCTACCCTTTTCCGCTGCGCGCCGTCCCCTTCGAACAGCTGGTGCGCATCCACGCCTCCTCCGGCACCACCGGCAAGCGCAAGGTCCTTTGCTACACCCAGAAGGATCTCGACGACTGGACCCACTTCTTCGCCCGCTGCTACCAGATGGCCGGCGTCACCCCCCTCGACCGGGTGCAGATCGCCGTCGGCTACGGGGTCTGGACCGCCGGGGCCGGCTTCCAGCTCGGCTGCGAAAAGCTCGGCGCCCTGGCGGTGCCGGTCGGGCCGGGGAACATCGACATGCAGATCGAGTTCCTCCGCGACTTTCAGTCGACGGTCTTCTGCTCCACCGCCTCCATGGCGCTGCTCATGGCCGAGGAGATCCACCACCGCGGCATCGCCGACCAGATCGGCGTGAAGAAGGTCATCTACGGCTCGGAGCGCTCCAGCCGCGCCATGCGCCAGAAGATCTCGGAACTCTTCGGCGGCGCCGAGCTTTTCGACATCACCGGGCTTACCGAGCTCTACGGTCCCGGCACCGGCATCGAGTGTCCGGAACACGACTGCATCCACTACTGGGGGGATTACTATCTGCTGGAGATTATCGATCCCGAGACGCTGCAGGTCCTGCCCGACGGGGAATGGGGGGAGATGGTCGTCACCAGCCTCTGCAAGGAGGGGGCGCCGCTGCTTCGTTACCGCACCCGCGACCTGACCCGCGTCATCCCCGGCCCCTGCTCCTGCGGCAGCCTGCTGCCGCGCCACTCCCGCATCAAGGGGCGTTCCGACGACGCCATCAAGTTTCGCGGCGTCAACATCTACCCGTCCAGCATCGACGCCATCCTCTCCGGGGTACCGGGCCTGGGCTCCGAATATCAGCTTCACCTGACCCGCGACGCGAGCTCCGGCCGGGATCATCTGCGCCTGGTCATCGAGCGCGGCCAGGGGGTGGAGGCGGGCCGCGCCCCGGAGCTGATCCACGAGGCGACCCACCAGATCAAGAAGCAGCTCATCGTCTCCGTCGAGCTGGAACTGGTCGACTACGGCAGCCTGCCGCGCTCCGAGCGCAAGAGCCGGAGGGTCTTCGATAATCGTCTGGAAGGGGAGATTGTTTAGGACTGATGAAGCCTTCCGGCGGGCCGCGGCTCAGATCGGGACGGAGGCCCAGCCGGCGCACAGCTTGTCGGCGAGGACCGCGTCGGCCCGGTTGAACCAGATCTTTGGGGCAACCACCACCCGCTCCGGATTCCGGTTCAGCCAGGCCCCCCACCAGGAATAGCTGCTGTTGGCGATGATGTTGTGGCGGCACAGGGTCATCAGCCGCAGATCGTTGAGGGGGTCCTGCTGCGAGGCGGGGAGGTCGACCAGGGTAAAGGTCGGCCCCCGGAAATGTTCCCGGCACCAGTCCGGGTCATCCGAAAAGATGAAGAAATGGGGATCGGCCACCCGTTCTCCGACATGCCGCATGGCATTTTGGTAATAACGGGGGGTACAGACTTCGTAAAAGGGCTGCCCCAGATAGTCGGCCCGGCGGATATGCAGGGCGACGGCGTCGGCATCCCCGATCCGGCGTTCCATTTCGCGGGTCGCGGGATCGAGGGGAAGCCCGTCAAGAGAGAATTCCTGGTGGATGAGTTCCGCGATCGGCTGGAAATACTTCTCACTCTGGAACCAGCCGAAGAGGGTGCAGGCGGCGGGAAGGTCCCGAAAGGCCGGATCGAAGCGGTGCCCCGCTTCCCGGTAGACCGGCTGCCGGGAGTAGTGCCAGGGCCACTGGCCGGTCACCCCGCGGCACAGCCACGCCGGCAGGGGGTTCAGGGTCTTGGCTGCGATCGGCAGGCGCCGCAGGATGCAGCGCCGGGAGCCGGGGCCGTAGCCGGAGATGTCAAGACCGAGGCTGACGCCGTGCCGGTGCGCCAGGGCGCGGCCCGCGGCGTACTGAAAGAGCTGGTTGCCGGCGCGCCCGCGCAGGAAGATGCGGATCACGCGGTGCTCCGGAGATGGGCTGGGGGGTCATTGACGGGCACGGGCGGCGCTCCTGGGGGGAAGTTGCCGGCCAGCTTAGCGAGGGGGAGCGCCCGCTGTCAAGCCGCAACCCGCACCGGCTCGCTCTCAAAGGGAGCGGAAGATCAGCGAAGATTCCCTTTTCCATTGCCTTTTGGGGCGGTTTCAGAGAAGAATTGACCGGAATTATTTCCGAAGGCCCATGAATTCACCAAGGAGGTAGCAACGGATGAAAAGAATGCTGGCAGTAATGGCGGGTCTGATGCTCATGGCCGGCCCGGCGCTGGCCGCCGAGCCGATCAAGCTCGGGGCTTTCTTCGACCTTTCGGGGCGGGCGGCCTTTATCGGCACCCCGACCAAACTGGTCGCCGAGATGGTCGTCGCCAAGATCAACGCCGAAGGCGGCATCAACGGCCGCCAGTTGGAGCTGGAGATCGGCGACACCGAGGCCGATCCGGCCAAAACCGCGAACATCGCCAAGAAGTTCATCTACAAGGACCATGTCGCGGCGATCATCGGACCGACCCTGACCGACACCGGGATGAACGTCAAGAAGATCGTCCACGAAGGGAAGACCCCGATCGTCATGACCGTCGGCGGCGATCCGGTGATCATGGGGGGTGAAAAGTTCGGCCCCTTCGACTGGGTCTTCAAGTCGCCTCAGCGCTCCAGCACCGCCGTTGAGCGCCTCTTCATCTATCTGAAGGAGAAGGGGCTGACCAAGGTCGCGCTCCTCACCGCCGCCGACGGCTTCGGCAAGGACGGCTCCAACTGGATGCACAAGCTTGCTCCCCAGTACGGCATCGAAATCCTCGGCGAGGAGTCTTTCGGCACTCGCGACACCGACATCACCGCCCAGCTGACCAAGGTCAAGAATCTCAAACCCCAGGCCCTGATCTCCTGGACGATCGGACCGGCCGGCTCCATCGTCGCCAAGAACAAGGTCCAGCTCGGCATCGATCTCCCCCTCTTCCAATGCCACGGCCTCCCCGATCCCAAGTACATCGAACTGGCCGGGAAAGCCAGCGAAGGGGACCGTATGCCCGCCACCAAGCTGATGGTCGCCGACCAACTGCCGGACAGCGACCCGCAGAAGGCGGTGATTCTGGAATTCATCAAGCTCTACAAGGAGAAGGGGTACGACAAGCAGTTCCCGATCAACACCCACTCCGGCTACGCCTGGGACGCCATCATGATCGTCGCGGGCGCCATGAAGAAGGTCGGCACCGACCCCGAGGCGCTACGCAAGGCGATCGAGGAGACCAAGGGCTACGTCGGTGTCTCCGGCATCTACAACCTCACCCCCGAGGACCACAACGGTCTCGGCGTCGATTCGATGGTGATGGTGCAGGTCAAGGACGGCAAGTTCGTGATGGCCAAGTAACCGGGTATCGATCCGCAGCAGCAACAAAAACGCCCCGCGAAGTTTCGCGGGGCGTTTTTGTTGCTGGGGGTGTGACGTATTGTGTCACGCGGCCCGGGTAGGATTTCGCGGGAGGGCGGGGGAGGAGGCGAAGGAGCACGCCATGTCGATGAACGACCATATCCAGGAGATCCTTGGAAAGCGCATTGTCGGTGTCGTCGCCAAGAAATGGGACCGGCTGCCCAGAAACATGGTCATCCTCGTCTTCGACGATGGGACGAGCTACGAACTCTACGGGGAGGGCATCCACTTTGCCAAGGGGCTGGACCGGGGCGGGATGGCGGAGGCCCGGGGTTATCTGCCGGGGATGACGATTGCCCAGGATTGGGAGCTGGGGCCGGTCGATGGAAAATCCCGCCGGTAATGGAAACCTCGTCCTTGGGTGGGAGGGATGAAAATAATTTCAGGTTGCGACGTATTGTGTCATTGTTGGCGGGTAGGGTTTGGGGGGCGGGGCAAGGGAGACGGGAATGGATCAGTGGGCCGGTTTGAAAGGAGTCTTGCATGGGACCATATCGTGATTTTTTTCAGAGGCTGACGGGGCATTCGTCACCTCATGGGTGGCAGGCCGATTTGGCAGCCGAGGACGATTGCAGCAACCGGCTTATTCGAATCCCGACTGGTTTCGGTAAGACGCAGGGGATACTTGCGGCCTGGTTTTGGCACCGGTTGCGGCGAGGGAATGACCAATGGCCGCGCCGACTGGTTTGGTGCCTGCCCATGCGGGTGCTGGTCGAACAGACCGAAAGCGAAGTGCGCTCGGCTTTGGATTCATTGGGGCTGCTTTGGACTGGCGAGTCACATGCGGGAAAGGTTGGTGTTCATCTGCTGATGGGCGGTGCGGACAGCGGCGATTGGCAGCTCTATCCGGAGGAGTGCGCAGTGCTGATCGGTACTCAGGACATGCTCCTCTCCAGAGCCCTGAATCGCGGTTATGGAGCGGCGCGCGCTCGTTGGCCGATGGAATTCGGTTTACTCAACCATGATGCGCTCTGGGTGATGGACGAGGTTCAGTTGATGGATGTCGGGTTGTCAACATCAGCACAATTGCAGGCGTTTCGAGATGACGACGAGGAAGAATGTTGGGCCACACGGCCCTGCCACACCTGGTGGATGAGCGCGACACTGCAACCTGCCTGGCTCAAAAAAAGTCCGGATACGGAGCGACTGACCAGCGACTTACCTTTGTCGGTGATCCCGCAACATGGACGTGTCGGCCACCTCTGGGATGACGTCGCAAAACCGTGCCGACTGGACGTTGTCAAGGATGCGAAGGCGATTGCGGCTTTGGTGGCAAAAGAGCACAACGCTGTCGAGAGACACCGGAGCGGGCCGACCTTGGTGGTAGTTAACACGGTCAAGACCGCCGTAGAGGTCTTCACAACGCTGGTAAAGGACAAGTCATTGAAACAGACGGACCTTCGGCTGGTTCACAGCCGGTTTCGCCCTGCGGAACGTGCCGGATGGCGCACGGAATTTCTGAACAAGACTGCCTGCACTCCGGATATTGACCGCATTATCGTCGCCACCCAAGTCGTGGAGGCCGGAGTCGATCTCTCCGCCTGCCTGCTCATTACCGAACTGGCTCCGTGGGCCAGTCTGGTGCAGCGCTTTGGTCGCTGCGCCCGCTGGGGAGGAACGGCATCGGTCATTGTCGTCGATACCAGACCCAAGGACGATAAGGGGGCTGCGCCTTATGCGATTGACGCGATCAACTCCGCCCGTGAAGCCCTGGCCTGTCTTGCCGATGTGGCGCCAAAGTCTCTTGAAGCATTCGAAGAGCAATACGCCGAACTCCTCCCCCGACTCTATCCCTTCGAATTGACCCACCTGCTGTTGCGCCACGAACTTGATGAATTGTTTGATACCACCCCCGACCTCTCCGGTGCCGATATCGACATCAGCCGCTTCATTCGCTGCGGCGACGAGCGCGATCTTCAGGTCTTCTGGGTGGAGATAGCGGAAAAGACCGAACCTCCAGAAGAATTGCGTCCGACCCGCGAGGCTCTTTGTGCCGTGCCGTTCTTTGCCGCCAGAAACTGGTTATGCGGCAAGGGTTCCAGGCTGGAGAAAGGAAAACGTGCCTGGGTCTGGGATTGGCTGGAGGGTTCATGGCGCAAGGCCGAGGCACGCGATTTTTATCCCGGACAGACGCTGCTGGTCGATGCGAAATGCGGAGGATACGACGAGAAGACAGGGTGGGACGATAAATCTTCCGCTCCGGTCAGGCCGGTTGCGTCGGTTGCGCCAAAAGATGCCGAGAAGGCCGATGCCGGGCAAGACGACGAGTCGCTGAGTAAGGCGGATGATTGGCAGACCATAGCGACCCACGGGCGTGAAGTCGGCAAACTGGCGAGGACCATGACTCAATCCCTTGCCGTGGAGTATGCCGGGCTCTTTGACCTTGCCGGGCGTTTGCACGACATCGGCAAGTCGTATGCTGTCTTCCAAAAGCAGATTGTCGGCGACAATCGGCCCGACCGGGTCGATCTGGCCAAGGCTCCTAAAAATGCCTGGTCGCGCAACGGTGGTCGGCGTGGTTTCCGGCACGAACTGGCGAGCGTGCTGGCTCTCTTTGCCGTGTTGCAGCGACACAATCCCGATCACCCTGCTCTTCTTGGCCCATGGCGTGAATTCTTGACCACTGCCGGGATGAAGCCGAGCGAGCGGGTAGCATCGCCAATACCGTCGACGGCCATTGAAAAGGAGATACTTGCCCTCTCCGCCGAGCACTTCAATCTGCTTCTCTATCTGGTGTGCGCTCATCACGGCAAGGTGAGGCTGGCCTGGCATGCATGTTCGGCGGACCAAAAAGCAGCAGACACAATCTTGCGCATTCGTGGGATTCGGGACGGCGAAACGTTGCCAGATCTGTTTCTCTACACCGTAAATGGCACAACGGCGCAGTTGCCGGAGAGCATTCTCGATTTGATTCCCGCCGCCGCCGGACTCAATCCCAAAACCGGGCAAGGGTGGACAGAGCGGGTTCTGTTGCTGTTGTCGATTTACGGGCCATTCGAACTGGCCTGGTTTGAGGCGATCATGCGGGCAGCTGATCAACGCGCTTCAATGGCAGTCATGAATGATGAACTGCTCAAGGCTGAGGTGACGTCATGATGCACATTCACGAGTTAAAGGGTTGCGCTCCCGCACCCCTGGCCCATTATCTGAAGGCTCTCGGCATTCTGCGCCTGGTCGCCGAACAGGCGGATTCACAAGCGCGGGGTTGGTGGGAAGGGGATCGATTTCGTCTGGCAACCAAGCTGGATCGCGGCGAATTGGAGACGTTTTTTCTGGAGGCGTATGAGCCGACACCGCTGGTCTCCCCGTGGAACAAAGGTTCGGGATTTTTCTACAATAATGATCCGGGGTTGACCTCAATCATAAACTCTCGTGCAACACGTTTCCTAAATTATCGAACAGCCATTTCTGACTCCCAAGCATTGTTGGTCGAGTTGTCTAAGGCCGACGAAGCCGTCAGAGATATTAAATCCGAGACTAAAGCAAAGGGTTTGACAAAGGGGCAGAAAGAGGCGATGAAAAATTCGCCCGAGTATAAAAAACGGGTGGCAGAGGCAGAAAAATCGTTCAAGACAATGAAGATTGATTTCATCCCACGTTGCAGACTGAACTGGAGAGGGCCACATCGGGTATGGATGGATGCCGCAATGGTCCTTGATAACAATGGGAAGCCGGTCTTTCCTGCTTTACTCGGTACTGGCGGGAATGATAGCCGCCTCGATTTCACCAATAACTTCATGCAAAGACTCGATGAGTTGTTTGATCTCGCGGGTGCTGTGGGAAAAGCTCGTGATCTGACAGGTCAATGGTTTTCAGGCGCAATATGGGGGGGAGCAATTTGGGGTTGTCAAAGCGGCAGCGCTGTCGGTCAGTATTTACCTGGCATGGCTGGTGGTGCCAATAGCTCGACCGGTTCATCGGGGGACAGTTTGCTGAATCCCGCAGATTTCATCCTCATGCTCGAAGGTTCGATTCTTTTCACTGCCCATGCTACACGTCGCCTGTCAAACACCATGTCTTCACGAGCTGCGGCGCCGTTTGCGGTCAGCGCTCAAGGTGCCGGATATGCGAGTTCCGCCGATATCGACGAAAACGCACGGGGTGAACAGTGGATGCCGCTCTGGTCGCAGCCGTTGACCCTGGTCGAGTTGCAACGCCTCCTTGCCGAAGGTCGTGCGCAACTTGGAACCCACGCAACCAGTAGTGAGCCGCTAGATCTTGCCCGCTCCATCGCGCGACTTGGAACTGCACGAGGAATCAGTGAATTTCAACGCTACGGTTACATTGAGCGAAATGGCCAAGCGAATCTAGCCGTTCCCCTCGGTCGTTTTCGCGTTCCAGAAAAGGTATCGCCCCAACTTTCGTGCCTTGACGATCTCGACCAATACCGTTGGCTCCATCAATTGCGGCGGGAAGCGCGAGACAAGAATGCACCGGCCCGGCTTCGGCAGGCGGAACGCACCCTGGGCGATGCCCTCTTTGCGGTCACACAGCACCCGGAGAGCTCGACGGATTGGCAGTCGGTTTTGCTGGCACTGGCGAAGGTCGAAGGGATCATGGTCACCGGTCGCGGTTTCAGGGCTGGGCCGATTCCGTCGCTGCGTCCCGATTGGGTCAAAGCTGCCGACGACGGTTCCGCCGAGTTTCGCTTGGCCCTTGCCTTTGCCTTGCAGACCGACGTCAGCGGCAATAATCGCGACTGGACATGCGCCGTGCGTCGGCACTGGTTGCCGTTGCAAGGGAGGGGGCAGTTTGCCAAGACCGGAACCGGCGATAAGGCCCGGCTTTCAACCCGTCCGGATGTTGTTCTCCATGGCCGAAGTGGTATCGACGATGCAATTGCCCTGGTCCAACGCCGCTTGATCGAGGCTTCGCAACGCGGACAGAGACGCCTGCCCCTTACGCCGGCATATCGAGCCGCTGCCGCGCCCGCCGATCTTGCCCGGCTGTTGGCGGGCGGAATCGATCTTGACCGGACCCTGGAACTGGCGCGGGCACTCATGGCGCTCCATGCCGGCAAATGGGTCAGAGACCCTTGTCCGCCGTCCCCTCCCAGAAAAACCGACACTCCCGACGACGCCTGGCTCGCCATTCGTCTGGCTCATCTCCCCTGGACGCTGCCGGACGGACGCAAGCTTGGCATCGATCCTGCCATTATCCGTCGGCTGGAGAGTGGCGATGCTGCCACCGCGTTCGAACTGGCCCGCCGTCGCTTGCGTGCCGCCGGTATCGGCACCACTGTGCAATGCGCTGCCGTCGCCCCTGAAACCGCAAGGCTCTGGGCTGCGGCCCTGGCCTTTCCGATTACGCAAAAAACCGCTGCCGATTTTGTCTGTCGTCTTGATCCCAACGCTCTCTAACCAAGGAGGAAACCCATGCCCATCGATCTCTCGTCCCTCAATACTGTCAACCGCCTGCTCTTCACCATCCCGCTGAAGCCGTTGCAAGGCCAACGTTTCCAACCAACCGGGTTCCCGTCCCTCGGAGCTGCCACCTTTCAGACCAAACTGGGTACGTCGCTGCTGGTGGAGAGCGCACAGAGCATGGCCAATCGTCTGGAGTTGACTATCTGGGACGAGGCCGCCAACAATCTGAAATCAGAGTTCGCGAGTTTGTCACATGTGCGCGTCATGCGGCACGGTAACTTCTTGACCGATACCGTTCTCGAATCTCATCGTATCAACAGCCCGTACATTCTGGAAGGTGCGGATAAAACTTTTTCCACTAAGATCAAAGGGGATCTTGACGTCCTGGAGACCGGACCGATTAATCGCCGTAAACTGAGCGAAGTGCTGCTGAAATACGATATCGGTTCCCTACTGCATGGCGTCTTTCTGGCCAAGAAGGAGTTGGCGGGCGGGCGGCTGCGGCTTTCCAGAGCCATCGAAGCTTTTATCGAAGCGGACGGCGTGAGGGCCGCCGCGTCCGGTGGGGTCAAAAACGATCATGTCAACCCTTCAGGCGTTACCAAGGATGGTTTTGGTAATGTCCCATTTGCTCGGGATGAATTTACTGCCGACTCTTTGAACCTGTACGTCAAACTTGATCTGACGCAGATTCGTGGTTACGGTCTCGGTCTTGAAGTAGAACGATTGCTGATTCTGCTCGCCCTGTTCAAAGTGCGCGCCTTGCTTGACGGCAACCTGCGTTTGCGGACTGCCTGCGACCTGTGCACTGTCAATGAGACCGTGACTGCTTCGGCGCCCAAGGGGTTTGCATTGCCACAAATACAGGATCTTCTGGATGCACTGCGTCCCGCCATTGCCACTTGCCAAGAGAAAATGATCGTCAGCGAAGTCGCCTTCAACGATGAATTGAAAAAAGGAAAAGACCCAGAGAATGGCGTAGGTGAAGCGGTAGACGTCGATACCACAACCGACGAGGAGTGACCATGCCGACCTTGATCATGACATTCCCCGGTCGGCGCTATCACGCCACACCCTGGGGGCATCACGTCAACGAAGGGCTGATCGAATGGCCGCCATCGCCGTGGCGCCTGCTCCGGGCGTTGCTCAGCGTTGGCTATACCAAGGGAGGATGGGACGATAGCGGCCCCCCGCCGTTGGCGCGCGGGCTCATCGACAAACTATCCGGTGTCCTCCCCGAGTACAGCTTGCCGCAAGCAATCGGAGCGCATAGCCGTCATTACATGCCTCTCGGTCTTCTCGATAAGGGGCGGGAGAAGACCACGCTGGTCTTCGACACCTGGGCACAAATCGATCACGGCGCGCTTGTCGTCCGTTGGAATGTTGAACTGACCGACAATGAGCAGCAGTTGCTGGCGGAACTCAGCGCAAAACTTGGATATCTCGGGCGCGCCGAAAGCTGGGTCGAGGCCCGGCTGGCAGTAGAAGGGGAGATGATTCCCGAGACGAACTGTTTCCCCAACAATTCACCGCCTGGGCTGGGATGGGAACAGGTGTCGCTCATTGCGCCGCAGTCTGCAAACGACTACGCCGCGTGGCGGCAGCTGGCCGTGGACAAGATAGCTGCCGATTGTCCGCCGGAGATCGAAGGAAAGAAGTTGGCCGCCAAGGTGCAAAAACTCCGCGACAAGGCCTTGGCCCCTTATCCACTCGATCTGCTTGATGCCATGCAGAAAGAGACCGCCTGGTTGCAAGGCTACGGCTGGAGCCAGCCTCCCGGTAGCCAGCGAGTCCTGTATTGGCGCAAGCGCGATGCTTTCCGGGTCGGTGTACCGGTCGAGCGCACTGTCCCTGCCGCGCTGCCGGTACAAGCCATGCTATTGTCGTTATCAACCGCCACCGGCAACAAACATGCACTGCCGCCGGTCATTTATACATTGATTCAGGGGGAGCGCCTGCACAAGGCGTTGGTGGCGAAGGCGGGGCGTTACCATCGCGCCCTCTCCGGTTGCGACGAATCCGGTAAACCCCTCGGCGGTAGCCATGATCATGCCCATATCCTCCCCCTCGATCTCGACCACGACGGGCAACTCGATCATTTTCTCGTCTGGGCACCGATGGGACTCGATGCCGTCGCGCAACAGGCGGTACGCGCTACCCGAAAAACTTTTGCCAAGAATGACTAATCGCTCCATCTCGCTTTGGCTGCTTCCTGTACCGATTTGACGGAGCTGAAGAATCTGACGGGGCTTTATGGCGACGGTCTCCGTGCGATATTGGGCATGGGCGGAGCTACCGAATGGATTAGCCACACACCCTTTGTACCGCCACGGCATCTCAAACCGAACGGCAAGAATAGTCTGGAGGGACAAATTGTGGCGGAACTGGAGTCGCGTGGGCTTCCGGCACCGGTCGAGGTGACGATTATTGACCCGCGAGAAAGACCAGAATTTCTGCGACATCGGCACTTTACGCGTATGCGCAAACTCGGCCCGTCACCTGCCATCGATTGCGGGTTTACGCTTCGATTGCGATTCGAAACGCCGATTTCCGGGCCGCTTGCTCTTGGCTACGCTTGCCACTACGGCCTCGGCCTCTTCGCGCCGGTTGCGGACTGAGGAAGTTTAATCAAAGGAGGGTTTCATGGATGCAAAACTGGTGGTTTTTCAAAGTAAAGAAATCAGGCGGACGCTGCACAACGGTGAATGGTGGTTTTCAGTCGTGGATGTTTGCGGAGCGTTGACGGATAGTCCTGATGCCGGGGCATACTGGAGAAAATTGAAGCAGAGGCTCAAGGCGGAGGGGAGTGAGGTCGTGACAAATTGTCACGGACTGAAATTAGAGGCAGCGGACGGCAAAAGATATTTGACCGACTGCGCAAATACAAAAAATATGTTTCGTATCATTCAGTCGATCCCTTCCCCCAAGGCCGAACCGTTCAAGCAATGGCTGGCCCAAGTCGGTTACGAACGGGTGCAGGAGATCGAAGACCCGGAGTTGGCGACCGCCCGCACCCGCGAGCTCTACCGGGCCAAAGGCTATTCGGAGGCGTGGATCGAGAAGCGGATGCGCGGCATCGCCGTGCGTGCCGAACTGACCGAGGAGTGGAAAAACCGCGAAGTTGAGGGGGAGACGGAATATGCCATCCTCACTGCCGAGATCAGCAAGGCCGCCTTCGGTCTGACCCCGGCGGAGTACAAGGAGTTCAAGGGATTGGGGCGCGAAAATCTGCGTGATCACATGACGGATCTGGAGCTGATCTTCTCCATGCTCGGCGAGGCGGCCACCACCGAAATTGCCCGCAAGCAGGATGCCCGGGGATTCGGCGAAAACCGGGTGGCGGCGCACAAGGGGGGGAGGATTGCGGGCGGTGCGAAGGAGAAGCTGGAGCTGGAGACCGGCGAGAAGGTGGTGACGCCGGAAAACTACCTGACCGAGCCGGAGAGTCGAAAACGGCTGGCAAGGAAACCGGATTAGCGATGGGTGGGGCTGCCTATATTCATCTTGCAGGTAGCTCCGTTTACCAAGAACCGAAATCCAGCGCCCAGGCTCTTTGACAACCGCATATTGCTTGACTGGGCTGCCCCGGCTTGTCAACCCCCGTCCCCGGGTTATGATGAAGTTCATCTAATGACAGACGAACCATCGGAGGTGCCGCCATGAACGATGCGCTTCGGCCGACGGCGGGGGATGGAACCCGCCCGGATCTTCCCCTCATCCCAGTACGCATGCTCAACGAATCGGTCTATTGCCCGCGTCTCGGCTACATGATGTGGGTCCAGGGGGAGTTCGCCCCCAGTGCCGACACCGTCGACGGGGTCATCAAGCACAAGCGGGTGGACCGGGGGGGCGGGGCGTTGCCGGAGACCCCCGGAGAGGTGGAAACCATCCATGCCCGCTCGGTCAGCCTCGGTTCCGAACGGCTGGGGCTCACCGCCAAAATCGATCTGGTGGAGGGGGAGGGGGCGGCGGTCGCGCCGGTCGACTACAAGCGTGGGAAACGCCCGCACGTCGCTGGCGGGGCCTACGATCCGGAGCGGGTGCAGCTCTGTGCACAGGGGCTGCTGCTGCGCGAACACGGCTATCTCTGCGACGAGGGAGCGCTCTACTTCGTCGCCTCCCGCGAGCGGGTGCCGGTGCGTTTCGATGAATCCCTGGTGGAGCTGACCGAGCGGGCCATCGAGCATTTCCGGACGGCGGCCGCCGGGGGGGAGATCCCGCCGCCGCTGGAGGAGAGCCCCAAGTGTCCGCGCTGCTCGCTGGTGGGGATCTGCCTCCCCGACGAGGTGCGATTTCTGACCCGCTCCCCCATTGAGCCGCGGCCGATCCTGCCGGCGAATGAAAGGGGACTCCCTCTGTACGTACAATCGCCTCGCGCCTATGTCCGCAAAGACGGCGAACGGCTCCTGATCGAGGTCGAGAAGGAACGGGTCGCCGAGGCCAGGTTTGGCGAGGTCTCCCAGGTGGTGCTCTTCGGCAACGCCACCCTGACCACTCCGGGTCTGCACGAATGCCTGCGCCGGGAGATCCCCGTGACCTGGCTCTCCTACGGTGGCTGGTTCATGGGCCACACTATCGGCACCGGCCACCATAATGTCGAAAGCCGCACCGCCCAGTATCGGGCCAGCTTCGACGAAGGGATCTGTCTCGACCTGGCCCGGCGCTGGATCGCCGCCAAGATCGCCAATTGCCGCACGCTGCTGAGACGCAACCTGCGGGGTGGGGAGGAGGCGGCCGGCAAGGTCTCGGACCAACTGCTGGCGGCTCTGCGCGGCGACCTGCGGCACGCCCTGCGGGCGCCGTCGCTGGAGGTACTGCTGGGGATCGAGGGGACAGCGGCGGAGCGCTACTTCCGGCATTTCACCGAAATGCTCAAGACAGGTGGCGATCCGCAATTGAACTTCGACTTTAACTGCCGCAACCGGCGTCCCCCTCGGGACCCGGTCAACGCCATGCTCTCCTTCGCCTATGCCATGTTGACCCGGGAGTGGACCGTCACCCTGGCGGCGGTGGGGCTCGACCCTTACCGGGGCTTCTTGCACCAGCCTCGTTTCGGCCGGCCGGCGCTCGCCCTCGACATGATGGAACCGTTCCGCCCTCTGCTCGCCGATTCGACGGTCCTCATGGCCGTCAACAACGGCGAGGTGAAGCCGACGGATTTTATCCATGCCGCAGGGAGCTGCACCCTGACCGAAGCCGGCCGCAAGAAGTTCATCGCCGCCTTCGAACGCCGGCTGGCCCAGGAGGTGACCCATCCGATTTTCAAATACCGCCTCAGTTACCGGCGGCTACTCGAAGTCCAGGCCAGGTTGCTGATCCGCCATCTGACCGGCGAGATTCCGGCCTATCCCAACTTCGTGACCCGGTAGGCGGCCATGGAACATCTCTACGTTATCAGCTATGATGTCGGCCATCCCCGCCGCTGGCGCAAGGTCTTCAAGACCATGCACGGCTACGGCGAGTGGCTGCAACTCTCGGTCTTTCAATGCCGCCTGAGCCGAATGCGGGCGTTGCAACTGGAGGCCGCGCTGAGCGACATCGTCAACCACCGGGAGGACCATGTGCTGATCCTCGATCTCGGCCCGGCCGACCAGGTGCAGCCGAAGGTTCACAGTATCGGCAAGCCCTTCGATCCGGTGACCCACGAGGCGGTCATCGTCTGAAGGGACTGCCGATTCCCGGCGAGGGGTCCGGTGATGCGCCGGGGGCCGGGAGCGCTCGTGGTGGGATAAAGGTTGGTAATTTCAGGGGAAGGAGGTGAGAAAGAGGCTGTGAAAGAGGTTATCGGGATGGTCATGCGCAAACGAATCGGCAACCGCTCGCAACTGTCACCGCAAATCCGCACGGGAACCGGGTCCGGCGGAAGACAGTTTTCCGGGGTGTTCCTGCCCCGGCCTCATTGAAGCAACTGCGGCTGCGCAACATCGGCGGTCTGATCATCGTTTTCCGGGGTGTTCCTGCCCCGGCCTCATTGAAGCCTGAATTTAGCAATAACCTCTTTGACGACTTCAATGTTTTCCGGGGTGTTCCTGCCCCGGCCTCATTGAAGCTGTATCTTTTGTATCTTTTGTATCAGTTGGCACAACCGTTTTCCGGGGTGTTCCTGCCCCGGCCTCATTGAAGCCCGTAGTAACTGGCGTAGGAGCCGGAGGAGTTGGCCGTTTTCCGGGGTGTTCCTGCCCCGGCCTCATTGAAGCAGTTTGTCTTCGGCGATCATCAGCGGCCGGTTGAACGTTTTCCGGGGTGTTCCTGCCCCGGCCTCATTGAAGCTGAAAACCAACACTAATAATTCTGCCGGTTGAATCGGTTTTCCGGGGTGTTCCTGCCCCGGCCTCATTGAAGCCCTTGCTGGCCAGATCGTAT
>JBBQBQ010000049.1:0-17812 GCA_038317685.1 Desulfuromonadales bacterium | reverse complement strand
GCCGGCCGGGTATTCCCGGCCGGCCGCAGACATTTTCAGGTTGAATTTCGATGGGTTACTCGAAGTAGTCGGTCACGTCAATGCCGCGAACAAAGGGATCGACCTCCGCAACGATTCGGCTGACATCGTGCGCGGAGAGGTCGATTCGCACCGGTGGATCGAGGGCTTCTCCATCGCTGTCAAAGAGGATCTTGAGTTGGACATCCTCGGAGTGCCGGCTGCCGACCCAGACCACCAGGCCGATCTCGTTGGTGTCGAGCCGCACCAGGCTGCCTACCGGGTAGGTGCCAAGGGAGGTGATGAACTTCTCCAGGTACACCGGATGGAGGATGGTTCCGGAAACCTCCTGCAGTCTCTTGACCGCCTTGCGCGGGGTCACCGGCTGTTGGTAGGAACGCAGGGTGGTCATGGCATCATAGGTGTCGGCGATGGCGGTCATGTCGGCGAGGGCCGAGACGGCTCTTCCCTGGGCATCGGTGGGGTAGCCCTTGCGATTGTAATGGAGGTGGTGGCCCAGGACGATGTCGATGACCTCGGTGGTGACCCCGTCCATCTGGGAGACGATGTCGGCTCCGGTCCGCGGGTGTTTGCGAATCTGATCGAACTCGGCCTCGGTCAAACGTCCCGGTTTGGTGATGATGGTCAGATCGATCTTGAGCTTGCCGAGATCGTGGAGCAATCCGCCCAAACCAAGGGTGCGCAGCTCCTCTTCCGTCAGGCCACAGGCCCGACCGACGGCCAGGGCGATGACCGAGACATTGACCGAATGGGTGAAGGTGTAGTTGTCGTAATCCTTGAGGAGGGAGAGGGCAAACAGGGCATGGGGATCGTTCAAGGTCATCTGCGCCATCTGCTTGACCACTTCCTGCGCTTCTCGCGAAGAGGGGATCTTCCCCAGGCGGACATCGCGGAAGATGTTGTCGACGACCTTCAAGGCCCGACCGTAAACCTGGCGGGGCGGTGGGTCCTCTTCGAGTTCGTCGCGCGTCTGGGCCACCACGGCGCGGATATTGGTGCTCTGCCGTTCTGCCAGGCGCGCTTCAAAGTCCGGCCCCTTGCAGTCCCCGGCTGCAAGGATGGCCACCAGCTCAGCCAACTCCGTGGCGGTCACCCGGCTGGAAATTTCCAGTCCCTCCAGTTCCAGTTCCTCCAACAGGCTCGCCAATTCAAGCGCGGCCGGATTGGCATCGGCAAAAAGATAATCTTCGAAGAAAAGGGTCCCTTCCAGCAGCCCCAGGTGGACGAAATCCCGGCCGCTGAAGGCCGTATAAAGGTGCCCCAGCAACGTCTCAAGCTGACGCTGGATGGCCGGGTGACCCTCCGGATACAGGCGCAGGCCCTTGAGTGCTCCGGTGAGCCCTTGGACGATCAGCTTAGGGAGTTCCTGGTTCATTTTCTTCCCCACGTTTCAACTGTTTAAGAGCCTGGGTCGCGGCCCGGGCGACATCATTGGACCGATTCTGGGTGGCTTTGGTGAGGGCCGTCAGTGCCGCAGGGTCGCCGATATCCCCCAGCGCCTGGGCCGCCGCCGCCCGTAATTCGTCATGCCTGCTGCGCCGCCAGAAACGATGCCGACCGAGGATTGTCAGCAGCGGGGCCGTCGCCTCGGTGGAGCCGATGTCGCCAAGGGCCTTGATCGCGTCCTTCTTCAGCTCGAGCCTTTTCATCATCAGATCGGGCTCCCTGACCAAGCGGAGCAGGATCGGGACGGCGGCCGGACATTTCATGGCACCGAGGGAAAGGAGCGCCTGCCGCCGCAGTTCCGGATCGGCATCCTCGACGGTGCGCAGAAGAATGCCGATCGCCGATTGACCCCCGATCTTGGTCAGGGAGCGGATCGTCTCCCTCCTCACCCTGACATCCTTATGCCGCAGCATGTCCCGCAGTTGCCCCGCGGCCTCCTGGTCGCGGATCTCGCCGAGGATGGCGACCGCGTTGCGCACCACAAACCAGCGCTCATCCTCCAGATATTCAAGAAGGATCGGAACCCCCGCCTGACCCTGGCGGATGATCGCTTCGGTCAAGATTTTCCGGACCCGGCCATCACTCTCCTCGGCCAAGTGGGACATCAGCCGCCAGATGACCATTTTGCCCTGCAGTGTGACAAGAATCTGCAGCACCAGCTCTCGCAGGTCACCTTGGTGCTCACGAAAATCATCATCACCGGACGGGCTGCAGAGAATCTCCACCAGATAGTCCAGAACATCCTCTGAGGCCAGTTGATTCAGGGCCTGGAGGGAATATTCGCGGCGGGCGGTGGATTGCCGGGCATCTCCGGCGCTGCTGCCGAGCAGGGTCAGGGCTTCCAATACCAGGGGCCGGGCTTCCTCGGTCAGGCTGAGGTGAACCAGGGGGACCAACTCCTGGAGGAGAACCCGGTAACGTTGATCCAGGGTTTCCTTGCGCAATTCCTGAATGACTCGCGCCAGGCTGCGCTCATCGGCCGACAGCTCCTCCCGTTCGGTTCCGGGTTGCTGCGGTTCGTCCAGCTCGTTCTCTTCCCCTGCGTGGGCACGTTTTTCGGCCTCGACCTCTTCCTTGCGGGCGAGGATTTTGGACAGATCCGCCTCGTTGACCCAGATGGTGGAAACCCGGGCTTTGAGCAGAACTTCCTGGATGCCGCCAAGTTTGTGAATTTCACTCGGTTCGATGGTCAGACAGCGGGCAAAGGCACGCAGATCCTGGCTGCTGAGATCCGGAAGAACGAGCAAGGATTGGATGCGTCGGGCAAAAAGATACGGAGCCAGCTTGGTGAGCACGACGTTTTGGTTGCTGACCGGTTTTTCGTTGAGAAAAAACCCTTCCTTGCGGACGGTACAGGTCAGACTGCCGCCCCCCACCAACAACGGGGCAAAACCCTGAAGGGCTTCCCCCACCGCGGTTTTCAGGGTCGGGTGGCCGGGTGGATAATACTGCACCGCCTTGATCAGTTTGACCAGGTTGCGCAGAGCATCGGCCAGGGTGTCGAGCTGTTTTTGCGGGTCGTTCAAGGTCTGTCCCTCTTCCGCCACAAGGCCGCACGGTCCGCGTCGCTACAATGCCTATAAAATAGCGTCTGTGCCCCAGCTTGTAAATGGTCTAATGGAGTTCCCGGGATTTCACTTGGCCGCGATGGTCGAGTCGCTGTCCCCTCCGCAGAAACTGCGGTCGTGGTTACCGGAAGCCTGGGGGAGATACATCGTTTCCAGGACCTGCTGGAAGTGGGCGGCGACCACCTTGCGCTTGAGCTTGAGGGTCGGGGTGACTTCCCCTTCCGCACTGGAAAAATCCCGGGACAGAAGGGTAAAGCGTTTGACCCGGTTGAAGGGCGGCAGGTTCTCTTGCAGACGGTCGATGCGGCGCCTCAACAGGTCGAGGACCCTTGGATGGCCCACCAGGTCGCAGTGGTTGAGAAAATCGATTTTTTTGTAACGGGCGTATTTTTCCAGATTGTCAAAATTGGGGACCAGCAGGGCTGTCAGAAATGGCTTGCGATCACCGTAGACCAAGGCATTGGCCAGGTATTTATCACTTTTAAAGAGGTTCTCAAGATTCTGCGGAGCAATGTTTTCGCCGCCGGCGGTGATGATTAAATCCTTCTTGCGATCTGTGATGGTCAGGAAGCCGTTAGCATCGAGCCGGCCAATATCTCCGGTTTTGAACCAGCTCTCGTCGAAGGTTTCGGCGGTCAACTCGGGACGCTGCCAGTACCCTTGAAAGACGCCGGGGCCGCGGACCAGGATCTCGCCGTCTGCGTCAATCCGAAGGTCGGTCCCCGGGAAGGGGAGGCCGACGCTGCCGAGACGCATCTGCCCCGGCGAATTGACGGCGATGCCGGCCGCCGTTTCGGTGAGACCATAGCCTTCGTAGATGGGGATGCCGGCCGCCAGAAAAAACTCTGCAATTTCGCGTCCCAGTGGGGCGCCGCCGGAGATGAAGAAGCGCAGCCGCCCACCGAGGCGTTCCTGCAGTTTGCTGAAGACGGCGCGGCGGGCGGCCCCCATGGCGACCTGCAACAGGCCGCCGGGGGTCTGGTTGGCCAGAACTTTGGTCGCATAAGCGCGGCCGATTTTAAGGGCCCCGAAAAAAAGCTGCTTTTTCAACCACGGTCCGGAGAGGACCCGCTCCATGATCCGGGCGAACATCTTTTCGTAAAGACGCGGAACACTGATGACGACCGTCGGCTTGACCTCGGTGAGATTGAGGGGGACGGTGTCGATATCCTCGGCATAGGCTATGATTGCGCGCTGGTGGAGCATCAGATAGTAACCGTCAACCCGCTCAAAAACGTGGGAAAGGGGGAGAAAGGAGAGGCAGATGTCGTCCGGGCCGAGGGTAAAGACGCTGACCGCCGCGCGAACGTTGGCGAGGATGTTGGAGTGGGTCAGGATAGCCCCCTTTGGGAGGCCGGTGGTTCCAGAGGTATAGACCAGAGTCGCGGTAGCCTCTGCGCGGGCGTGGTCCAAACGGTTCTGGAGGTCCGCATCGACAATCTGTTCGGCCTGGGCGAGGAAGGCGTCCAGGGGCAGGAAGCGGGGGTGTTCGAAGCCGTCCACCAGCAGGACGATGGTCTTGAGCTCAGGCAGCTCTTCCAGATGTTCCGCAAGCTCCCGGGCGGTCAAGACCGATCCCAGGAAGAGGAGCCGGCTTCCCGAATCGTTGACGATATGCAGCAGTGCCTCCAGTCCTTCGGTGTGGTAGACCGGTACCGTCACCGCACCGGCCGCCATGGCCCCGAGATCGGCGTAAGCCCAGTTAGGGCAGTTGGGGGCCATGATCGCCACGCGGTCACCGGCGGCGACACCGCTGGCGAGGAGGCTCTTGCCGAAGCGATAAATCTGTCGCTCCAGTTCCGACCAGGGGATGGCACCATAGCGCTCCCCGATTTTTTGCATGAAGACGGTTCGACCGGGATCTTCCTGGGCACGCTTCAGGATCATGCGGGGGATGGTTTCTTCCATGGCTGCTCCTCGGAGGGCGGGCCGCCGGCACGGCAGGGGAAAACCGGTTGACATTTTCAGGCCGGATATGAAAACGTATTTAAAATACTCATTTTAGCAGGTTGTCATGGTCCTTGGCATCACCGGCGGCATCGCCGCAGGCAAAAGCAGCGTGAGTCGCATCTTTCAGAGGCGCGGCATTCCGGTCGTCAGTGCCGACCAACTGGCACGGGAGGTGGTGGGCCCGAACACGCCGACCTTGCGACACTTGGTCGAGCGCTTCGGACCCGGGATTCTGGATGAGACCGGCGGCCTCGACCGACCCGGCTTGGCCCGCCTGATCTTCAACGACCCGCAAGCTCGGATCGACCTTAACGCCATGATCCATCCGGCCATTGTGGCTCTGGCCGAAGTCCGCCTGGGAGCGCTCCGCGACCAGGGGGAAGCGTTGATCGTCTACGAGGCGCCTCTCCTCTTCGAGGCCGGGGCCGAGGGGCGCGTCGACCGGATTCTGGTGGTACGGGTCGACCCGGATGTCCAGCTGCTGCGGCTGATGGCGCGTGACCAACTGGCTGAAGAGGACGCTCGGGCCAGGATCGCGGCCCAGCTTCCCCAGGAGGAAAAAGTCGCCCGTGCCGATTTCGTTATCGACAATTCGGGTTCCCTGGAAGCCACCGTCAGTCAGGCCGAGTCCCTCCTGGGGAAACTTCTCCCCAGGGTCCCTCCCCCGCCAAATCATTAAGAAAATCGAGGATCAACTCCAGGGTCTGCGGCCAGCGCGGATTTTCCTCGGTCGTCAGGACGTGCGGCACCTCGGGACCGAAACGATGGTACTCCTTGCGGTGGCTCCCCAGCCGCTGAAAGAGATCGAGGCCGCTGGCCAGGTCAACGGTCTGGTCCCCCTCGGCGGCCAGGACCAGGGTTGGGGTGGTTATGGCGGGGAGTTGTCCGGCCAGCTCCCGGGTCAGTTGCCGTACCTGGGCGATGCCGGCCAAAGGTCGGCGCGAGTAGTAATGGGCGGCCGCAGGCCCGGCCAAAGGTCGTTCCTGAAATGGGAACCAGCGGCTCAACAGCCCGGCGAAGGGGGCCAGGGGGTGGGCCAGCCGCAGGAACGGGGAGAGGAGCACCAGTCCGGCCAGGGACCGTTCTCTTGCCAAAAGGGCCAGCAGCAGTCCCCCGGTGCTCATGCCGATGCCATAGATCGGCCCACCTTCAGCAGTGAGGATCGTCAGACCGTCCTCAACCGCCGTCAACCACTCGCGAAAACTGCGTCCCGCCAAATCGTCGGAATCGGTGCCATGGCCGGGGAGGCGAATCCCCAGGGCCGTAAATCCTGCTCCGGCCAGGCTCTCGCCCAGGTGTCGCATCTCCCAGGGGGTGGCGGTGAAGCCGTGAACGAGAAGGACCCGGCCTTGGCAGGGACCGGCGGCCGGAATCAGAAACGGCCGGGCAGAAACGTCAGAAACGCCATCCCGGAGGGCCTGCTCCACCAAGCCGGTGATCTGCATATCAGCCTCTGCTCCGGCTAGCGGGGACGGGCATCGTTGCCGGTTCGCCAGCGTCGTGAGCCGGATTTGGCCCGCCGCCGTGAGGGACATCCCCGGGGATTCCGGCTTTTTGCCCCGATCGGACGCCCATCCGACGAAACGAAAAAACCCCCTGGAGACAGGGGGATTTTTTTTGATCGGCCAAAGGGAGTGACACCTTAGCGGTGGAAACCGAGTCTGGTGGAGAGTTCATCCCCCGCCTGGAGGACCAGGGGGATGAGTTCCTTTTCGATTCGCTCGTCGCTCAGCCTCATCGACGGTCCGGAAATGCTGACTGCTCCGACGATGCGGCGGGTGTAGTCCCGGATCGGTGCCGCCACGCAGCGCACCCCGAGGTCCAGTTCTTCGTTGTCGATAGCGAAGCCCTGTTCGGCGGTTTTGTGCAACTCCTGTTTCAAGGCTTCGCGGTCGACGATGGTCATGGGGGTATAGCTCTTCAGATCGCCGATCGGCAGCAATGAATCGACCTCTTCGTCGGACATGAAGGCCAAATGGACCTTGCCGGCGGCAGTGCAGTAGGAGGGAAGGCGGGACCCGACCCGGGAGACCACCCGGACCGTCAGGTCGGTTTCGACAACATCGAGGTAGACGATGTAGCCTTCCTTGAAGATTGCCACGTAGGTGGTTTCGTTGCAGAGGGAGACCAATTTCTCCAGAATCGGTTTGGCCTGCCGCAACAACCCCATCTGCTTGATGAAGGTCTGGCCGAGTTCCAGAGACTTGAGGCCGAGACGGTAGTTTTCGGTGGCCCGGTTCTGCTCAATATAGCCCCTCGATTCGAGGGTTGCGAGGAGCCTGAAGACGTTGTTCTTATGCAATTTCAGCCGCTTGGAAAGCTCCGTGACGCCGAGTTCGTCGACATCGCCATGAAACTGCTCCAATAAATCGAGGGCATGGGAGACTGCCTGGATGATATATTCTGCTTTGTCCTTCTTTGCCATGGTGATTTATCCCTCTCGCTGAGATTTCAAGGCAGGCGCCGCCCTCATCTTATAAATTCGCGGGCGCATGTCAAGTAGAACCGGACCGATTGTCAAAATGTGCGCTCCATCCCCCGATTTTCCTGAGGGGACCCATGCTCGTGATAGACCCATCCCGACGATGGTGGATGAATAATAAAATGTTGTTCTATGATTGTCAACTGCAACCGACAAGCGTTGACAGGGGGAAAGCCTTTCCGTTAGATTGAACCCCATCTCTTCCTTCCGGAGTCTGCCATGCTTAATCTGGGCAAAAAAATCCTGGTTGCCATCGATGGTTCTCCCCAATCCGACAAAGCGGCCGAGGAGGCGATACGATTGGCCGCCGGGAGGGGCAGCGGAATGAAAAGCAAAGTCTATGCCGTTTTGGTCCTACCCAGTATGCGACCCCCCTCTTTTGCCGATTTTTTTCCTTCAGTCCCTGCCACTGAACGCCCCGATTGGGAAGAAACGCGCAGACGTCTCTTCTATGTCGTCGAAAGATCGGCGACCGACGCCGGGGTGCCGCTGGAAGGCCTTGTGGTCTATGGGGACGCCGCCGAGGAGATTCTCGGCCTGGCCGAGGACCGGGAATGCGATGTCATCGTCATCGGGTCCTCGGGCAAGGGCCGTATGAAACGAACCCTGCTGGGCAGCGTCTCCACCAAGGTGGCTCTTCACGCCCGTTGTTCAGTTTATATCGTGCGCTAATGAAACCAGTTCGCAGCCAGGGTTGAGGGTCAATGCGGATCTCCGTCTCCACCGGGACGCTCTTTATCTTTCCCCTTCAGAAAGTCTTCGAGATGGCAGCTGAGGCTGGATTCGACGGCCTGGAGCTGATCATCAATCAGGACTTCGAGCATGTCAATGCCTACCAACTGGTGGGGGAACTCTCCAGAATTATGCCGATTCTTTCCATCCATTCCCCCTTCATGACTTTGGACGGTTGGGGTGGGCCGGTCGACTCCCTCAAACGCTCCGTACAGCTCGCGGCTGAGACCGGAGTCCCTCTGGTCAACTTCCATCCGCCCTCCTGGTTCGGGTTCGAAATCGGGTTCTGGCGCTGGATGAAGGGAATCCGGGATTTTCAAGAGGAGGTGGGTAGTGGGAAGGTGCTCGTCACCCTCGAAAACATGCCCTGGGTGGGGAAACTCAAGATCAACGAGAACCTCCTTTCCCAAAGCGAAAAAATGATTGAGTTTATTACAGAGAAAAACCTCTACCAGACTTTTGACTGTACCCACATGGGCTCGGGGAAGACCAGTTTCATCAATAATTTTTATCTTTTTCACCAGACCGGCCGGGTCAAAAACATCCATTTCTCGGATTACGGTCATGGCCGGGAACACCTCCTGCCCGGTCGCGGCATCCTCCCGTTGACCCGCTTTTTGAACCATCTGAGCACCATCGGTTACGATGAAACCCTCACTCTGGAACTTTCCCCCTTCGAATTCCCCAGGGACGAACGGCTCATTGTCGAGACGTTGAAGGAAATCCTGGATTACCTGCGGCGGGAAACCGCCCCGGGCAACCCTGCATAAGCCCCTGCCAGCCCCCCTCTCCGTGGACCCCAGGCGTATACCCCATCAGCGCGAGATGAAGTTGAGTTGGTACTGCGGAGCAGCTTCCGCAACAGGTGGACCCCTTTGAGAACCTGACGAAATGGAGTGCGTTCCTCCTCGGGCATGACCGAGGGGGGGACATCGTTGGTAGAAGTGTGCCCCCATCGATAGTGCCCTCAGTTGCTGCTGCATTCGCAGTCGCAGGAGGATATCAAAGGAATTTTTGATGGTTTTCAGGTCCGCGGCGGCGATGATCCGTTTCTGGCCGAGGAGCTCAAGCTTTTCCCAGGTGGTGTCGCCGCGGATGCCTGATTCGAGCGTCAGCAGACTCACCCCTACGTTGAGGGTGAAGCTTTGATGTCGACTGCTCCCGGATGGTCTCCAGGGCCTCAATCAGCCGGGACGAAAAGATTTCGATGTCACGGAGTTCATCCCGGGGCAGTCGGTCGCTGAAAACGATGGCGCCATTGAGACGGGAGATGTTTTGCACGGAGGTTCTGAGGTCGGAGTCGGGGAGGGCGGCGATGCGCACCCGGTCAAGCATCCGGACACCGATACGTTTCAGGGCCTCGAGGGGAGGGGCTGCCTCAATGTCCTGATGGCAGGGAAGAGGCGAATCGGGGTTACGGACGTTGTTCGACATGACCCCCCCCGCGGATTGGCGTAATGCCTGTGGTCACAAAATCAATCGGCGCTGCCGGTCCCGGCTTCACCCGCCGATGATTGCTCGGCCAGGGGAACGGTGAAGGAGAAGACGGCCCCGGCTCCCAACTCACTGTCAACCCAGATCTTCCCCCCCATGCGCTCCACGATCTCCCGAGAGATCGTCAACCCCAGCCCGGTTCCGAGAGGATGCGATTTCTGGGGATCGCGCGCTTGTTGAAACCGCTCGAAGATCTGTTCCAGCCGATCGGAGGGGATGCCTGGTCCCTCGTCCGCTACACTGATCTGGGCCAAGCCGTTCAGCTTTCGTCCCAGGATGTGGATCGTCCCCCCCTCCGGAGAGAACTTCACCGCATTGGCAAGGAGGTTGGTCAGCACCTGGTGGAGCCGGTCGGCATCGGCAAAGACCGGTGGCAGGCCGGGCTCGATGATTTTGACCGTCTTGATTGCTTTTTCCTCCAGCAGCGGGTGGGTGGTGCCGACCGCTCTCGCCAGAACCGGCTCTAACTCCAGCGATTCGGCGAACATGTCGAGGCGGCCGGCTTCGATTTTGGAAAGATCGAGCAGGTCGTTGATCATGCGGGTCAGGCGTTCCGCCTCGTTATGGATAATAGTCACGAATTTCTTGCGTTTTTCCACGTCGTCCACGTCGTAGCGCAGCAGGATTTCGGAAAAGGAGCTGATCGAAGTCAGGGGGGTCCGCAGTTCGTGGCTCACCGTCGAAAGGAAATCGCTTTTGAGGCGGTCCAATTCCCGAAGCCGGGTATTGGCCTTTTCGAGTTCAACGGTGCGCCGGGCGACCTTTTCCTCCATGGCGTGACTGTAGGCCTGGACTTCAGCATAGAGCTGGGCATTAACCGCCGCCATGGCGAGCTGGTTGGCCAGGGCCGCAAAGAGTTCGACAAACTCGTCGGTGAAATGCATCGGCCCCCGGGAAGCATACGCCGTAAGAACTCCGATCACCCGCCCTTCGTAGGTCATCGGAGCGTGGATGAAGGCCCGGATCGGCACGTCCTTGACCAGCTTGGAGAAGAGCAGGGGTTTGTCGATTTGCCGGGTATCTCCGACCACCACCGGTCGGGCATCGAGGTAACACTGGCCGAAATAGGTCTCCCGGGAAGGGACCATGGCGGAAGCGACGACATAGGCATCGATGAGTCCCACATGGCTGCGAATCTTCAGGATCCCGTCGTCGTTCATGAGTCTGACCGCCAGGTGCTCGAAGCCGAACTCCCGCTTGATCAGGAGCAGGACTTCCTGCAGCAGCGTGTCCAGGTCCAGGCTCCGAGAGAGGGCATGGGACGCTTCGTGGAGGACCACCAGCTCTCTCAGCCGCCGCTCCAGAGCCTCCCGGCTCTCGGCCAGGGTTTTCGAGACGCCGCCGAAGATGTCGAGGATCTCCACCGCCCGGTCCCGGGGCCAAGCCAGAGTGCTGTTGATGATGATGCGGGCCGACTGGGTTCCCAGGGCACTGGCCAGACAGCGTTCGGTCGCTTCCAGCAGGAGTTGGGGGGAGGAGCGTTCGGGGAGGCCTTCCAGAACATCCCGGGCCGCCCGCGCGCCGACGAATCGTGCCAGCAGCCCTTCGAGGTCGGCACGGGTCGCCCAGGCGGCCGGCGGGTCGGGCCGGGAAGATTCTCCTCCGGGCTTGGCGGTCAGGAGGCTGAGGATGAAATAGGCCCCGAGGTTGAAGACCAGGCTCCAGATCAAGGCGTGGGTCCAGGGGTCGAAGCCGGTCAACCCGAAGAGGGCCCGGGGCCGCAACAGTTCGATCCCCCAGGGGCCATGCGTCAAGAGCGCAGTGCCCACCCACCCCGAGTCGACAAAGCTGGGCAGGAGCAGGGTATAGGTCCAGACCCCGAAACCCGCGGCGAGTCCGGTGAGGGCTCCGGTCCGAGTCCCGCCTTTCCAGTAGAGGCCAAGCAGGACGGCGGGGGCGAACTGGAAGACTGCGGAGAAAGATAACAGGCCGGTGGCGACCAGGGTTTGGGACTCGCCGATCCAGTGCTTGAAAGCGTAACCAAGCAGGATCACGCCGAAGATGACGGCCCGTTTGGTATACAGCAAGGGCCGCGACAGGTCGACCCTCCCCCCTTGGAAAGCGGGGAAAGCGCTTCCCAGGACCGCTATCCCGGAGTGATGGAGGATCATGGTGGAGAGCGCCACCGAAGCAACGATGACCATGCTCGTCGCCGCTGAGAAGCCGCCCAAAAAAGCGAGAAAGGCCAAGCCCGTGTGGCCGCGCGCCAGGGGGAGGGAGATCATGAAGAAGTCCGGGGCCATTCCCTCTCCGTAAAGGCGCCCGACCAGGGCCACGGGGAGGACCAGCAGGTTGATCAGCAGCAGGTAGGCTGGAAAGGTCCAGGCCGCCGTCCGGAGATGGTCATCCCGCACATTTTCGACGACCAGCATGTGAAATTGACGGGGCAAAAGGATCACGGCCGAGGCAGAAAGGATACTCATGGTGACCCATGCCGGCAGTGAGGTTCCCGACCCCTCCCCGAGGAGGAAGAGGCGGGAGAGCTCGGGGGATGCCATGGCCTTGCCAAAGACCTCGGTCAGACCCCCGCCGATGCCGAAGGTAATATAGAGGCCGAGGATCAGGAAGACCCCGAGCTTCACCGCACTCTCAAAAGCGACCGCCGCGACCATCCCCTCGTGCCGCTCGGTGGCGACCAGGCTCCGCGCGCCGAAGAGCCCGGCAAACACCGACAGGGCCAGGGCCGCCCAGAAAGAGGCATCGCCAAAGATCCCCGAAGCCATGGTTCGGCCGGTGAGAAGATCGAAGGTGTGGCCGACGGCTTTGAGCTGGAGGGCAATATACGGGGTGATACCGATTACCATGATGATGGTGGCCAGCGAACCGAGCGCCCAACCCCGGCCATAGAGAATCTCCAGCAGGTCCGGCAGGCTGGTGACGCCTTGGTCCCGGCAGAAGGAGACAAGTCGTTTGAGGAGGGAGGGGCCGAGCAGGAAGACCAGGGTCGGCCCAAGGTAGATCGGCAGGAACCCCAGCCCGTTCGAGGCCGCCTGGCCGACGCTGCCGTAAAAGGTCCAGGAGGTACAATAGACGGCCAGGGAAAAACTGTAGACCCAGGGGTTGTCGACCGGGCTGTGCCCTCGCTCTCGGGCCAGGTCCGTCGCATAGGCGATGGCGAAGAGGCCGAGGAGGTACCCGACCCCGAGAAAGGCTACCCAGAAGGTCACGTTCATGATCGCCCTCCCCGCGTCAGGGCCCAGGCGACCAGCACCAGGACCCCCCAGATCGCGAAGAGGTAAAGGGGCAGAATCGGCAGCCCGAACAGGCTCCCCGGCCGGTTGAAGGCCCCGAGAAACGGCGGGAATAAGGCCAGCAGGCCAAAGGCAAAGAGGGCGGCGAGTCGCTGCGCGATTTTATCCATGGCGCATCCCCTGGTCAGAAGCGCGACGACTGCCAGCGCAGCAGCAGGTGCCGGTCGCAAAAGGCTTTGGCGTCAGCAAGGTTTTTCACCCCTCGTCCCGGCAACAGCGCCAGAAGACCCAGAAAGATTTGGGCCGCCGCCCGGGCATCTCCCAGGGAACTGTGCCGTCCCTCGATGACGATCCCCATCCGGTCTGCGATGGCGTCAAGACTGTGCCCTTCAATCTCCTGGTGCAGGGCATAGGAGAGCAAGAGGGTGTCGAGGACCGGGTTGGCGATCAAGGGGAGCCCCATTGCAGCGGCGGCCAGGTCCAGGACCTTTTTGTCGAAAGCGGCGTTGTGGGCGACCAGGATTGCGTCACCCAGGTATTCGAGGAATTGGGGGTAAACCTCATGCATGGCGGGAGCCCCGGCCACCATCTGATCGTCGATATGGTGAATGGCCGTCGATTCGGGCGGAATCGGTCGACCGGGGTTGATCAGGGTATTAAAGATATCGGCTGATTGGAGCCGCCCCTGGCGGATACGCACCCCGCTGAGGCTGACCACCTGATCGCCCTGGGAGAGCTGCAGCCCGGTCGTTTCGGTGTCGACCACCACATACTCCAGATCCGCCAGGGCGGCCTGAAGGAGCTCGGCTTTTTCGAAGATCGGCCGGGGCAGGAAGAGGTCGAAGCTGTAAAATTCCGGTTCACCCTCGATCAGACCGTCCGAGCTGCGCACCTCGTCCACGGCCGTGGCCTGCAACAGCGCCAGCCGCACCTCGAGGGAGTCTCCGTTCGAGCGGGTCCACAGCTCGCCCCGGTTACGGCGCACCGCTGCTCCCAGGGGGAGGGCCGCTTCGCCGGTCGGAGCAACCGTCAGGCCCTCCAGTTCGGCCAGGTCGCCGGTGAAGGGGCCGGTGATGCGGAAACTCGTCACCACGGTTCCGTCCTCCACCTGCAGTTGGGCGCCAATCGTCACCTGATTGGTTCGCCCCCGGGCCAGCCACTGGAGGACGCACCGCAGGGCGGCAACCCAGGAAAAGGGTTCCACCATGACCGGAGGAAGGGGGACATCGCCGGCCTCGATGGCGACCTCCAGGTTCGGAACGGCAACGACGGATTCTTCCAACAGTTCCAGGGGATTCGAGGCGATGGTCGGCCAGCGCGAGGTCTGGGCGCTGTTGGCGGCTTCCTCCAGGGCTGAGACCCGCCCTCCCAGACAATCCATCTCCTCCGCCACTGCGGCCAGGAAGACCTGTTGTTTCTCCGTTGCCATCCCCCGATGTCGCTGCAACGATTCGACCAGGGAGCGAGAGGTGGCTACCGGGCCTTTCAGGAGTTCGGGCATCTCCCGCAGCAGTTCCTCGAACCGGTTTCCCTCTTCGGTGGCGGCGCTCAGGTCGCGGAAGACCAGGAGGAAGCCGGCCCGTTCCCCTCCTGGGCCAGGGATGACCGAGAGAGAGCCGGCGAGGAGTTTTCCGTCCAGGAGTGGGAAGACCACCACTTCCACCACTTCCCGGCCTGGAGCCCACCTCTGGCGCAGGCGTTTCAAGTGGAAAGCGAGCCGGTCGCGGGGGAAGATGCGCGCCAGAGGGGCGCCGATGCCGGAGGTATAGCCCCGGCCCAGGATGATCCGGGCCCGGGGGTTCATGAGGAGGATCTCCGTGGCTTCGTTCGCCACCACCACTCCGTCGACCATGGTGCGCAGGACCGTGGCCAGGCGATTGCGCTCCTCCCCAAGGGTCAGGGTTGCTTCCCGGACGCGCTCTTCCAGTTTGTCGTAGGCTTTGGCGAGGTTTTCGGCCATCAGGTTGAACTCCAGCGCCAGGTCTTCCAACTCGTCGCCGGTATCGATTTTGAGCCGGTGGCTGAGGTTGATGCGGGAAACGATTTCGGCGCCCCGCCGGATTTCCAGGATGGGACGCAGGAATTGATCGGCCATCCGCCACGCCAGGGAGACGACCAGAATGCCGAAGCCGGCCAGGAGGATGGCGATCTGCTGCGCTACCGAGTAGAAGTGGTCGTAAATTTGGGAGGTCGGCTGGACGACGGCCAGGAACCAGTCGCCGGGAATGGCGCTGCCGCTGTCCTTCAGGGCAACCACGCCTGCGAAATAACTCTCCTCGGCGGCCTCAAAGGTGATCCAACCGGTATCGCCAGTGACCGTGGGGGGGAGGGGTAAGGCCGGGTCCCCCGCCAGGCGCTTTCCCCCGGCGGTGAAGAGGATCGGTCCCCCGAGTTCCCCCCGGTGAGAGACCGTCAGGGATTCCTGGAGGGCCGCCAGGGTCGTTGGATCCGGTGCCGGCTGCGGGGCATGCGCCAATACCTCCTGCAACTGAACCGCCAACTGCGCCGCTTCCTGGTTGAGTTGGCGTCCCTGGTTCTCCCCCATGTCGTAGCGAACCACGAAGAAGAGGGTGGCTAGAGCTGCAATCAACGGCAGGACACCTAGGCCCATGAGCGCAGCGACCATGCGGCGGCGCAGGCTCTTTTTCCTGGGGCGGGGCCGTTCCCCCGGGGCCGTGGTCATGGCTCAATCATGGCGCGGATCTTGTCGAGCAGATCCTCGGCACTGAAGGGTTTGGTCACATACTCGTTTGCTCCCACCTCCAGCCCCTTCTTTCTTTCGAGAGTTTGGCCTTTGGCCGTGAGCATGATCACCTTGGTGTCGCCCATATCCTTCTGCCCCCGGAGAATCCGGCAGACCTCGTAGCCATCCTTGCGGGGCATGTTGACGTCCAGCAGGATCAGGTCGGGACGCACCCGTTCGGCGATCTCCAGAGCTTCTTCCCCATCCCGGGCGGTGTGAACTTCGTACCCCTCCATTTCGAGGATGAATTCGATGGACATCAGAATGTTCGGCTCGTCATCGACGGCAAGGATCTTTTTCTTTCCCATGCGCGCTCCTCCTGCCCGACTCGCTTCGTTTTCCTTTAAGTGTCTAACATAGCTCATAACTGAGCAAAAAGAAACGCATGATCTCGCCCGGAAAAGCCTGAACGGAACCCCCCGCATCGGCCCCGGATGCGACGGATAAAGCCGGGAGGGGGAAACTTCGGGACCCGCGGCAAGGGCGATGGCTGTTCGGACTGCTCCGGTCGATTCACCCCATTTATCAGGGGGTATGAACCTCTTCCGCGAGGAACTTCCGGATCCGTTCCGGCGGCGGGGGCTTGGCCAGTGAGACGACGATCATGATCAGGATGACCAGGGGCGCCCCGAGCAACGCTGAGGACGTCGGCGGCAGGAGGGCGTGGAGCAGGGGGAAGGTCTCCCCGATCAGAAGTGCGGCGAAGGTGATGAAAAGGCCGGTTGTCATGCCGGCGATGGCCCCTTGCTTGTTGGCCCGGTCCCACCAGATGCCGAGGAGAAAGACCGGGAAGAGGGTGTTCCCGGCGAGGGCGAAGGCGACCGCGGTGATTTCGGCGATCAGCCCCGGCGGCCGGGCCGCGACCACCAGCACCAGCCCCGCCAGCACCAGGGTGGCCAATTTGGCGACCCGCAAACGCTGGGCTTCGCTCGCTTCAGGGTTGATGAACCGGCCGTAGATGTCGTAGGAGAAAGCTCCCGCACCGGAAACCAGCAAGCCGGTGACGGTGGAGAAGGCGGCGCTGATGGCACCAATGGCGATGATGCCGGTGAGCCATCCCGGTAATCCGGACCACTCCCCCGCCTTGATGACGACCAGGTCGGCCATTCCCTCCGGTAGCGCGGGCAGCCCCTGGCGTGCTTCCATGAGTCGGGCAAAAGTTGCATAGGCGGGGGCGCTCCAGTAGAGCAGGCCGATAAAAAAGAGTCCCCAGACGACGCTCCAGCGGGCATCCCGTACATTGGGAACGGTATAGAAGCGGGACAGGACGTGGGGGAGGCCCGCGGTGCCGACCATCAGCGTAAAGCAGAGGGCCAGCCACTGGTAGGGGGTGCCGTAAGCCCAGGGTGCGGTGTCGATCCGTCCGGGGGTTGCCGTCAGATCCTGCAGCGCCTGGCCGGAGCTGATCTGGGGCAGCAGCCAGTCGTAACCGAGGCGGTTGGCGATGACCATCAGCGGCACCAGAAAGGAGAGGATCAGTACCGCATACTGGAAGCGCTGGTTGCGGGCTGCGCCGAGGCTCCCGGCCAGGACCAGGTAGGAAACGACGACGAAGGTTCCCAGCAGCAGGGAGCTGGTGTAGTCGAATCCGAAAATCCAGCTGAAGACCAGACCGATCCCTTTGTACTGGGCGACACAGTAAATCAGGGAAATAAGGATCGTCACCAAGGCCGCAAGCATTCGGGCCACCGGTGAATCGTAACGGGCGCCGACGAATTCCGGGGCAGCGTATTTGCCGAAGCGACGGAGTTGCCCGGCCATCAATATCAACAACAGCACATAGCCGCCGGTCCAGCCGACTACGTAGGCGTAACCGAAATAACCGTGCAGATAGAAGACCCCGGCCATGCCGAGGAACGAGGCGGCGCTCATCCAGTTGGAGGCGATCGAGGCGCCGATGCCGAACCTTCCGACTGAGGGAATGCCGATGCCGTAGTAGGAGCCGCGGCGGGTTCGGCTGGCCAGGCCGACCAGCAGGAAGACGGCCAGAGTGGCCAGCAGCATCAGGGCCGGTGCCGCTTTGAAGGCGTCAGTGGACATGAGGGGTCCCCCCCATCGGGCGAGGGTGGCGGGACCGATCGATCAGCCGGTCGACCAAGACGTTGAAGAGGAAGCAGAGGAGAATGAACCAGACGACCAGAAACTGACCGCTGAACCAGTAGTGGCAAGGAAAACCGAACAGGGAGAC
>JBBQBQ010000048.1:0-17859 GCA_038317685.1 Desulfuromonadales bacterium | reverse complement strand
AAGACCGGCGGGTCGCGGCCCGCCATGCCGCCTTACTTTTTGTCCAGGCGGCCACAAAAAGTAAGCAAAAAAGGCCTTCCCCTGCGGGGGGCATGCAAGCGCAGCCCCCCCATGGTCGACGGGGGGGCGGGGCGGCTTTTGCAATTGCAACGCCGGTGGAGGGGACTGGCTCCGCAGGTGCCTGTCCCCGGCCCCTCCAGGTGCCTGTCCCCGGACCCACTATGCCAGGGCGACCAGGACGACGCCGGCGAAGACGGCGCAGAGGCCGACCAAGCGGGTGCGGGGGGCGTGTTTCTCGATCCAGATTATGGAGACGATGGAGGTCATCAGGATGCTGACCTGGCGGAAGGCGACGACGTAGGAGAGGGGCTCGTTCATCAGGGCGAGGACGATCATGCAGTAGGAGATGAGGAAGAGGACCCCGGCCAGGGCGGCCCGGGGATGCTGGCCGGGAACCGGGACCTCTCTCAGATTGCGGGTGACGGATTCGACGACCAGCCAGGCGATGAGGTGCTGGATGTAGACGTAGTTGAGGCGGTTCATGACCAGTTCGGTCGGCGTGGCCCCCTGGAGCGAGACCGCCGCGTGTTTGTCGACCAGGGAGAAGACCACGGTGGCGATCGCCGCGACCAGCGCCCAGAAACAGCTCCGGTTGAGGTAGCTGCGCAGGTGCAGCCCCTCGGCGCCGGGCGTGAAGCGGGTCAGAGGGAGAATGAAGCAGCCGGCCATCACCAGGATCATCCCGGTCAGGCCGGTCGCCGACGGCGGCTGGCCCATGAGCAGCGCCGCCCAGGCGACCAGGAGGATCGGCACCGCGCGGGTGATCGGGTAGGCGACGGAGATGTGGCCGTGCTGGTAGGCGTTGGACAGGGCGAAGAAGAAGAGGCCGACGGAGAGCCCGGAGACCGCCACGCAGCGCACCATGTTGAAGTCGTAATGGACGAAGAGCTGAAAGTAGAGGAAGACCGGCAGATAGCAGAGGGCCGAGTAGCGCAGCGCCATGCGGATGAAGGCGATGGGGCCGCTGCCGGTCTTCGACAGCAGGTTCCAGGCCGAATTGCAGAGCGCCGAGATGAGGACGAAGAGGATGCCCTGGAGGCTCATGGTCGGATCCGTACCGGTTCGGGGAGAGGTTGGGCGGCCGGGGGGCGCAGCAGCAGGGTGAGGACGCCGCCGCTGGCGGCCATGGCGGCGGCGAGGAGATAGCTGCTTGAAAAGCTGCCGCTGGCATCGGCCAGCAGGCCGGCCAGGGGCGGTCCGCAGACCTGGCCGATGCCGAAGATGAAGGTGATGGTGCCGAAAGCGCTGGTGACGTTCTCCCTCGGGAGGTAGTCGCCGATGGTGGCGGTGATGATCGAGGGGATCGACCAGACAACCAGACTGAAGAGGACGATGGATGCGTAGATCCACCCTCCGGTGAGGCTGCAGCCGAGGAGCAGATAGGCTGCGGTCTGGCAGGAAAAGGCCATGATCATACTGACCCGACGGCCGATGCGGTCCGAGAGGGTGCCGAAGACCGTTCCCGACAGGAGGCTGAGCAGGCCGACCCAGAACCAGGCCCGGCCGGCCTCCGTCTCGCTGTAGCCGAGTTCCTTGACCAGGGTCGTCACCAGGAAGGTGGCGTAGATGATGTAGGTGAACCCGAAGGTCAGATAGATGACGCCAAGGTGGGCGATCAGCCGTCCCGGGGAGCGGCAGGGCGGCGGCGGAGAGCTCTCCCTCCCGCCTTCTTCGCTGCCGCCCAGGGGTTTTAATTGCAAAGTCAGGGGATTGTTGCGGACCAGGAAGCCGGTGACCAGGGCGGCAGCGAAGACCAGAGAACCGAGGGCCAGCCAGCCTTCGCGCCAGCCGGACGGCCCGTGGACAGCATTCAGCCAGGGGATCAACAGGCCGCTCAGCATGATGCCGAGGCCGTTGCCGCAGATCATCAATCCCGCCGCCCGCCCCCGCCGCCGGGCGGTGAACCAATGGGCGATCAGACCCATCATGGCGACATTGGCCAGGCCGCTCCCCAGGCCGGTGACGAAGTAGCAGGTCAGCAAGGCCGGAAAACGGCTCAGGGTGCTGAGCAGGAGCATGCTCCCGCTGACCAGCAGCAGCCCGGCAACGATGATCCGCCGCGCTCCGAAGGAGCGCACCAGGCGTCCGCAGGCCAGAACACCGGCGAGATAGCCGACGAAGTTGCCGGTGCTGATCAGCCCCATTTCGGTATAGCCGAGGGCCAGCCCCCGGCTCATCGACGGCAGCAGCATCCCCAGGGCGAGGCGGCCGAGACCGAGGCAGGAGAAGAGGGTCAGGACGCCGGCGAAGACGATGACCCAGGCGTAGTGAAGGGGGGAACGGCGGGGGGCTGCGGGCATGGTCAAGGTCCTGGGAGAAGGGGACCGGTCAGGGCGCCGGGGCTTCCGCCGCCTCCTTCTCCCGCTGGCGGTTCAGCCACAGCTGCCCGACCAGATAGGCGACCACCGTCAGGGTGCCGGCTCCAGTCAGAAGCGCCGTCATGCTCACAATCGTTCCGGTATAGAGTGCGGCCCCCAGCGACGACATCAGCGAGGAGAAGGCGATCTGCGCCGTGCCGACGATCGAGGCGCCGAAGCCGGCGACCTGGGGGAGGGGATCGAGGGCCCAGGCGGTGGCGTTGGGGAGGATCAGCCCGATGCCGAGGAGATAGACGGTAATGGCGGTCCAGAGCAGCAGCAGATTGACATCGCCGAGGACCATAATCAAGTAGAGAATCGCCGTTGCGGCGGCGAAGACCCAGATGGAGACCTTGAGCATCGCCTGCACTCCGTAGACGCCGACCCATTTGCGGCTGATCATGGCGCCGATCATGTAGGCCAGGGCGGCGAGGGCGAAGATCGGGCCGAAGGCGGCCGGCGGCAGATGGTAGACATCGACGGTCACCGACGACCATTGGGTGACGATGGTCATGTAGCCACCGAAGGGGAGGGCGACCAGGGCCAGGCCAAGGAGGCTCTGGCGGCTTGCGCAGAAGGCCCCAAAGCTGGTTTTAAGCTGGTTCCAGGGGGAACTCTGGGCCCGCGCCGGCTTGGTTTCCGGGACGAAGAGGACCATCAGCGCGATGGTGACGATCCCCGTCGCCACCGAGAAGAAGTAGGTCGAACGCCACCCCCCCACCAGGATCAGGCCGCTACCGATGACCGGGCCGAGGAGGGTCCAGATGCCGAGGGCGGTGACCATCAGCGACATGTGGCGGGCCGCCTGATTCCCCGACGAAACATCCCGCACCATGGCGCGGGAGAGGACCGGTCCGACGGAGGCGGTCAGCCCCTGGAGGAAACGGCCGGCGAGTAGCGCCTCGATGGAGGTGGCCAGGGAGCAGACCAGCGCGGCGCAGGTGAAGATCGACAGGCCGACGAAGATGACCGGCCGGCGCCCGAAGCGGTCGGCGAGGAGGCCGACGGGGATCTGTCCCAGGGCGAAGCCGGCGAGGTAGATGCCGATGGTCAGCTGGGCCTTTTCGGTCCCGCACCCCAGAGCCTGGGCGATCAGGGGGATCGCCGGCAGACTGACGTCGATAGCCAGGGCCGAGATGGAGATCAGCAGGCAGAGGCTATAGATGAAGCTGGGGCTTTCGGCCAACTCCGCGGTGGCGAGGTGGCGGTTGCCGGACCAGGTCATGGGGCGGTCTCCCGAAGTGATAGGCCGGCGGGCTTCAAGGTTTGAGCATCCCCGCCAGTTCGAAGGCGAGCTCGACGCTCTGCTCGGCATTCAGGCGCGGATCGCAGTTGCTCTGGTAGTTTTCCTGGAGGTGGACGTCGCTCAAGCCGCGGCTGCCGCCGGTGCATTCGGTCACTGCCTCGCCGGTCAGCTCCAGGTGGACGCCGCCGGGAACCGATCCTTCCGCCCGGTGGATCTGGAAGAAACGGCGGATCTCCTCGAGGATCTCCTCGAAACGGCGGGTCTTCTGGCCGAACTCGCTGACGTAGGTGTTGCCGTGCATCGGATCGCAGCTCCAGACGACCTGGAAGCCCTCCCGGGTGATCTCCCGGATCAGCCGCGGCAGGTGAGCGCCGATCGCCCCGGCCCCGAACCGGGTGATGAGGGTCAACCGGCCCGGGTGATTGCCCGGGTTGAGGCGGCGAATGATCGCCTTGATCTCGTCGAGGTCGTGCTTCGGCCCGATCTTCAGCCCGAGAGGGTTGTGGACGCCGCGCAGGAATTCAACGTGGGCCCCGTGCAGCTGCCGGGTCCGGTCGCCGATCCAGAGCATATGGCCGCTGCAGTCGTACCAGTCGCCGCTGGTCGAATCCTGGCGGGTCAGGGCTTGCTCGTAGCCGAGGAGCAGGGCCTCGTGGGAGGTGAAGAGGGTGACCTGGCTGAATTGGGGACCGGCGGTATCGAGACCGATGGCTCCCATGAAATGGATGGTCTTGCGGATCTGATCCGCGAGCAGGGCATATTTGTCGCTGTCCGGCAGGGTTTGCAGCGAGGCCCGGTGCCATTCCTGGACCTTGTCGAGGGCTGCATAGCCGCCGCGGGTGAAGGCCCGGGTCAGGTTCAGGGTCGCGGCGGCTTTATAGTATCCTTCGAGCAGGCGCCGGGGGTCGGGACGGCGCGCCTCCAGGGTCGGCTCGGGACGATTGACCATGTCGCCGCGATAGCTCGGAATCGTCCGGCCATCGATCACTTCGGTATCGGAGGAGCGGGGTTTGGCATATTGCCCGGCGATCCGGCCGATCTTGATGACCCGTTTTTCACCGGCATAGGCGAGGACCACCGACATTTGCAGGATGACCTTGAGCATCTCCCGGATGTTGGCGCCGGTGCAGCGGCTGAAGTCTTCAGCGCAGTCGCCGCACTGGAGGACGAAGGCCTTGCCGTGGGCCGCTTCGGCCAATTGCGCCGTCAGGGTGCGGGCCTCGCCGGCGAAGACCAGCGGCGGGAGGCTGGAGAGCTCCGTCAGGGTCTCGGCGTAGGCGGCCCGGTCGGGCCAGGCCGGTTGCTGTCTGGCGTCCAGGGACTGCCAGCTGGCGGGGTTCCATTGCAAGGGCGTATCCATGGCGGCTCCTTTGGGTTCCGGCCGTCGCAACCAGGCGGCAAGGGAACAACTCGCTTGACTGCATGTAAAATTACATGTAATTATTCCGAACAAACGTCATTCTGTCAAGGATAAAGGTGGTCGCGGGCCGGCTGCAAAAATTGCGGCCCAGCCTTCGGGAAACCTCTCCGCTTCAGGGGGACGGTCCCAGGGCCAGGAACCGACGGTGGTTCCACAACCGAAGTGCTCCGCCATGAAAATTCCCTATCAAGATTGACAGGTTGGGGCCAATTTTAGGAAGGTCAGGGGAAAATTTTTGCGGTCTTGGCGGAATTTTTAATTGACAGAAACAAGGAGCAGGGAATAATCTGGTCTTGCATTACAAGAAGGTGTTTGGTAATGTCATACAAAGCCCAGCGCTTAATCCGCTCCCCCGACGAGGACGATGTGAAACCTGACCCAGCCGCAAATATTGATCAGCCGCGCCCAAAAGCAAACACGGTCTCCCCTTCCGGATTCACCGGGGCCCCGACCGAGGGCAGCGGGGCGGAAGGCAAAGTCGAAGTCGAAGTCGAGGAGTGGGCGGTCGAAACCTCCTGCTACCTATGCTACGCCCAATGCGTGAATTTCGGTGTCCACGGCCAAGGCGGCGGCCGCCCCTGCGCCAAGGGGATGGCCGATGTGATTGAGCACCTTAAGATCCGGCGCCGCAATCTGCGGATCGCGAAAGACCTGGCAAACGGGGATCATGAACGCCGGACCGGGGGCGGACCCGCCGCAGCCGCCGGAAACCGATGAAATCAACCAACGGTGTCGCCCGCAAGGGCGGACCGATTTAACGAAAGGATATTGAAAATGATCGAATTCAAAGTCAACGGGCGCGAGTACGAGGTGGATGAAGAAGGCTTTCTGCAGGAGCCGGAGCTCTGGACCGAAGAGGCGGCCGCCGATTTCGCCACCACTGAAAACATCTCGCAATTGAATGAGGACCACTGGAAGCTCATCAACTACGTCCGCGGCTACTTCATCGACTACGGCATCGCTCCGATGGTGCGCAAGGTCTGCAAGCAGACCGGCTTCACCATCGAAGAGATCTATGAAATGTTCCCGTCCGGCCCGGCCAAAGGGGTGTGCAAGGTGGCAGGACTGCCGAAACCGACGGGCTGCGTCTAAGCTTCGATGAAGACCCGGGCGCGCATTCTCGAACAATGGCTGGACCGCACTCTCGACTGCTATGCCGGAGAGACGGTGGCGTTTCTTCAGCGGGAACCGGACCCCTTTCGCAACCCGGTGGGGCAGACCTTGCAGCAGAATCTGACGGTGCTGCTGCAGGAACTTTTCAACGGGCCGGATTTGGCCACGGTCCAGCCCGCCCTGGCCGCCATGGTGCGGCTGCGCGCGGTGCAGGAACTCAGCCCCGGCCAGGCGCTGGGCTTTCTGTTTCAATTGCGGCCGATCCTGCGCGAGGCGCTGCCGCTGCCGCAGGCGCTGGCCCTCGATGCCGGTATCGACCAGTTGGTCCTCCTGGCCTTCGAAGAATACCTTCGCTGCCGTGAACAGCTGGCCGCCATCCGCCTTAACGAGAGCCGGCGGGCCCTGGCGGTTCCGGCGGCCTTGGCCCGCGGCAGGAGCTGAGCGATGTTTCTGCTCCTTCCAGCATTGATGATTGCGGTGCTGGCGGCGGTTGCCGCCCTGGCCGGAGTGATCCCGGGGGGGCGGTTGCTGCTTGGCGTGATCCTGCCTTACGCCGGACTGGGCGTCTTCATCCTGGGGATCGGCTGGCGGGTTTATCGCTGGGCGGCCACGCCGGTTCCCTTCCACATCCCGACGACCTGCGGCCAGCAGCGTTCCCTCCCCTGGATCAAGGATGCCCCCCTCGACAATCCGAGTACCACCCAAGGCGTGGTCGGACGGCTGCTGCTGGAAGTCCTGCTGTTCCGGTCCCTCTTCCGCAACCATCGGTCCCAACTCTGGCAGGGAAAATATGTCTTTGCCGACAGCAAGTACCTGTGGTTTGGGGCGCTGGTCTTCCACTGGGCGCTGCTGATCGTCCTGCTGCGCCACCTGCGGCTACTGGTCGAACCGGTCCCGGCCTGGGTCACGGCCCTCTCGGCCAGCGACGGTTTCTTCCAGGTCGGTGCGCCGGTCCTCTATCTCACCGATCCGGCCCTGCTGCTGGCGCTCGGCTATCTGCTGCTGCGGCGGCTGCGGGACCCCTGGCTGCGCTACATCTCCCAGTTCAGCGATTACTTCGCCCTGCTGCTGCTGCTGGGGATCGCCCTGTCGGGGGCGGCGATGCGCTATCTGGTCCATGTCGACGTGATCGCCGTCAAACGCTTCGCCCTCGGCCTGGCGACCTTCCAGCCAATCCTGCCGGAAGGGCTCAGCCCGCTGTTCCTGATCCATCTGCTGCTGATCACGACCCTGGCGGCCTACTTCCCCTTCAGCAAGCTGGTCCATCTCGGCGCGGCGCTGTTGAGCCCGACCCGCAATCTGGCCAACAACAGCCGGGCCAAACGCCACCTCAACCCCTGGAACGCTCCGGTCAAGACCCACACCTATCCGGAATGGGAAGCCGAATTCCACGATAAACTCAAACTCGCCGGCATCCCCCTGGACGAGGACTCCCATGGCTGAAGAACGTCTCGACATCACAACCCAGGCGCCGACCTCCGACTGGCGGGACCCCGCGGTCGAATTCCGCAAGGGGACCTACTGCTACAGCGCCGGGGTCAAGGTGGTGGAAGCCCTCGGTCTGCCGAATCCGCGGGAATGGCAGCCGTCCGACGCCGACTGGAAGCTCCCCGCCGACTGGCAGGCCATCATCCTCGACGGCATGCGGGAGCGCCTCGGTAAGTACCGCTCCTTCCGGCTCTTCATGGACACCTGCGTGCGCTGCGGCGCCTGCGCCGACAAGTGCCACTTCTTTCTCGGCAGCCAGGACCCGAAGAACATGCCGATGGTGCGGGCCGAGCTGCTGCGCTCCGTCTACCGCCGCTACTTCACCCCGGCCGGCAAAGCCTTCGGGGCGCTGGCCGGCGGCCGGGAGCTGACCGAGGCGGTCATCAAGGAATGGTTCTACTATTTCTACCAGTGTACCGAGTGCCGCCGCTGTTCGGTCTTCTGCCCCTTCGGCATCGATACCGCCGAGATCACCATGATCGGCCGGGAACTGCTGAACCTGATCGGCGTCAACATCAACTGGGTCACCAAGCCGGCGGCCGACTGCTTCCGCACCGGCAACCACCTCGGCATCCAGCCCCACGGCTTCAAGGACAGCCTGGAGTTTGCCGCCGAGGAGCTGGAGGAGATCACCGGCATCGCCGTCGATCTGCCGATCAACCGCAAGGGGGCCGAGGTCCTCTTCGTCATGCCGTCGGCCGACTATTTCGCTACGCCGCACTACTACACCCTCCTCGGCTACATGTCGATCTTCCACCAGATCGGCCTCGACTTCACCTACAGCGCCTACGCCTCGGAAGGGGGGAACTTCGGCCTCTTCTCCTCCCACGAGCTGATGAAGCGGCTCAACGCCAAGATCTACGACGAAGCGCGGCGCCTCAAAGTCAAATGGATTCTCGGCGGAGAGTGCGGCCACATGTGGCGGGTCCTCCACCAGTACATGGAGACCATGAACGGCCCGGCCGATTTCCTTGAAACTCCGGTCTCCCCCGTCACCGGCACCCGCTTCGAACACGCCCGCTCGACGAGCATGGTCCACATCGCCGAATTCACCGCCGATCTCCTCTACCACGACAAGCTGAAGCTCGACCCCCGGCGCAACGATAACCGCATCGTCACTTACCACGACTCCTGCAACCCGGCCCGGGGCATGGGGCTCCTCGAAGAGCCGCGCTACGTCCTCAAAAAGTCGTGCAACCACTTCTTCGAGATGCCGGAGGGGACGACCCGCGAACAGACCTTCTGCTGCGGCAGCGGCTCCGGCCTCGGCACCGAGGAGAATCTGGAGATGCGCCTCAGGGGCGGCTTCCCCCGGGCCAACGCGGTGCGTCATGTCCACCAGAAGCACGGTGTCAACATTCTCTCCTGCATCTGCGCCATCGACAAGGCGACGCTGCCGGCCCTGATGGATTACTGGGTCCCCGGGGTCGAGGTCGCCGGGGTCCACGAACTCCTCGGCAATGCCCTGGTCATGACCGGCGAAAAGCAACGGACCCTGAACCTGCGTAGCGAGCCCCTTCCGGCGAGCGCCCTGGCGGCTCCCGCAGCGGAGGCCGGACATGAATGACCGCTGGCTGATCCTCGGCGGCCTCGGCCTCTTTCTCCTCCTCGTCACCTGGCCGCTCTGGCAGGGGCTGGCGGCGGGGACGACCAGCGCCGGGCCGCAGCTGCCGAAAGCAAAGGCGGGGACGGTCTGCGTCGCTCCGGTTGACTGGATGCGCAGCTCCCACATGGAGCTGCTCATGGCCTGGCGGGACGGCAAGGTTCGTCGCCAGGAGCGGACTTACCTCGGCAGCAACGGGACCTCCTATGCGGTGAGTCTCTCCGCCACCTGCCTGAACCAGTGTCACGGCGGCGATCAGGAGAAGTTCTGCAGCCGCTGTCATGCCTACGCCGGGGTGCCGGCGCCGGACTGCTGGCGTTGTCATGTGGCACCAGTCAGAACCGCCGCGCTGGCTGCCGGGGGTGCCCAATGAAGCTGACCCGTAAAAATTTTCTCCGCCTGGCCGTCGGCGGGGCGATCGCGGCCTGCTCCGGCGCCCTGACCCGGACGGTGCGCGGCCAGGGGCTTGTCGGGACCCAGCCGCAGACCGACGACGGAGTGCGCTTCGGCATGGTCATCGACCTGCAGAAGTGCCGCCGGGAAGCCGGCTGCAGCCTCTGTCGCCAGGCCTGCCACCAAGCCCACAACGTCCCCGAGATCCCCGATCCGCAGCACGCCGTGAAGTGGATCTGGAACGAGCCGGCCGCCAAGGTCTTCCCGGCCGCCGGGGAAAGCTTCTCCGCCCGGACCCTGCCGGAGCAACTGCCGATCCTTTGCAACCACTGCCAGCATCCGGCCTGCGTCCGGGTCTGCCCGACCCAGGCGACCTGGAAACGGGGCGACGGGGTGGTGATGATGGATTACCACCGCTGCATCGGCTGCCGCTACTGCATGGCGGCCTGCCCCTACGGCTCGCGCAGCTTCAACTTCGAGGACCCCCGGCCTTATCTGCTGAAACCGAATCCCGACTTCCCGACCCGGACCATCGGGGTGGTGGAGAAGTGCAACTTCTGCGAGGAGCGCCTCGCCGCCGGCAAGGGACCGGCCTGCGCGGCGGCCTGTCCACAGGGGGCGCTGGTTTTCGGGGATCTGAGCGACTCTGCATCCGCGCCTCGCCAGCTTCTGGAAGGACGTTTCGCCATCCAGCGGCGCCCGGAACTCGGCTGCGGTCCGTCGATCTTCTACCTGGTTTAAGGGGACGATACTCATGCTCGACAAGGCCTTGGTCGGAAATCGCAGCTACTGGGGGTGGCTCCTCTGTCTCCTGGTGCTGATCGCCGTCGGCGGCCTCTGCTACCTGCGGCAGCTTCAGGAAGGGCTCGGCATCACCGGCCTCTCCCGGGACGTCAGCTGGGGGCTCTACATCGGCCAGTTCACCTTCTTCGTCGGAGTCGCGGCCTCGGCGGTGATGGTCGTCCTCCCTTATTACCTCCATGACGTCAAGGCCTTCGGCAAGATCACCCTCCTCGGCGAATTCCTCGCCGTCGCCGCCGTTGTCATGTGCATGCTCTTCATCCTGGTCGACATGGGGCAGCCGTCCCGGGTCCTGAATGTCCTGCTCCATCCGACCCCCCATTCCCTGATGTTCTGGGACATGCTGTCGCTCTCGGGGTATCTGCTGATCAATCTGGTGGCCGGATGGGTCATGCTCCAGACCGAGGCGACCGGGCTGCCGGCGCCCGGCTGGATCAAACCGCTGGTCCTCCTCTCCATCCCCTGGGCGATCAGCATCCACACCGTCACCGCCTTTCTTTACAGCGGCCTGGCGGGACGCTCCCTGTGGTTCACCGCGGTCCTCGCTCCGCGCTTTCTGGCCTCGGCCTTTGCCTCGGGACCGGCGCTGCTGATCCTCCTCTGCCTGCTGCTGCGGCGCTGCACCTCCTTTGATGCCGGCCGGGAGGCGATCGGCAAACTGGCGACGATCGTCACCTACGCCCTCGCCGCCAACCTCTTTCTGCTCGGGGTCGAACTCTTCACCGCCTTCTACAGCGGCATGCCGGAGCACCTCGAATCGTTCACACTCCTCTTTTCCGGCGGCGGCCTGGCGCCGCTGATGTGGCTGGCCCTGGCGGCGGCGCTGGCCGCTTTCGCGATCCTGCTGGTGCCTCGCTGGCGGGGGAACGAAAAGCTCCTGGCCACTGCTGCGATCATGATCTTTGGCTCCCTCTGGGCGGAGAAGGGGATCGGCCTGATCGTCGGCGGCTTCGATCCTTCGCCCCTCGGCCGGGTGAGCGCGTATACCCCCACTTTTCCTGAAGTTGCCATCGTGGCGGCGATCTGGGCGACCGGGGCGCTGCTGGTGACCCTCTGCTACAAAATCCTGGTAGCGGTCCGGGCGGCGGACTGATGCCCCCAAGGGAGGAGACCATGGACGACAGCAAGGATCTCATCTATTTCGACAACGCCGCGACCTCCTGGCCGAAACCCGACCACGTCTACACCTTTATGCTCGACTTCTACAAGGCGACCGGGGTCAACCCCGGCCGCAGCGGCTTCGACCTGGCGATCGAGGCCGGCGCCCTCCTCGATAAGCTGCGGGTGCGGTTGACCCGTTTTTTCGGCGGCGACGAGGGAACTCCGGAACGGACCTGCTTCGGTTACAACGCCACCGATGCCCTGCAGTTGATGATCGGCGGGTCCCTCACCGCCGGTGACCATGTGGTGACGACCAACCTGGAGCACAACTCGGTGATCCGTCCCATCAACCACCTGGTGCGGGACGGCGGGGTGGAGGCGAGCTTCGTCCCCTTCGACGGGGCCGGTTTCGTCGATCCCGACGATATCGCCCGGGCGATTCGCCCCAACACCCGGCTGGTGATCGTCAACCACGCCTCCAACGTCCTCGGCACCATTCAGCCGGTGACGGAGATCGGCCGCATCTGCAAAGAGCGGTCGGTGCGCTTCGCCATCGACACCACCCAGACCGCCGGGGTGGTGCCGATCGACATGCAGGCGATGAACGTCGATCTGCTCGCCTTCACCGGCCACAAGGCGCTTTTGGGAGCGACCGGCATCGGCGGGCTGGTGGTTCGCAAGGACGTCGAACTGCGCCAGACCCGCAGCGGCGGCACCGGGGTCAACTCCATTTATCCCTACCACCTCGAGGAATATCCGTGGCGGATGGAGTTCGGTTCCCCCAACATGCTCGGCATCGCCTCCCTCTGGGCGGGGCAGGACTGGCTCGACGAACAGGGAGTGGACCAGATCTTCGCCCGTGAGACCGCGCTGCTGCGGCGGCTGGTGGACGGGCTGCGCCCCATCGCGGGGGTCACCCTCTACTGCTGCCGGAATCTGGAGAACCACGTCGCGACCCTGACCCTCAACATCGACGGCCTCGATCCCGGCGATACCGGCATCATGCTCGACGTCGACCACAACATCGCCACCCGCACCGGTTTCCATTGCGCGCCGCTGGTCCATACCCAGCTCGGGACGGCGGCGATCAATGGCGGGGTGCGCTTCTCCATCGGCGCTTTCAATACCGAAGACGAGGTCGACCGGGCCGTTGCGGCCGTCGCCGCCATTGCCCGCTGGCAAACGAAACGGTGTGCTTCGGGGACCTCAAAAAGGCTGTCTTAATCAGGCTGAAAAAGTGAAAGAAGGGTTGACAACCCCGGGCGGTTTCAGCTAAATTATTTGCAGTGTGACAATACAAAACAAGGGAAGAGATTATCATACGATGATCCAGTCCGTACAGAGAGCCACCGACATCCTTTCGCTCTTTTCACCGTCCCAGCCGACGCTGGGGGTCACCCAGATGGCCGCCCTTTTGGGCCTCAACAAGGCGACGACCTGGGGGCTGGTGACGACCTTGGAGCACCAGCGCTTTCTGCAGCAGGATTCCGAGACCCAGAAGTACAGCCTCGGTCCGAAACTCTTCGAACTCGGCATGGTTTATCTCGGCGCCCTCGACGTCAACACCAAGTCCTCGCGCCTCCTCCACGCCCTCTCCAGCCGCACCGGCCTGAACTCCCGGCTCGGCATCTGGGATCGCGGCACCGTCCTCGTCTCTCTCCTCGCCCTCCCCAAGGCCGAGGATTCCTTCTCCCACCAGATCGGGCCGCGGGTGCCGGCTTACTGCTCCGGGCTCGGCAAGGCGCTCCTCGCCTATCTGCCTCCCGAGGAACTGGAAGACTATCTGCAGCATACCGAGCTGGTCCGCCATGGGCGCAACACCATCGTCGCGGTCGAGACTCTGCGTGCCGATCTGGCCGAGACCAAATTAAGGGGCTACGCCGTCTCCCAGGAGGAGATGATCCCCGGACTGGTCGCCTTCGGCGCGCCGATCTTCGACCGCAGGCAGGCGGTGGCCGGCGCCATCAGCCTCTCCGGCCCGCCGAGTGTGCTCCTCGGCAAAAACCGCGAGAGCCTGGCCGAAGAGCTGCTGCGGACCGCCGCGGAGATCTCCCAGGAGATGGGCTACTATATCGATCTGGGCGGGCCGCAGAAACTGGCCAGACGATAAGCGCAGTCGTTCCAGGGGAGCGCGGGGCCGGCTTTTGTCCGGAGGCTTTACATGGAAAATTGAATGTAATTTTGGTGACGGGAAGCATGGTCGAAGCACATCAAGGCAGGTTTCAAAAATCCACAGAAGGAGGTAGCAGCGGCATGGAAAATACCAAAGGCGACAAAACAGTATTCCGCTCCTTGGGCCTCGGCGGTTTTTACGGCGGCGGCGCGGAGGGAATGGTCGATGTCAAGGATGGCAAGGTCCTGAGGATTCGGCCCTTTCGCTTCGACCACAAATTCGACCGGGACAAGATTCGCACCTGGAAGTTTGAAAAGAACGGCAAGACCCTGGAGCCGACCTGGAAGTCGATGCCGTCCCCCTTTTCCCTGGCCTACAAGAAGCGGCTCTATTCCCCCAACCGCATCAAGTACCCGTTGATCCGGGTCGACTGGGACCCGAAGGGGGAACGCAACCCGCAGAATCGCGGCCGGAGCAAGTATCGGCGCATCTCCTGGGATGAGGTGACGACGATCATTGCCGACGAGATCACCCGTATTCACGCCAAATACGGGGTCAATGCCATCCTCATGCAGGGGGACGGCCACGGCGAGTGCAAGACCATCAACACCCCCCATGGCCAGCCGGGGCTCCTCCTCGACCATATGGGCGGTTTTACCCTGCAGGTCCGCAACGCCGACAGCTGGGAAGGGTGGTACTGGGGGGCCAAGCACGTTTGGGGGCAAGGGGTCCAGGGGATGTACTGGCCGGCCCACAACATCGTCAAGGATTCCACCGAAAACTCCGAACAGGTCCTCTTTTGGGGCTGCGATCCGGAGACGACCCCCTGGGGTTTCACCGGCCAGTTCTGCAGCAAGCTGATGTACTTCTGGAAAGAGATCGGCATCCAGATGGTCTACATCTGCCCCGACCTCAACTACGGCGCGGCGATCCACGCCGACAAGTGGATTCCGGTCCTTCCCAACACCGACGCCGCCCTGCAGTTGGCGATCGCCTACCTTTGGATCAAGGAGGGGAGCTACGACCAGGAGTACGTCGCTACCCATGTCGTCGGTTTCGACAAGTTTTCCGATTATGTCATGGGCCGGGACGACGGGGTCCCCAAGACCCCCGAGTGGGCGTCCGGCAAGTGCGGGGTCCCCGAATGGACGATCAAGGCGCTGGCTCGCGAATTCGCCCGCAAGGTGACCTCCATCGCCCATTACTTCGGCGGCGGCTATATCCGTGGTCCCTACTCCCACGAGCCGGCCCGCCTCGAGATCTGCCTGCTCGGCATGCAGGGTCTCGGCAAGCCGGGGGTTCACCAGCACCAGCTTTCCTATTTCGGCATGCCGCGCATGGAGGGGCTTACCGGCACCTCTTTCTGGAATCCTGAAATCCTGGAGCGGCTGGCTCTGCCGGTCCTCTCCTCCGTCGCCAACTGGCAGGAGTCGGTCATCCCCAAGACCCTCGTCCACAAGGCCCTGATGTCGGATGTCCCGCTGAAGTTCATGGGGACCGGGGCGATCGAAGGCTCCGTCAACACCCAGTTCAAGGAGCACCAGTTTCCTCTCGGCACCGCCGAAGGGGCCCGCATCCGCATGATGTGGACCGACAGCCCCTGCCGGATCACCTGCTGGAACGGCGGTAACGAGACCGAGGAAGCGCTGCGCAGTCCCGAGGTCGAGTGTATCCTCGCCCAGCATCCGTGGCTGGAGAACGATTGCCTCTTCGCCGACATCATCCTGCCGGCGAATACCCACCTGGAGGTCGACGACATCGTCACCAACATCCGCCAGGGGGGACAGTTCGCCGACGTCATGCTCTGCGACAAGGCGGTGGAGCCGATCGGCGAGTCGATGAGCGATTACCAGATCGTCCTCGAAATTTCCAAAAAACTCGGGTTCGAGCAGCAGGTCTCGGAAGGCGTGTCGACGGAAGATATCCAGAAGAAGGTCTTCGAGTACATGAATCTGGATAAAATGACGACCTGGGAGGATTTCCGCGAAAAGGGCTACTACCTTTACCAGGCCGCCAAGGACTGGGAGGACGACCCGGCCGGCTTCCGCAAGTTCGCCGACGAGCCCGCCAAGCATCCCCTCGGCACCCCGTCGCGCAAGCTCGAATTCTACTCCGAGCGTCTGGCCAAGCACTTTCCGGATGACAAGGAACGGCCGCCGAGCCCGCAGTGGATCGAGAGTAGCGAGATGCACGACGAGCGCCTGTCCAGCCCCCGCGCCAAGGACTATCCGCTCCTGCTTATGTCCAATCACGGCCGCTGGCGGGTCCATTCCCAGTGCGACGACATCACCTGGACCCGCGAGGCCCCGACCTGCAAGATCACCGGCTTCGACGGCTACAAGTACGAGCCGATCTGGATCCATCCGAGTGAAGCCGAGAAACGCGGCATCAAATTCGGCGACATCATCAAGATCTTCAACGAACGCGGCACCGTCCTCGGCGGCGCCTACGTCACCGAGCGGCTGCGTCCCGGTGTCGCCTATATCGACCACGGCGCCCGCATCGACCCGATCATCCCCGGCAAGGTCGATCGGGGCGGCGCCATCAACACCATTTCCCCGGACGGGATCACCTCCAAGAACGCCGTCGGCCAGGCGACCAGCGGCTACCTGGTTCAGGTCGGCAAGGTGACGAGCGAAGAATGGGAAACCTGGAGAAGAGACAACCCTGAGGCCTTTGCCAGGTCTTATGATCCCGCTGCGGGCCTGCGCTTCGATGCCTGGGTCGTCAAAGAGGAGGCTGGACAATGAAAGCATTTGTCGTCGATCTTTCCATTTGTAACGGGTGTTATTGCTGCCAGATCGCCTGCAAGGACGAGCATGTGGCCAATGACTGGACTCCCTACGCCAAGCCGCAGCCCGATACCGGCCAGTTCTGGGTCAAGATGAAAGAGGATATCCGCGGCACGGTCCCCAAGGTCAAGGTCTCCTACACGCCGCTCATGTGCAACCACTGCGAAGATGCCGCCTGCCTGAACGTCTGCAAAGCCGAGGCGATTTACCGGCGGGAAGACGGCATGGTGATCGTCGATCCGACCAAGTGCACCGGCTGCAAACTCTGCCCGGACTACTGTCCCCATGACCGGATCTATTTCAACGAACATCTCAACATCGCCCAGAAATGCACCGGTTGTTCGCATCTGATCGACGATGGCTGGGATATGCCGCGCTGCGCCGACAACTGCGCCTCGGGAGCCCTCAAGTACGGGGAAGAGTCCGACCTGGCAGACCTGATCGCCCAGGCCGAACCGCTCAAATCCCAGACCTGCAAAGGGCGGGTCTACTACATCAACGCTCCGAAAAAGTTCGTCGCCGGAACCATCTACGATCCGGTGGAGAAGGAAGTCATCATCGGCGCCACCTGCACCTTGACCGACCCGAATGGTCAGAAGACCTACCAGGTCGTGACCGACAATTTCGGCGACTTCTGGTTCAAGGGGCTGCCGGAAGGGGAACAGGTGTATGCCCTGACCATCGAGAAAGACGGCAAGACCAAACAGATCGCCAAGATCGACGGCACCAAGGATGTCAACCTCGGCGACATCCCGCTGTAGCCCGCTCCGCGGCGGTCGGGCTTCAGGTCCCGGCCGCCGCGGCTGTTGAAGGGCTTTCAACAGCTGCGGAAAGAAGGAGTTTCCCTTATGTCCGACTTCGACGTCATCCTGATCCACCCTCCCGCTGTCTATGATTTCCGGACCAGGCCGATCTTTCCCGGAGCCCTGGGGAGTTCCGTCGAACAGCTGCAGTTCACCAAGGTGCCGATCGGCATGCTCAGTATCGCCGAATACCTCGACCGCCACGGCTTCCGGACCATCGTTGACAACCTCGGCGACCGCATGGTCCACAGCCCCGGGTTCGATGCCGAGGCCCATCTGCGGGGGCTCTCGGCGCCGATCTTCGCCATCGGGCTGAATTTCCAGCAGCACGCCCAGGGGGCGCTGGCGGTCGCCCGGCTCTGCAAGGAACTCCATCCCGAAGCGACGGTGGTGCTGGGCGGTTTGACCGCGACCCGGTTCCACGAGGAGATCATCGGCAAGTACCCTTACGTCGATGCGGTGATTCGGGCCGAAGGGGAGAAGGCGCTGCTGCAGCTGGTGCGGACCCTCAAGCAGGGCGGGCCGCTCGACGCGGTCCCCAATCTCACCTACCGCAGCGGCGGCGGGAA
>JBBQBQ010000047.1:0-17931 GCA_038317685.1 Desulfuromonadales bacterium | reverse complement strand
AATCGGGCACGGGGGTCCACAGCAGGTGGTGGGCTCCGGTCCACAGGTACATGAAGATCAGGCTCCAGAAAGCGATGATCCCCATCCGGTGGCTGTAGATCGGCACTCCGGTCGATTTGGGGAGAAAGTAGTAGAAGACCGCCAGCGGCGGGGCGGTCAGGACCATGGCCACGGCGTTGTGTCCGTACCACCACTGGACGTTGGCGTCGTTGGTGCCGGCATAAGCCGAGTAGGATTTGAAGAGAGAGACCGGGACCTCGGCGGCATTGACCAGGTAGAGGACCGCGACCCCGACGATGGAAGCGAGCATATACCAGAGCGAGATGTACATCTGCTCCTCGCGGCGCTTGGCGATGGTCATGATGATGTTGACGCCAAAAACCACCCACAGGAGGACGACCATGATGTCGAGCGGCCATTCCAGCTCGTGGTATTCCTTGGAGGTATTGAAGCCAAGCAGCAGGGTCACTGCCGCCGCGATGATGGTGGCATTGAAGAACCAGAGCTGGAAACGGGCCAGCCCCGGACTCCACAAGGGGCGCCGGCAGAGGCGTTGGACCATGTAGAGGAAGGTGGCGAAGAAACTGCCGATTCCCCACCCGAAGATTCCGGCATTGGTGTGCAGGGGGCGAAGCCTGCCGTAGGTCAGGTAGGGCGCCAGATTGAGGTCAGGATTCACCATTTGAAAGGAGATCAGGACCCCAACCAGAATGGCGACCACGCCCCACAGAAGGCTCCAATGGATGAAGCTTTTGACGATCGCATAGTCGTACTGCGGGTTCTCCATGGCGCCTCCTCGCGGTGTGGCAGATGCAAACTGAGTGAAGTTTAAGAAACAGACAAGTAAAGTCAAGCCAGACAAAGATGATAAAATTGGTCTTATTTTAGATATTTGTTGTTTTTTGTCAACCGCTTTGTTTGAAAATCACCCAGTTGGTACGGAGGGTCGGGTTGACACTTAACTGTCCCTTCTCTATGATGCCGACACCGGTACTCGTACTCCCTGCCCCCCCCCGTCCGCAACCGTCATGCGTTCGGTGCCCTCGTCCGGTACCCGGAGCGGAATCGCAGCCATCTTTCAAGCTGCAACTGCCGTTCATCATTCCGGAAAAAAGTTTTGACAAGCGTTAGGACGATTCTTTACGATAAGCGGACTTTCATTTTCCCAGAAATGGCTGGAATGGCATGGACCAGGTATTGAGATTGCTCGATGGCGATCTGCGCCGGGTAGAAGCGCAGTTCAAGGAGGATCTGACCTCCGAAGTCCCGCTGATCCGCAAAGTGGGGGAATATGTGCTGGGCAGCGGCGGCAAACGGATGCGGCCGCTGATGCTGTTGCTGGCGGCACGGCTGGCCGGGTATCGGGGGGATGCCCACATCGGCCTGGCCAGCGTCGTCGAATTCATCCACACCGCCACCTTGCTGCACGACGATGTGGTCGATGGAGCCGTCCTCCGGCGCGGCAATGCCTCGGCGAATTCGGTCTGGGGGAACGAGGCTTCGGTCCTGGTTGGCGATTTCCTTTTCGCAAAATCCTTCTCGATCATGGTGAGGGGCGGGAACCTCGGGGTGCTCAAGGCACTCTCCGACGCCACAACTCAAATGGCCGAGGGTGAGGTGCAGCAGCTGATCAGCACCTGTGACCTCGACCTTGATGAAGAAAGCTACCTCGGTGTGGTCCGCAACAAGACCGCGATCCTGATCGCTGCCGCCTGCCGGGTTGGAGGCATTCTCGGGGGGATCGATCCGACCCGCGAGGAAGCCCTGGCCGCCTTCGGCATGGACCTTGGCATGGCCTTTCAGCTGATGGATGACGCCCTCGATTACGTGGCCGATCAGGAAGAATTCGGCAAGGCTAAGGGACACGATCTTGCCGAAGGGAAGATGACCCTGCCGCTGATCCACGTCCTGCGCCATTGCAGCGACGAGGAACGGCAGCGGGTGGCCGCGGTGATCGAGGTCGATGAACTGAGCGATAACGACCTAAACGACGTCATCGCCCTGATCGATCGCTATCAAGGGATCGCTTATACCCGGCAGCGGGCGTCCGAGTTGGTGGCCTCCGCCAAAACCCACCTCGCCGTCTTTAACGATGGTGCCGAGAAGAGCGCCTTGCACACCGTGGCCGATTATGTTGTCAGCCGCCGCAAATAGACGACCCCATCCGGTCATTTAACTTGGCCGGTCTACTATGGGTAACTTCCCCCGCCCGCCCCGGTATGAGCCGCGGCGGGCGTATTTGTGCCGGCTGACGGGACGTGCACCATTTCCGCCGGGGCCTTGGCTCAGAATTTGCTGAGGTTAATGGAACAGTTTGCCGCGGCCAGCCGGCCGCGAGCTTATCCGGGGGACCTGTTCATGGAAACACTGGTGCACACCATTCGTTGCGCAATTGCCGAAACAGAGTACGAGGTGCTGGTCTTCCGTCGTCCGGACGGCAGCCATGTCGCCAAGACCTTTTTCACTCCCAGCGACGTTATCATCAACGACGGGCTTTCCCTCGCCGAGGTCCTGGATAAACATCAACGGCTTCTGCCGCTGGCGGTGAACTCCCGGGAACTGCTGCGCGACGCCCGTCGTTTCTCCTGATTTTTCCACTCTGCTCCCCTCCAACCTTTTCTTGCAGCCCTGTCTGCTGCTATAATCCGGGCCTATGCCCCGTCTGAATCTGCATCGAAAGGTTCTCTACGCTTTCTGGGCCCTTTCCCTGATCCCGCTGATTCTGCTGGCCGTCAACTCGAACCACAGCCTTCACCTGGTCGAGCGGCTGCTCCGCGACAGCGCCACCGAAGCCCTGGACCAACAGGCCGCCCGGGCTCTGGAACTGCGCGCAACCATGGTGGCCGGGGCGGTCGGCGATTTTCTGCGCGAGATCGAAGCCGACCTGGATGACCTGGTTCTGATCCCTCCCAACGCCGCCAACTACCAGGTCTTTGCCCGCAACCACCAGCGCGAGGTCTGGTTCCGCTCGGGCACTAACCGGGCCCCGGTCGAAGAACGCCGCAACCTGCCGCTTTTCAGCGAACTTGCCTTTGTCGGCGGCGACGGACGGGAGCGGTTGCGACTGGTCGACGGCCGACCCAGCGCCGACCTGCGCCAAGTCGCGGATCCGGCCAAAACCACCTACGGTACGGAATCCTACTTCCGCTCGGCGGTAAAACTGCCGCCGGGGAAGATTTACGTTTCTCATGTGACCGGCTGGCACGTCAGCATTCCCATGCAGTTGGCCGGGGCCGCCTCCCCGGAAGCGGCCGTGGAAGGGGTCAGGTATGAGGGGGTGGTGCGCTTTGCCAAGGCGGTACGGGATGCCTCCGGGAAACTGCTGGGGGTGGTGGTTCTCTCCCTCGACCATCGTCACCTTATGGAGTTCACCCAGCACATCAGCCCCACGGAAGAGCACTTCGTCGTCTTCCCCTCCTACGCCAGCGGCAACTACGGTTTTATGTTCGACGACCAAGGGTGGATGATTGCCCATCCGAAATACTGGGATATTCGTGGTCTCGATCCCCAGGGCCATCTGGTCCCTCCGTATACCTTAGCCTCGACCCCGGCGGAAATTGCCGAGGGGCTCATCCCCTTCAACCTGTTTTATGCCGGATTTGTCCACCCCAATTATCCGGTCGTAGCCAAGGCGGTCCTGGTCGGGGCGTCGGGAGTGGTCGATGTCACCAATGTCGGCGGTTCCGAGAAAATCATGGCCTACGCGCCGATCCGCTTCGATGGGGGAGAATATGCCGCTCGCGGCATCTTCGGCGGGGTGACGATCGGCGCCGAGGTTCGGCAATTCCACAAACCCGCCCTGGCAACCTCCGCGGTGATCAAGCGCGAAATCGCCCGTTTCGTCAGTGAATCGACCCTGATGATCACCCTCACCGGACTGCTGGTGCTCCTCGCCGCCTGGCGCCTGACCCGAGGTATTACCGGCCCTCTGCTGGCCCTCATAGAGGGGACCCGCAAGATGGCGCGAGGCCAGCTGGCCACCGAAGTGACAGCCTCGGGCCATACCGAAATCGGCCAACTGGCGACGTCCTTCAACGCCATGGCCCGCGAATTGAACGTGCGACGGGTTCGGCTGTTGCGAACCCTGCAGGCGCTGCGGCGTTCCCGCCAGGAAATTCTGCGCGAACGCAACTTCAAGGAGACGATCTTCGAGCATGTCGAATCGGGAATACTGACCCTCGATGCCGGTGGCCGGGTCACCTCCACCAATGGTCCGGCGCGCCGCATCCTCGGCTTCCCCGAACCGGCCGGGACCATTCCCCTCGAAGACCTCCTGAACGCCTGGCCGGAACTCCTCGGGGCCTTGCGGGACGAGGGCCTCATCGCCGGGGAGCGCGATCTCTGGAGCCGCTATATCAGCGCCAACCGGGAAGGTAAGGAGCGCACCTTCCGGCTCGCACTTCTCCCCTTGAGCTTCGGCGACCAGGGCGGGCGGCTGCTGACCGTCGAAGACCTGACCGAACGGGTCGAGATGCGCCACCAGATGGCGCGCATGGAAAGACTGGTCTCCCTGGGACGACTCTCAGCCGGTATTGCTCACGAAATCCGCAACCCTTTGACCGGCGTCAGCCTGCTCCTCGATGATCTCCACGACCGATTGATCGCCAGCAGTGCCGACCAGCAGTTGATTCGCCGAGCGTTGGACGAGATCGAACGGTTGGAGGTGCTGGTCAACGAACTTCTCGAATTCGCCGCTCTCCCCAAGCCGAAGCTGCAGCTCGACGATCTCGGAGGGATTCTGCGGGATATCCTGTTTTTGGTCGAGAAGCAGTGCCGCAAGGCCAACATCTGCCTTGAGCAGAAGATCGCCCCCGACCTTCCGATCTTCCCCCTTGACCGGGATAAACTTAAGCAGGCCTTTTTGAATCTCGTCAACAATGCGATTGAGGCGATGCCGGCTGGCGGCATCCTGACCATCACCGCCTGGCAGCAGGACGACCAGGTCCTGGTGGCGGTCGCCGACAGCGGCGAGGGGATTCCTCCGGAATGCCAGCGGCTGATCTTCGAGCCCTTTTATACCAGCAAGGGAGAAGGGACCGGCCTCGGCCTGTCGATCACTCACAATATCGTTTCTGAACATCAGGGCCGGATCGAAGTGCAGAGCCTTCCCGGGCAGGGGAGTACCTTCACTCTTTGTTTCCCCCTGGGAGCGGCGCCGAAGTCCCTCTCCGGGGTAAGGCAGCAGATTCCATAACGACTCATTGCTGATAGTGATGAGACTGAGATTGTCAGAGAGGATGTCACGATGATCGAAGATATGTTGATAATCGGCCCGGGGCTGGTTCTGGTGCGCCGGCGGCGCTGGTGGTTATGGTCGGTGATTCTCGTCTATCTGCCGGCGATGTGGGTGGCGCTGCGGGTGAACCCGACCTATTCGGCGATTGGCACCATCTTCGTCATCTGGCTGGTCTTATTGATCATCGCGGTGATCCGGGCGGCATTGGCCCGTTGTCCCCGCTGCGGCAATTATTTCCACATGCACGGGCCGACCTTCCTGCTGTTGCGCCACTGCCTGCATTGCCAGCTCTTCCTGAAGGCCGACCGAGCGGGGTGATCCGCGCACGGGTCGTGATGACGTCAAAAGAAGACCGGCCCGGGGCCATTGCCCCGGGCCGGTCTGGTCTTGCCCTGGAAGGCCCCGAAGGGGGCACCGACGTCAGCGTTTGCGCAGGTTGTAGAAGACCTCGTGGCCGGCGAAGACCGCCACCTCGTCGAGTTCGTCCTCGATGCGCAGCAGCTGGTTGTACTTGCAGACGCGGTCGGTACGGCAAAGGGACCCGGTCTTGATCTGGCCGGCGTTGACCGCCACCGCCAGGTCGGCGAGGGTGGTATCCTCGGTCTCGCCGCTGCGGTGAGAAATGACGGTGGTGTAACCGGCCCGCTTGGCCATCTCGATAGCGTCCAGGGTTTCAGTGAGAGTGCCGATCTGGTTGAGCTTGATGAGGATCGAGTTGGCGATCCCCTTGTCGATCCCTTCGCGAAGGATCTTCGGGTTGGTCACGAAAAGGTCGTCACCGACGATCTGAATCCGTTTGCCAAGACGGTCGGTGAGGAGTTTCCAGCCGTCCCAGTCGTTTTCCGCCATACCGTCTTCGATGGAGATGATTGGATAGCGGTTGACCAGGTCTTCGTAGAACGCGACCAGCTCGGCCGGGGTCTTGACCGGCTGCTTCTCATTTTCGAGGTGATAATTACCGCCCTTGAAGAGTTCCGAGGAGGCGACGTCGAGGGCCAAAAGGACGTCCTCGCCCGGCTTGTATCCGGCCGCGACAATCGCTTCCATGATGACCTGCAAGGCTTCTTCGTTGCTCCCGAGGTTGGGGGCGAACCCCCCCTCGTCGCCGACCGCGGTATTGTAGCCTTTCCCCTTCAGGACTTTCTTTAAGGCATGAAAGATTTCCGCCCCCATGCGCAGCGCTTCTTTGAAGGAGGCGGCACCGGCCGGCATGATCATGAATTCCTGAATGTCGACGTTGTTGTCGGCATGGGCGCCGCCGTTAATGATGTTCATCATCGGCAGCGGCAGTTCCTTGGCGTTGGCTCCGCCGAGGTATTGGTAGAGGGGGAGGCCGGCGTCTTCGGCGGCCGCTTTGGCGCAGGCCAGGGAGACGCCGAGGAGGGCGTTGGCGCCGAGGTTGCTTTTAAAGTCGGTGCCGTCAAGCTCCAGCAGCCTGCGGTCGATCCCCGCCTGGTCGGAAGCCTCCCAGCCGATCAGTGCCTCGGCGATGATTTCGTTGACGTTATCGACCGCTTTTTGAACGCCCTTGCCGAGGTACCGGCCCGGGTCGCCATCGCGGAGTTCAAGCGCTTCGCGTTCTCCGGTCGAGGCGCCGCTTGGTACCGCCGCCCGACCCATGGAACCGCTCTCCAGGTAGACTTCGACCTCGACTGTCGGGTTTCCCCGCGAGTCGAGGATTTCCCTGGCGTAGATATCGACTATTTCACTCATGACAACCCCCTTGGGAATGGATTTAGCTGCGTCCGGCAACGACCGGCGCAAGGCTTCACATTTATAGCACAACGGACCGTAAAGGAAAGCCTTTTCTGGTTGTGACCAGCCCCGACGGGGGAGAATACCCGATTGATTTTGAGCGAGTACGGTGGTATGGTAGCGCTTCGAATTTTCGGGAAGTGAAGGAAGCCGTTTGGATACTAGCGATAGCCGGGGATATTTCGCCGCCGCCGACCAGCACCTGGCGAACCTCCTCTTTGGTGGGCAGAACCGCCATCTGAAATTGGTGGAGCGGGCCCTTGGCGTCCGCATCGGCTCCAAGGGGAGCGAACTGCGCATCGAAGGTGACCCGCCCCAGGTTGAGTTGACCCGGCGCCTGCTGAGCGAGCTCTATGGCCTCCTTCAGGAGGGGTTTCCCCTTTACCCGACCGACATCGATTACGCCATTCGGATTCTCAGCGCCGACTCCCGATCCTCCCTCAAGGAGATCTTCCTCGATACCATCTTCGTTTCTTCCCGCAATAAGGTCATCGCCCCCAAAAGCCTGGCCCAGAAGTCGTATATCGACGCCATCCGAGCCAACGACGTGGTCTTCGGCATAGGTCCGGCCGGGACCGGCAAGACCTACCTGGCGATGGCGATGGCGGTGGCGACGCTGCTGAAGAAAGAGGTGAGCCGCATCGTGCTGGTGCGCCCGGCGGTGGAAGCCGGGGAAAAGCTCGGTTTCCTTCCCGGCGATCTGGCGGAAAAGGTCAATCCTTATCTGCGCCCCCTCTACGACGCGCTCTATGACATGATCGACTTCGAGAAGGGGCAGGCTCTGATCGACAAGGGGGTGGTCGAAGTGGCACCCCTCGCCTTCATGCGCGGCCGGACCCTCAACGACGCCTTTGTGATTCTCGACGAGGCGCAGAACACCACTGCCGAACAGATGAAGATGTTTCTGACCCGCCTCGGTTTCGGCAGCCGTGCCGTCATCACCGGCGACATCACCCAGATCGACCTGCCGACGGGGCGCACCTCCGGGCTGATCGAGGCGTTCCGGGTCCTCAAGGGGGTTCAGGGAATTTTCTTTAACCATTTCAGCGACCGCGACGTGGTACGCCATCCGATCGTGCAACTGATCGTGCAGGCTTACGACCGCGCCGAGAACCGGACCGGGGAGCCGGTGATCGGAGAGAGAGCTAAAGGTCATGTCCTGGACTGAGCGCAAACCTGAAGGGGGACAGCGCAAGGGCCGTCAGGAATCATCCCCCCCGGGATTCCGGTTCGACGTGCGCCAGCGGCGGCAATTGCTGATGTTTTTGCTGGCGGTGGTTCTGACCGTCATCATCGTCCCCAAGGGCGGTTTCATCCCTGATGATTATGCCCCGGGGGATATCGCCTCCCGCGACATCAAGTCCCCCCGGGACATCCTGATCCCCGACCTTCCGCTTACGGAAAAGAAGCGCAACGAGGCCGAGGACGCGGTTCGCTCCCTCTACGATTATGATCCGCAGGCCGGGGAAGAGATCGCCGGGCGGGTGATCGAGGCGCTGCGCCTGGCCCGTCAGACGCCCGTTCTGCCAGGCGGCGGCGAAACGGCGCACCATGAGTTGGACGCCGCCCTTGGAGTTTCGCTGGGCGCCGACGAACTGGCTGCTCTCACTCGTTTGCCGGCCGGGAACGCCTTCCAAGGCGATTTGCGCAATCTCATCAGCCGCGCTCTGGCCGCCAAGATTGTGGGCAATCTCCAGCTCTTCCAGGGGGAGCGGGAGCGGGGAGTGACGCTTCGCGACCTGGTGACCAAGCAAGAGACTGATTTGCGGGATTTCTCGGGAGTCATCGGTCTCGGTGGTGCCAACGACCGGCTCCAGCAGCTCATCAGGCAACTGCCGGAAACTTCGCCCACAGACCAGCGGACCCTTTCGGAACTGCTGCACAAGCTGCTGCGCCCCAACCTCACCTTCAACCAGAGCGAAACCGAGGCCCGCAAGAAAGCGGCTCGCAGCGCCGTGGCGCCGGTCCTCTTCCAGGTCAAGCGCGGCGAGATGATCGTTCGCGAAGGGGAACGCGTCACCCCTGACCAGATTTCCAAGCTTCGCGCCCTGCGTGAGTTCGGCGGTGACAACAGCCTGGTGCGCAACGCCGGCGGGCTGCTGCTGGTGATCCTGACCCTCCTGTTCGTGGCTCACCGCTTCGCCAAGCACAATATCCGCAAATACCGTCCCAACACCCGCGACCTGACCTTCCTGGTGGTGATATTAATCGGACTCTTTGTCCTGATCAAGCTCGGCATCTTCGTCGCATCGGCCCTGGAAAGTGCTTTCCCTTACATCGATTCGAGCAGCTATTTCTATCTCTTCCCGTTCGCCGTCGGGGCCATGCTGATTCGCATTGTTCTCAATTCGGAAGTGGCGCTGGTGTTCATCCTCCTTTCGACCATCCTGCTCGGGGTCCTCTTCGGCAACAGTCTCTTCATTACCCTCTTCGCGCTGGCCGGGAGCCTCACCGGCGCCCATTGGGTCCGCCAGTGCAAGGAGCGTACCGGCCTTTACCGGGCCGGTTTCAGGGTTGCTTTGGTCAATACCCTGATGATCCTCGCACTCCACCTGCTGGCCGGCCACGGCTTCGATTCCCAACTCCTGATCAAAACCGGTTTCGGCCTCCTCGGCGGCTTCCTTTGCGCCTTGATCGTCACCGGCACCATCCCTCTGGTGGAGCATCTCTTCAAGTACACCACCGACATCAAGCTCCTCGAGCTGGCCAACATGAACACGCCGATGCTCCGGGAACTGATGATCCAGGCGCCGGGGACCTACCACCATTCGGTTATCGTCGGCAATCTGGTCGAGGCTGCAGCCGAGGAGATCAACGCCAATCCGCTTCTCGCCCGCGTCGCCGCCTACTACCATGACATCGGCAAGATCAAGAAGCCCCTTTATTTTATCGAAAATCTGGGGGGAGAAGAGAACCGCCACAACAAGCTTGCCTCCTCCATGAGCGCCCTGGTCCTCGTCTCCCATGTCAAGGACGGGGTGGAGATGGCCCGCGAGTGCGGCCTCGGCGAGCCCCTGGTTGATATCATCCACCAGCACCACGGGACCGCCCTCATCAAATATTTTTACGACAAGGCCAAAAACAAGGCCGACCCGGATGTTCAGCAGATTGATGAACGGGATTACCGCTACCCGGGGCCCAAGCCGCAGACCCGTGAGGCGGCCCTGATCATGCTCGCCGACGCCGTCGAGGCGGCCAGTCGCACTCTCAACGATCCGACGCCTGCGCGCATCCGCGGCATGGTCCAGAAAATTATCAACAACATCTTTATCGACGGCCAGCTCAACGAATGCGAACTGACGCTGAAGGACCTCAACAATATCGCCAGAAGCTTCAACCGGATTCTCTCGGGGATCTTCCATCACCGGGTCGATTATCCGGAACCAGCCTACAAGGAGCGGGAGAAGGAACCCGCCAAGAGGAAGAACGGTGAAGATTCAAATCGAGAACCGGCAGGGGAAGGAAAAAATCCGCAAGATCGCCCTGCGAAAGGCGGCACAGAGGATCTTAAGCGCCTCGGCATGTCCTGACGCCGAATTGTCGGTGGTGATCGTCGACGACGCCCAGATTCGCGAGATCAACCGTGACTACCTGCAGCGCGACAAACCGACCAATGTCATCTCCTTCGCCATGCAGGAAGGGGAAGGGAGCGGCCTCAACCCCCTTCTTCTCGGTGACGTAGTGATCTCCAGCGAGACCGCCGCCCGCGATGCCGGCGAAGCCGGTCTCTCCTTCGAACATGAGCTGGTTTTTCTTCTGCTCCACGGCGTCCTTCACCTCCTCGGTTACGACCATGAACGGGGAAGCACCGAGGAGGCCGGTAGAATGGAGGCCCGGGAACGGGAACTCTTCGCCTTGCTGGAAGCGGAAGGCTACGTGTAGGGTGCGATTCATCGTGCGCCGGGCGGGGTTACCCCGCCCTACGGGTGACCATTGAAACCGACCCGCTTCATCGATTCGATCAATTGCGCCATCGAGGGGATCCTCTGGACCGCCTCCACCCAGCGCCACATGCGCAGCCACTTCCTGGCCGCGGTGGCGGTCCTGCTGCTGGCGGTATTCCTGCGGGTGTCGGCCCTCGAATTCATCCTGCTGACCTTCGCCGTCACCCTGGTCCTCTTCGCCGAACTGATCAACACCGCCCTGGAGGTTCTGGTCGATCTAGTCTCTCCGGACTTCCATCTCCTTGCCAAGCGGGCCAAGGATGTGGCGGCGGGAGCGGTGCTGATCGCCGGTCTCGGTGCGGCGGTGATGGGATTCTTCGCGTTTTCCCGGCACCTGGTGCCGGGTTTCGGCGCCCCCCTCGACCTCCTCGGCCGGCCGCAGGGGGAACTGTCGGTAGCCGCGGTCCTGGTGGTGACGATTCTGGTGGTCCTCCTCAAGGCCCGCTATGGGCACGGGACTCCCCTTTATGGGGGCATGCCGAGCGGACACGCGGCGGTGGCCTTCTCCATCGCGACGTCCCTGGTCTTCTCCGGGGTTGGTCCGGTTCCGGCCCTGCTGGCCCTGGTGATGGCCGCAATGGTCAGCCAGAGCCGGCTGCTGATGGGGATTCACAGCCTGCGGGAAATTTTGATCGGCGCCGGCCTTGGAACCATTGTGACGGTTACCATCTACCTGTTGTTTGACTGACAAATTTTTGGAGCAAGGAGGAAACGAATTTTGGACGACGGCGGTAATCACGGGCGCAACGTCTCCTGGCTGGGGGCCTTACGACGCGCTCTCTTCGGCAAGCGGCGGGCGCTGACCGAAAAGGAACTCCAGGAAATCATCGAGGAGTCCGAGGAAGAAGGGCTGATCAACGAGGAAGAAGGGGAGATGCTCCACTCCATCTTCCAGTTCGGCGATACCATCGTGCGGGAAATCATGGTGCCGCGCACCGACATGATCACCTGCAGTTCGGCGGCGCCTTTCGAGGAACTTCTGAAGGCGATTCTTTCCTCGGGGCATTCCCGTATCCCGATCTACGAGGGAACCGCCGACACCCTGGTCGGCGTTGTTTACGCCAAGGATCTGCTCAAATACTGGGGACATCCTCCGGAAGGAATCCAGATCCCGCAGGTCATGCGCAGCCCCTTCTTCGTCCCCGAAACCAAGAACGTCGAGGAGCTCCTGCAGGATTTTCGCAGCATGCGGGTGCACATGGCGATCGCCATTGACGAGTACGGCGGCACCTCGGGGCTCATCACCATCGAGGACCTCCTGGAGGAGATCGTCGGCGATATCCAGGACGAATACGACCTGGAGGAAGAGTGGCTGGTGGAGGAATCGGACGGAACGGTCCTGGTCGACGGGCGGCTCAACATCGAGGAGTTGGAGGAACATTTCGACATCGTCATCCCCCGCGAGAAGTTCGACACCGTCGGCGGCTACCTTTTCCACCTTTTCGGCCATGTTCCTGCTCCCGGGGAGTCGATCGGCGATTTGCACCTGCAGTTGACGGTGGTCGAAGCCGACCAACGCAAGATCCGCAAGGTCAGGGTGTGCCGGGTTGCCAACGGCGGCGATGAGGGCGACAAGGAATGATCCGTCGTCCCGACCCTGCCACTCTCGCGGCCCTGGCCTCCGGCGGCCTGTTGGCCCTGGCTTTCCCCCGCCCCGATCTCGCCGAATTCGCCTGGGTGGCGCTGGTGCCGCTGCTTCTGTGCGCCGGCGAACGACCCTTCCGGCAGGGTTTCATCGCCGGGGCTGCTTTTTTCGCCGTGATCCTTTACTGGGTCAACATTGTTATGACGACCTACGGCAAGCTCCACCCGCTGTTGGCCGTGGTCGCCTACGGTTTGCTGGTCGGCTACCTGGCGCTCTTTTTCGGGGTTGCCGTCTGGGGCTCCTTCCGCCTGCGGGATCGCCTGGGCCTGCCGCTGCCGCTGACCCTGCCGCTCCTCTGGGTCGGCCTCGAATTCCTCCGGTCCTTCCTCCTCAGCGGTTTTCCCTGGGCGATCCTCGGCTATTCCCAGCAAAACCGGCTGACGCTTATCCAGTCGGCCGATCTTTTCGGTGTCTACGGCCTGAGCTTCCTGCTGGTCCTCGCCAACGCCACCCTCGCAGAACTGGCTCGGGCCTGGCGCCTCCGGGAGGCGCGGCTGATCCCCCGCTGCTCCCTTGGACTCCTGCTGGTGCTGGTCGCCGCCGATCTCGGCTACGGCGCCTGGCGACTTGGTCAGGATCTCGACCGGCGCCCCGCGCAGCTCACGGCGGTCCTGGCCCAGGGGAATATTGACCAGTCGATCAAGTGGGATCCCTCCTTCCAGCAGCAGACCGTCGACCGCTACCGGGATCTCTCCCTGAAAGGAGCGGCCGGGTCCCCGGGAGCCCTCATCATCTGGCCGGAGAGCGCCACCCCCTTCTTCTTCCAGACCGAATCCAAGGAGCGCCGGGAGGTCGTCGACGTCGCCCGCCACACCCGCTCCTGGCTCCTCTTCGGCAGTCCCGCCTACGAAAGCGTCAATCGCACCACCCGCTACTACAACAGCGCTTTCCTCCTCGGCCCGGACGGGAATCTCCTCGGGCGCAGTGACAAGGTCCATCTCGTTCCTTTCGGCGAATACGTTCCCCTCGGCCGTTTCTTTCCTTTCATTGACAAGCTGGTGACCGGGATCGGGGATTTTTCCCCGGGGACGATCGCCCCCTTGCTCCTCGATGGGCACCGTGCCGGGGTCCTGGTCTGCTTCGAGGGGATCTTTCCCGACCTGGCCAGGGATATGGTCAACAAGGGGAGCGATCTGCTGGTGACGATCACCAACGACGCCTGGTTCGGCCGCTCCTCCGCTCCGGCCCAGCTCCTGGCCATGACCCGCTTCCGCGCCGTGGAAAACCGGATCTGGCTGGCGAGGGCCGCCAATACCGGGATTTCCGCCCTCATCGCTCCCTCCGGGCGGATCACCGGCGAGACCCGCATCTTCGAAACGACGGTTCTTAAAGGGGAGGTCGGTCTCGGCGCCCGGCCCTCCCTCTATACCCGCTGGGGGGATGCCTTGCCGGCCCTGGCGCTGATCCTTTCAGCCCTCGGGCTGGCCCTGAGCTTCCGGCCGCAGCGGCCCTCAAAACCCTGAAGAACCGGATCTGATCCGCCACCTATCCTTCCGGGCGTCCACCGGGCCCGGTCGGTTCCTTCCGAAAGGATGAGACGATGAACCCGATTGCCCTGCTGCCGCGCTACCCCGTTCCGGCCCTGAATGTCCCGCTGGTCACCGGGGGGCGGTTTGTCCTCGGTGCGCTGCCCCCGGAGCGTTTCGATCTGGTGGTCTTTTACCGGGGGCTGCATTGCCCCCTTTGCGCCAAGTATTTGCTGGAACTTGAGCGCCTCGCCCCGGAATTCGCGGCCCGGGGCGTGAAGATCGTCGCCGTGAGCAGCGATGATGCCGAGCGGGGTCAACAAATGGCCGAAAAGGTCCATGCCAGCGCCGTCCCGTTCGCCTATGGCTTAAGCTTGCGAAGTGCCCGTCAGTGGGGGCTCTACATCAGCACTGCCCGCGGCAAGACCTCCATCGGCATCGAGGAGCCGCCGCTGTTCAGTGAGCCGGGGGTGTTTCTGGTCCGGGCCGACGGCACCCTCTATTATGGCGCCGTTCAAACCATGCCCTTCGCCCGACCGCCCTTTCAGGACCTGCTGAGTGCCGTCGACTTCGCCATCGCCAAGGACTACCCTGCGCGGGGCGAATATACGGGAGAGGTTTGAACCGCGGGTGACGGCCAATCCGTTCGGGGAGGTGTTTCGGCAGCGGCCAGTGACCGGAGGGGTGGTCGAAAGGGCGTATCCCTGGCCCTTTCCTGACCGGAGCTCCCCGCCGAAAGGAAGATTTTGATGTTATCCCGCCAGCATTTGCTGATCTTTTTCGGTTTGTTTCTGCCGGGTCTGCTGCTGATCTCCGGAATCCGACCCTATGATCGTGCCACCTGGATCATGGAAGTCGCCCCCGTTCTGATCGCGGTTCCGGTGTTGATCGCGACCTGGCGCCGTTTCCCTCTCACGCTGTTACTGTATGGCCTGATCATGGTTCATGCCATCATCCTGATAGCCGGGGGCTCTTACACCTATGCGCGGGTTCCCTTCGGTTCCTGGCTGCAGGATCTCTTCTCCCTGGCCCGCAACCCCTACGACAAGATCGGACACTTTGCCCAGGGCCTGGTGCCGGCCCTGCTTGCCCGGGAAATTTTGATTCGCGGTTCTCATGTCTCCGGCAGGAAGATGGCGGGGTTTCTGGCGATCTGTGTCGCCATGGCCATCAGTGCCTGGTATGAACTGATCGAATGGGGCGCCGCCCTGGTCATGGGACAGGGGGCCGAGGAGTTCCTGGGCACTCAGGGCGATCCCTGGGATACCCAGTCCGACATGTTCTTTGCGTTCCTCGGTGCTTCCCTGGCGATGGCTGTTCTCTCCCGTCTTCATGATCGGCAGATGGAGCGGCTGCAGTGATCGATGCCGGGAAGGCTCCTTTGACCTTGCCCCCTTCCGCCATCCGGGGGACTCCCGGCTCGATCCCGTCGCTCGCCCCAGCGCTGCCGTATCTCCCCTAGAAGATGACCGGAACCCTGAACCCTTTGCCTGCGGTGGCCGTGAATCATCCTCCCCCGGGCGGCCTGCGGGAGATGGTTGCCATCGCCCTGCCGATGGTCGTCTCGCAGGGTTGCGACACGGTGATGATCTTCACCGACCGTCTCTTCCTGTCGCGCCTCGGGCCGGTGCCGATGAGCGCCGCCATGGCCGGGGGCCTCACCAGCTTTATGATGATGACCTTTTTTATCGGGCTGACCGGTTATGCTACCGCCCTGGCGGCGCAGTATCTCGGCGCCGGCCGCAAGGAGGGGTGCGCCCTGGTCCTCTCCCAGGCGGTGCTGCTGGCGGTCCTGGCGACACCGATGATCCTGGTCTGCCGACCTCTCGCCCATCGGCTTTTCGCGGTCATGGACATTCCGGCCCGGCAGCTATTGGAGCAGCAGGCCTATTTCGACATCCTCCTCTTCGGGACGATCCTGGTTCTGCTGCGCAACTCCTTCAGCAGCTTCTTTTCCGGCATCGGCCGGACCCGGGTGGTCATGATTGCCGCCCTGACCGCCATGGTCGTCAATGTCGTCGCCAACTACATCCTGATTTTCGGACACTTCGGGTTTCCTGCCCTGGGTTTGCGCGGCGCGGCCTACGGCACCCTCTTCAGCAGTTTCTGCGGCCTGCTGGTCCTGGTGACGATCTACCTGGGACCCTCCAGTCGACGCGAGTTCGGAGTTGTCGCGGCCCTGCGCTTTGACCGCGCGGTGATGGCAAAGCTGCTGCGCTTCGGTTCCCCGGCCGGCGTAGAGATGTTCCTGAATCTGTTGGCCTTCACGGCGATGATCCTGATCTTTCATAGCCACAGTCTGGCCACCGCCACCGCGATCACCATCGTCTTCAACTGGGACATGGTCTCCTTTGTCCCGCTCCTCGGCATCCAGATCGGCGTGGTCAGCCTGGTCGGGCGCTATATGGGAGCCGGCCACCCGGAGATTGCCGAGGCCGTCACCCGCTCCGGCCTGAAAATGGGCTGGGTTTACTCCTCGGTGATCCTCATCCTGTTTGTCGCTTTTCCGGAACAACTGGTCGGGATCTTCCGCCCCGATGCGCCTGATGCCATCTACACTGCGGCGGCCCCCCTGGCGGTCAGCATGTTACGGCTGGCGGCCTTGTATGTGATGGCGGACGCGGTGGTTGTCGTCTACAGCGGCGCTCTGCGCGGTGCCGGAGACACCCTTTGGGCGATGGGAGTCTCGGTGACGATGCACTGGCTGCTGGTACCGGTCCTGATCCTCTTCTTGAAGGTTTTAAGCCTCCCTCCGCAGGCGGCTTGGCTGGCCGTCATCGGGCTCTTTCTTTCCTTCAGCGGAGTCTTTTACCTGCGTTTTCGCGGCGGCCGGTGGAAATCGCTGGCGGTGGTGGGGGGTGGTACCAAAGAGGAATCGCCGGGGCGGGGGAGTTGAGCGGTCCCCCTGGTTTTGGACCACGGCCATGGCGTAACAACGACAGCCCGCACCGGCTTCATGCCGGGCGGGCTGTCGTTGTTACCGGGGCTCCGGGGCTGGCCGGGACTACGGAGTTATTCGAACATCGAAGCGTTCAACATGAGGTGGGTCGCAATGCTGGCCACGTAGCCGAGAGCCACCGCCCAGGTCCACTTGAGATGGGCGCCGAAGGTGTAGACCCCGCGGGCGGCACCCATCAGGGCCACGCCGGCGGCGGAGCCGATGGAGAGGAGGCTGCCGCCCACACCGGCGGTCAGGGTCACCAGCAGCCACTGGCCGTGAGACATCTCCGGGTCCATGGTCAGGACCGCGAACATCACCGGGATGTTGTCGACCACCGCCGAGAGGATGCCGACCAGCACGTTGGCGGTGGTGGCACCTAGACCTTGATAGAGCGAATTGGAGACGACGGCGAGGTAGCCGAACTGGCCCAAGCCACCGACACAGAGGATCACGCCGTAGAAGAAGAGCAGGGTGTCCCACTCGGCCCGGGCGATTTTGCGGAACAGGTCGAAGCCTCCCACCGGCAGGTGACCATGCCCGGGAGGGGCCGGCTCGGCGTCGTTGTCGTGGTCGTCAGGATTGTGTCCGGTCATATCCAGGGGTTGATCGCCGGTCATGGCCCGGTGTTCCTGCAATTTCAGCCAATAAGAGAAAAAGCCCAGATAAGCGAGCCCGAGCATCATCCCCGCCGCCGGCGGGAGGTGCAGGAAGTTGTGGAACGAGACAGCCGTGGCGATAGTCAGCAGGAAGAGCGCCATGATCCGTTTGGCTCCAAGCTTCATACTCACACTTTCCCGTAGGGCCTGGGGGCATTCCTTGCTGACCGACCAACTCATCAGCAGCGCCGGAATCAACCAGTTGACCATGGAGGGGATGAAGATGGCAAAGAACTCGCCGAATTGGACCTTCCCTTTTTGCCAGACCATCAAGGTGGTGATGTCGCC
>JBBQBQ010000046.1:0-18079 GCA_038317685.1 Desulfuromonadales bacterium | reverse complement strand
TTTTCACCTCCCAGGGCCAGGGTCAGGGTCTGGGCGATCTGGGCATCGCTGATACCGAGGAGGGCACTCCGTTGCCGATCAGGGATGAAATGGTAGCGCGGCTGCGGTGCCTCGACCATGTCGTCGACGTCGACCACCCGGTCTTCCCGTTCCATCCGGCTGCGCACGATCTGGGAGGCAGCGATCTGATCCCCATAGGAGACCCCGGGGTCGGCATAAACCTCGGCCACCAGGGTGGCGATGACCGGTGGGCCCGGCGGCACTTCGACGATCTTCAGATTGGCTCCGAGTCCTGAAGCGATGCGGGTCAGATCGTTGCGCAGCCGCAGCACGATAGCGTGGCTCTGCATCGACCGGTCCCCTTTGGGCGCCAGGTTGACCCGCAGATCGGCGACGTTCGGACCCTGGCGCATGTAATAGTGGCGCACCATGCCGTTGAAATCCATGGCGCTGGCGGTGCCGACGTAGGCCTCGTAATCGGTCACTTCGTTGACCGAGCCGAGGTAATCCTCCAGCGCCCGGACCACCTGATCGGTCTTTTGCAGCGTCGTTCCCTCCGGCATGTCGACGACCAGCTGGAACTCGTTCTTGTTGTCGAAGGGGAGCATCTTCATCGGCACCAGATTCAAGGCCGGCATCGCCATCGATCCGAGGAGGAGCAACACCACCCCGCCGAGGAGCAGCCAGGCCTTGGCCCGGGAATCGAGAAACGGCTGCAGGATCTTCTTGTAAACCACGTAATGCTTGGCTTCGTGGAGAATGAATTCCTTCTTCTCCTTCCCGAACTCCCCCTTGAGCAGGTGGTAGCTCATCCATGGCGTGATGGTAAAGGCGACCAGCATCGACATCAACATCGACAGGGGGACGTTGATCGCCATCGGCCGCATGTAGGGGCCCATCATGCCGGTGATGAAGAGCATCGGCAAAAAGGAGAGGATGACCGCCAAGGTCGCCAGAATCACGGGGGGCTGGACCTCGCCGACGGCGGAGAGGACCGCCTCGCGGGGCGGTTCCTGTTTGAGCCGGAAGTGCCGGTAGATGTTCTCGACGCCGACGATCGGGTCGTCGACGAGAAGGCCGAGGGCCAGCACCAGGGCGAAGAGGGTCACCCGGTTGATGGTGTAGCCGAGCCAGTAGTTGATGATCAGGGTCAGCGAATAGATGATCGGGATCGAGACCGAGACGATGAGGGCTTCCCGCCAACCGAGGACGAAGAAGATCAGAGCGAGGACCGTCACCATGGCGATGAGGAGCTCGTTGATCAGTTCGTTGACCTTGTGATTGGCGGTTTCACCGTAGTCCCGGGTGATCCGGACCTTGATCGAATCGGGGATGATGGTCCCTTCCATGGCGTGGACGGCATCGATCACATCCTGCGCCACCACCACCGCATTGGTCCCCTTCTGTTTGGCGACGGTGATATTGACCGCCTGAAACTCCTGGCCCTGGGCGGCCAGGGCGGCATCGCCGGCCGGTCCGAAACGCAGGCGGGTATAGGTGTCGGCCTCCGCCATGCCGTCGCTGACCTCGGCCACATCCCTCAGGTAGACCGGTTTCCCCTGGTTTACGCCGACCACCAGGTCGGCCACCTCTCCGGCCGACCTGAAGAAGGTCCCGCCACGCACCAGGATGTTCTGATTGGCCTGATCGAAGGCCCCGGAGGGGAGTTCCAGGTTGGCACCGGCCAAGGCCTGGCGCAGTTGCAAGGGGCTGAGCCCATGAGCCGCCAGCGCCTGGGGCTTGATCAGCACCCGCACCTGGCGCGGCCGGCCACCGATGACGGTGGTAACGCTGGTGTTCTTGACCGACTGCAGGCGGTCGATGACCTCTTCGGCCACCCGCCGCAGGTCGTAGTCGGAGACCTGATCGGAATAGAGGCTGAAGTTGAGGATCGGCACATCATCGACGGCGATCGGCTTGATCACCCAGCCGGTGACCCCCGGCGGCACCAGATCGGTGTGCGTGGTCAGTTTGTTGTGCAGCTTCACCAGCGAATCGATACGGTTCTCACCGACATAATAACGGACCGTGACCACCGCCATATCGGCGCGGGAAGTCGAGTAGACATACTCGACCCCGTCGACCTGCCAGAGGAGCTTCTCCAGCGGTGTCGCCACCAATCGCTCCACTTCCTCGGGGCTGGCGCCGGGAAGGTGGACATAGACGTCGGCGAGGGGAACCTCGATCTGCGGCTCTTCTTCCCTGGGGGTCAGCAGCAACGCCGCGGCGCCGGCCAGCAAGGCGACCATAATGAGGATGACCGACAGGTTGCCGTCGAGGAATTTGTCGACGATCCGGGTGATCAGGGAGCGGTTCTTCTGGCTGTCGTCGGCCATCGATCAGTCCTCCACCCGGGCCCCGTTGCGGGCTCGTTCGGCACCGGCCGAGACGATTTTTTCACCGACGGTCAGACCGGAGAGGACCTCCAGCTGATCCCCGACCTGCCGACCGACCTTGATCAGGCGCAGGTGCAGGGTCTGCCCATCCCGGACAAAGACCCCTTGCAGTTGACCTCGCGTGACCAGGGCGCCGGCGGGGATCAGGATCGCCCGGGAGCCGGTTTCATTGAGGACCACCCGGGCATAAAAGCCGGCGACGATGCCGTCGATCGGCGGCAGATTGATCTTGATCTGGAACGACCGGCTGCGGGGATCGGCAGCCGGTTGGACTTCAGCCACGGTGCCGTCGACGGTTTTGCCGAGGGCCGGGATTTCAATAGAAAGAACTGTGTTGGGGAGGATGCGGCCGGCGAAGGATTCGGGGATTTCGGCCCGAACCTGCCAGACCCCCTGGCGGTCCAGAGTCAGGAGCGGCTGCCCCGGCATGACGGTACTGCCGAGATCGATCTGCTTGCTGACCACCCGCCCTGCAAAAGGGGCCCGCACCTGGCTGTAGCCGGCTGCAATCTGGGCCGAGTCGCGTCCCGAACCAGCCTGGGCGACGGCTGCCTTGGCCGCCTGAAGGCCTTTCCGGGCGACATCGAGGTTGGCCGTCATTTGATCCATTTCCTGGGGGGTGATCGCCTCTTTTGTGAAGAGTTGCCGGTAGCGGTCGTAGGTCTTTTCCGCCAGGGTCAGCTGCGCCTGGGCGGTCGCCTCCCCCTGTTGGGCCTGAGCTAATCCAGCCTCGGCCTGCCGCAGTTGATTCCCTGCCACGTTGTTGCCAAGGACCAGGAGCAATTGGCCGGCGCTGACCGAATCCCCCTCACGAACCATGACTTTCGTCACCTGGCCGTCGATCCGGGCCGACAACAGACCGCGGGACGAGCTTTCCACGGTCCCGACGAAGGAATCGGTTCCCGGCAGAGCGCTTTCGGCCACCAGCGCAAAGCCCAGGCCTTTAACCACCGCTGGCTGGCCGGGGGTGGTCCCCGGTTCGATCTGCTGCCCGCAGGCAGCAAGGAGGAGAATAAGGAGCGAACAACAGGCCTTGGTCATCTTCACGGCTTCACCTCTTTGGGGACGAAATTTTTCAGGAAGGTCCCGTTCTGGAACTGGATGTTCCCCAACGCCAGCAGGAGGCCGGTTTCCGCCTGAACCACCGACATCCGTCCCTGATCGAGGACACTCTGCGTCCCGAGCAGATCGTAGAGATTGGCGAGCCCCGCCTGATAACGCTCCAGGGTCAACCGGTTCCCCTCCTCGGCGGCGAGTAACGATTCCCGGGCGGTGGCGAAGTTGAGCCGGGCTTCCTCTGCCCGACGCCGGGCACTATCGACCTGGAACCTGGCCGCGCGACCGGCATCGAGACGTTGGTAATGGGCGGCGCGTTTGAGCGCCTCGGCCCGGGCCTTCCCTTCGCTCCGACGGAAACCGTCGAAGATTTCCCAGGTGAGATTGGCCCCCACGCTCCAGCCGTTGCCGTCGCCGCCGAAGGGCGTTGCCGAGTCATGCAGGGCATAACTCGCCTGCATTCCGGCCCGGGGCAGATAAGCAGCGCGGCTTTGACGATAAGCCAGTTCGGCAGCCTGGGACTGCCGGTCAAGGACCTGAAGATCAGCCCGTTGGAGGGTCTCAGTCGGCTCCGGCAGCGGCAGTTGGTCCGGCGTCAACGGCGCAGCGATATCGAAATCGACCTCGGGTTTCCCGAGAGCCAGGGCCAAGCGCTCCTTGGCAATGGCGAGATCGTTGTTTACCGTTACCAGCCGTCGCTTGGCATCGGCGACCAGGACCTTGGCCCGCAATTCGTCGGCTTTCAGGGCAATCCCCGCCTCCCGGCGTTGGCTCGCGACCCGCAGCACCTCCTCGGCATCCGTACTGGAGCTCTCGGCCCAGGCCAGGGCGGCGTGGGCCTGCTGCACTCCGAGGTAAGCCGAAAAGGCCTCGAAGGCGAGTTGTTCTTCACTCCAGCGGGTCGAAGCCGCCGCCGCCTCAGCTCCTTTTAGCGCCTGCCGGTAACCGAAACTGATATCCGGATTGTAGAGCGGCTGCTGGAGACTCAGGCGGGTTTCAAAATCCCGAGTGGCAGGGGGATGGTTCAGATCGGCCCCCCCGAGGCTCAGTCGTTCCTGATTGAGCTTCATGAACATGCTGTTCCCCGGCTCGTCGGTAAGGGCGAAACTTTCCGAGACCGTCACTTTGGGGAGATAATAGCTGTGAGCTACGCCCGCAGCGTGCTCTGCCGCCAGCGCCTGTTCCCGGGCAGCCCCGACCAGGGGACGATTGGCCAGGGCCGACTGCAGTGCACCGCTCAGGTCGATCGTCGCACCCCAGGACAGCCCGGCGGTCAGGACCGCCGAGCAGAGCAGGAATAGACTCTTTCTTCGCATATTCATCACCTCGAGAAAACATTCGAGAAAATATATATATTGATTCATCATGTCCTGTCAAGCGGATTCCCCCCTGGAGGCGGCCGGTCCGGGACCGAAACTCCTCCCGGTCCGCCTCTAACGACAGACGCCCGGGACCAATCGTCTCGGGCGTCGATCTTCTGCGGGGAGAACGACTAACCGACCGCCAGTTCCCGTTCACTCTGCCAGAGCCCGTGGAGGTTGCAATAAATGCGTGCCACCAAGGTCACCGGCTTGTTGAAGACGATAAAAAAGGTGGCCTTCGGTTGGCTGAACGCCGACCGGAACTCCATCCTCCCGGCCGGTTCGTTGCCGGCCAGAAGTTCGACGTAATCGATATAATGGGCAGCCCCCATCGGATGGAGAATCTCGCCGACGGAGACCGTCACGGCGAAGGGTTCCCCCGCTTTGACCAGAGCCGGGACCTCGATGACCGGGACATGTTTCTTTTCGAGTGGGGTCTTCTGGGCCGGGTCTTTGGCTCGATTGACCCCAACGAAGAGAGCCTCCTCCACCGACACATTGCCGGTGAAGGAGTGTGCCGCCGCCACACTCCCCAGCCAGAGACCACCGGTGGCTAAGGCAGCCGTTCTGATAAAGGTGCGCCGTTGAATGCCGTCGTTCATTATCAACCTCCTTTTCTCCTGGGCTGGAACCGTGGTGGAACTATAGCGTGACCCCCGACCCTGTCAACCGCCCGCTTCACGCCTTGTAAAAAGATGAGTATTCATATATAGTGATAAAAATTATTCTTGGAGGTCTCCCATGGAAATGTTCGGCCTGCTCGGCCTGTTGCTCGTCTGGTATCTTCTCAACCGCTGGATTCTGCCACGACTCGGCGTCGATACCTGACTCTCCTCATCCTGTAGTCTTCCGGTTCGGAAGACCGAAGCATCCGACCCTGAGTCCACTTCCTCCGACCATCCCCAATAAAAAGCCCGGCCGCCATGGCCGGGCTTTTTATTGGGGATGGTGAGACTTCTGTGAGAATGGCGCGCTATAAAAGGTGCACCATCTAGCCGAGGGGGATTTCGTGATTACCGTCCTGCTTTCGGCCGGCGGGCTACTCGCCCTCGGCTTCATTCTGATCATTATCCTGCACCGCCTGCTGGGGTTGCCCAAGCGAACCAAGCCATGACCCCGCCCTTATCTCGGGGGAGCAGTGACCCTCAGCTTTTTTCATCGCAAACTGGTGGCACATCGGGGGCAGGTCAGCATGCTGGTCGAGGGGACCTTGTGCCCGCAGCTGGGGCAGTTGAACCAGTACCGGCAGGATTTGCACTGGGGTTCTGCCAGGCCCTGAAACTTCTTGCATTTAGGGCAGAGACGAACCAGTTTCTGAGTCTCCCGGTAGGGGGCAAAGAGCAGCCCGCAGCGCGGACATTCCTCGCCATCGCGCTTCCGGATTTCGGCACCACACCCCTGGTTGGGGCAAAGGAACATGGTGCCGCACCCCTTGCACCAGTATTTACCTTTCTTCAGCTCTTTGCAGACCGGACATTTTTCCATGGGGGGTCAGACTCCAGACGGATGGTTAGAGTGATAACCGCGGCTCAACGGTCGAATCCGGCAATGAAAGAGCCGGGCCCTGAAGCCCGGCTCTTTGGAGGCCCTTGCTGCAGGGTGGGTCAGTCGATCTTGCGGAAAGCGCTCTGGGCCGATGCGCAGACTTCGCAGGGACCGTCGGGTTCTCCTTCCAGGGTATTCCCACAGACCTGGCAGACATAATAGTCGACGACACCATTCTTGCCGAGATGGTCTAGGGCCTTTTGGTAAAGCGCCGCATGGACTTCTTCGACCGCATTGGCAAAGCTAAAGCTCCTCAAGGCCACGTCAAACCCTTCCCGGCTCGCATCGGCGATCATCGCCGGATACATCTTGGTAAATTCGTGGGTTTCACCTGCGATCGCTTCCTGGAGGTTGGCTGCGGTCGGCCCGATTCCTCCCAGTGCGCGCAGATGGGCGTGGGCATGGATGGTCTCCGCCTCCGCCGCGGCCCGGAACAGCTTGGCGACCTGGGGATGACCCTCCTGGTCGGCTTTTTTGGCAAAAGCCAGGTACTTGCGGTTCGCCTGGGATTCCCCGGCAAAAGCCTCCAGCAGGTCCTGTTCGGTTTTCGATCCCTTCAGTTCAGACATACGTCGTCTCCTAAAAAAAATTGTGGCCGGAGCCACCGGCCAAACTGTTGCCAGTTTACCTGACCCTCCTTGAATGTCAATCGCCCATCCAGGGACCGTTCCCCCGCATCGTCACTTCTTGCTACAGGCCCTTTCGACATCCGTTGATTTGCCGATCAGCACCAGCAAATCGCTGTCCTTGATGACATGGCTGGGGGCCGGGGAAATGGTAAACACGTCGGTCAGGACATCCTTGATACCGATGATGGTCACGTTGAAGCGCCGGCGAAGGTCGAGGTCGATGAGATTTTTGCCGACAAAATGGGCCGGGGGGGCAGACTCCGAAATCGAATAATCCTCAGCAAGAGGGATGTATTCGAGAATGTTGGGACTGGCCAGGCTCCGCGCCAGCTTGAGCGCCATGTCCTTCTCCGGAAAGATGATATCGGTGGCGCCGATCTTCTCCAGGATTCGGCCATGGTCTTCATTGACCGCCTTCACCAGAATCCGCGGGGCCTTCAGCTCCCGCAGATAGAGGGTAATCAAAGTTGACAGGTGGGAACGTTCACCGGTGGAAACGATGACGGCATCCATCTCCGGAATCCCTTGCCCCTTGAGAAATTCCTTGTTGGCGGCATCACCGAGGATGGCGTAGGAAGCATGGTCCTGAATATGCTGGACTTTCTCCCGATCGGTATCGATGGCAACGACTTCATGTCCCTGGTTGTAGAGGGTGCTGGCCACATGGAAACCAAAGTTTCCGAGACCGATGACGCAGAAACGTTTCACGCCCAGATCCTTTCCTCGGCCAAAGGTTCAGCCGATCATGATGTTTTCCTCACCGTAGCGAACGGCTTCGGGACGGCTGCGGCGCGCGATGGTGAACGCCACCGTCAGCAACCCGACCCGGCCGATGAACATCAGCAGAATAATAATGCATTTCCCGGCGCCGCCCAACATCGGAGTGATCCCCAGGGATAAACCGACCGTGCCGAAGGCCGAAACCGCCTCGAAGAAATAATCCATGAAATAGCCCCGGCTCTGGAGCAGGGGAACCCCGGCGCCATGGACTGCCAAAAGAGCGAAGACCGCCACTCCGACCAGCAGCATCGCCAGCATCACCAGGCTCAGGGTCTTGGTCACGACCTCTTCCGGAAGGGTCCGGCGAAAGACGTTGGTATGGGAGATCCCCTTGAGGCGGCTGTGCAGAATGCTGAAGAAGATCGCCAGACTGGTGGTTTTGATCCCGCCGCCGCAGGACCCTGGAGAGGCACCGATAAACATCAGAAAAGAGATGAAAACAATGGTCGGAGCGCCGAAGAGGTTGAGGTCGATGGTGTTGAAACCGGCGGTCCGCGCCGTGACCGACTGGAACGTGGCGGTCCAGAACCCTTCCCAGAAGCTCATGCCGCGGAGCCCGGTTCGCCACTCCAAAAGACCGATCACCAGCGCCCCGCCGAAAATCAACCCGGCCGAGGTCAGCAGCACCAGCTTGGAATGAAGCGACATCCGGCGACGCAAGGTCCCGGCCTGGGCCAGAGCCGCCACCTCCCTCATGACCAGAAAGCCGATCCCGCCGAGAATGATCAAAACCATGATGGTGATATTCACCAAAGGGTGACTCCGGTAGCTGACCAAGCTGTCGGGAAAGAGGGCGAAGCCGGCGTTGCAGAACGCCGAGACGGCATGGAAGACTGCGAAATATCCCCCTTTGATAATCCCCTGTTGGGGGATAAAGACGATCGCCAGGAGCGCGGCCCCTACCCCTTCGATAGCAAGAGTGAGGCGGAAGATGCTGCGCACCAGATCGCGCATCGAATCGACCGGGGTATGCAGCAGGGTTTCGTGCAGGATCCAGCGGCCGCGGATGCCCACCCCCAGCCGAAGGTAAAAGAAGAGATAAACGGAAAAGGTCGTGATCCCCAAACCGCCGATCTGGATCAGGGTCAGGATCACCAATTGACCGAATAGGGAGAAGCGGGTTCCGGTATCGACCACGGCCAAGCCAGTGACGCACATCGCCGAAGTCGCTGTGAAGAGCCCGTCAAGGAAGGAGATCGATGGACCCTGCGCCGCCAGCGGCAAGGCCAGCAAGATCCCGCCGGTCAGAATGGCGGCCGCATAACCGGTAATCAGTATGGTTCCAGGGGAAAGATTTTTCAGGCGCAATCGGAGCGGATGCATGGTCTCTCGTTTTTTCCGCGATGCTACCTTGCCGGCAAGGCCAAATCAAGGCAAATTCTCAACCGCAAGTCCTGGCTTTGGCCTTGCCGGAGAGGGGAATCGAGACTAGAATGGTCCCATTCTTTCCCGGGAGAACCGTCCCCATGAGCATTTACCACATCGACAAGCTGGAGTGCGCGGTCACCCTTTTTCTCTGCGACGGTTTGGTCCGCGAAGGAGTGGTCTACCTCAGCCCCCTCAGTCCGACCCATTCCGGCCCCCAGTCCCCGCTGGAACTCTTCAGGGAACCCGAGCCATTCCTCCCTCTTCGCAAGGCCGACGGGAGCTTCAGCCTGGTGAATAAAAACGTTGTCAGCCACCTGCGCTTCGATTCTGACCCTGACGCCCCTCGCTCCTTCGGCCACCGCCTGGCGGTGCGCCTGGTCTTTCTCGGCGGCGAAGTGCTGCATGGGACCCTCACCCTCGAAGCGCCCGAGGGGAAAAACCGCCTCCAGGATTTCCTCAACCTTCAAGGGACCTTCTTTCTCCTCGACAGTGGGGCCGCTCACTATCTGATCAACCCCGCCATGATCTGTGAGATCGCACCGTCCGCCAATTAAAAAAAGGGCAGACCTTGCGGTCTGCCCTGACAGTTCGTCACTCGTCGGCGCCTCAGAACTTCCGGGGTTCGCTCTCCGGCTGGGCCTGCGCGGTGAACTGGGGCTGAACCTTTTTCATCACAAAGTTGTAGCTGTCTTTCAATTTTTTGGTGAAAAAAGCACCGAGCCACAGGGGGCTCCAGACCAGACCGGCGGCGAGCCAGCTGTTGCGGGCACTGGTGTCGGTCTCGTCGGCCTGGATTTGATAGTCAATCGCTTCGTATCCCGGCTTTTCCACGATGACCGCAAAGGAACCACCACTACTGTTGGCATAGTCATAGGAACAAGGGGTTACGCCGATGGTCCGACCGTCGATCGAAACCCGGGCACCGGACGGCTCGGAGAGGATCATCGCCTGATTGGCGCACGCGCTGGTGAAGCAGGTCAGGATTAAAATCGCGCAAATCTTTTTGAGCATTCAGGAACCTCGCAATGGAAGAGGGCTGGAGCGTGGCATATCTGTACCTAATAAGTTAGCAATGATCGTGCCACCGAAGATTGTTTATTGACCTTTTCATCCCGGTAAAAATTCATGTTGCCACCCCACCTCTGAGCGGCTCCCTGGTCCGGGATCTTCTCCCAAAAATTTCAGCGGCTTACCCGGGTTTCTGGCGGGAACTTGGCCCCGCGTCCCACCTTCTCCCGTTTACTTTCGCCAAAGCCCTGTTTTTTCGAAGTTTTTTCTGCGGCCATATGACGGGCCGGGTGACCAAAATCTGCCACAGGCAGTGGCGCCATGGCCACATTTTGTCACCACCCCGGTCATAGATTGAGATAAGACCGCAGGTAGTGGCCGGTGTGGGACCGGGAGGAACGCGCCACCTCCTCCGGAGTACCGACCGCCACCAGCTCGCCGCCGCGGGTTCCCCCCTCCGGGCCAAGGTCGATGAGGTAATCGGCGGTTTTGATGACGTCGAGGTTGTGCTCGATGATAACGACGGTATTGCCAGTCTCGACCAGTCGCTGCAGGACGTCGAGGAGCTTCTGGATGTCGGCGAAGTGGAGTCCGGTGGTCGGCTCGTCGAGGATGTAGATAGTCCGGCCGGTGGCGCGCTTGCCGAGCTCCTTGGCGAGTTTGACGCGCTGCGCCTCGCCGCCGGAGAGGGTGGTGGCACTCTGGCCGAGCTTGATATAGCCGAGACCGACGTCGCGCAGCGTCTCCAGCTTGTTCTTGATGCGGGGGATGTTCTCCAGAAACTTGGCGGCCTGATTGGCCGTCAGGTCGAGGACTCCGGCGATATTCTGTCCCTTGTAACGCACTTCCAGGGTCTCACGGTTGTAGCGCTGTCCCTTGCAGACTTCGCATTGGACATAAACGTCGGGGAGGAAGTGCATTTCGATCTTGATGATGCCGTCCCCCTGGCAGGCCTCGCAGCGTCCTCCCTTGACGTTGAAGGAGAAGCGTCCCGGGGCGTAGCCGCGCAGCTTGGCCTCGGGGAGGCGGGCGAAGAGGTCGCGGATATCGGTAAAGATCCCGGTGTAGGTGGCGGGATTGCTGCGCGGGGTGCGCCCGATCGGCGACTGGTCGATGTCGATGACCTTGTCGAGGTGTTCCAGACCGAGGATGTCGTCGACCCGGCCGGCTTTCTCCTTGGCCCGGTAGAGACGCTGGGCCAGGGCCTTGTAAAGGGTATCGAGGACCAGGGTACTCTTCCCGGAGCCAGAAACGCCGGTCACGCAGGTCATGACCCCCAGCGGGATTTGGACGTCAAACCCCTGCAGGTTGTTCTCCCGCGCCCCCTTGATGGTCAGAAACCGCTCGGCCCTGCGTCGCACCGCCGGCACCGCGATCGACAGCTCGCCGGTAAGATAGCGGCCGGTAAGGGAGGCGGGGTTGGCCATGATCTCCTGGGGGGTCCCCTGGGCCACGACCTCGCCGCCATGAATCCCGGCCGCCGGCCCCATGTCGATAACGTGATCGGCTTCGAGGATCGTCTCTTCGTCGTGTTCGACGACCAGGACCGTATTGCCGAGATCGCGCAGGCGCTTGAGGGTATCGAGGAGACGGCGGTTGTCACGCTGATGGAGGCCGATCGACGGCTCGTCGAGGATGTAGAGGACGCCGACCAGGGAGGAGCCGACCTGAGTGGCAAGCCGGATGCGCTGCCCCTCGCCGCCGGAGAGGGTCCCCGAAGTGCGGTCGAGGGTCAGATAGTCGAGGCCGACATGGGTCAGGAAGGAAAGGCGTTCACGGATCTCCTTGAGGATGCGCCGGGCGATCTCCTGTTCCTTGGCCGAGAGCTGCAGGTCGGCGAAAAACCCTTCCGCCTCGACAATGGAAAGGCCCGTGACCTCCCGGATGCTGCGGCCGCCGATCTTCACGCAGAGGGATTCCTTCTTCAGCCGGGCGCCGTCGCAGGTCGGGCAGGGCATGACGTTCATGAAGCGCTCCAGGTTCTCCCGCACCGCTTCCGAATCGGTCTCGTGGAAGCGTCGCTCCAGATTGGGGATCACCCCCTCGAAAGCCTTGAAGTAAAAGTGGCGCCGCCCCCCCTGGTCGAAGTAGAAACGCACCTCTTCCTTCCCCGAGCCGCGCAGCAGAAGCTGGCGCACCTTCTCCGGAAGGCCGGCGAAGGGGGTGTGGATGTCGAAGCTGTAATGGTCGGCGAGGGACTCCAGAAGCTGCTGGTAATAAAACCCGGTGCGGCTCTCCCACGGGGCGATGGCCCCCTCCCGCAACGACAGAGCCGGGTTGGGGACGACCTGATCGGGGTCGAAGTACATGCGGGTCCCGAGCCCGGCACAGTCGGGACAGGCCCCGTGAGGGTTGTTGAAGGAGAACATCCGCGGGGTGATCTCCGGATAGGAGATGCCGCACTCGACGCAGGCGTGCTGCTGGGAGAAGACCAGGCTCTCGCCGCCGACCACCTCGACCCGCACCAGCCCCTCGGCGAGGCGCAGGGAGGTCTCCAGTGAGTCAGCAAGACGGTTGCCGATCTCGGCCTTGAGGACCAGCCGGTCAACGACCACTTCGATGGTGTGCTGCTTGTTCTTGTCGAGGGCCGGGGTCTCCGCCAGTTCATAAATCTCGTCGTCGATCCGCACCCGGACGAAGCCGTCGGCTTGCAGCTGCTTCAGCTCCTTGCGGTATTCCCCCTTGCGGCCGCGGACAATGGGGGCCAGCAGGAGGAGTCGGGTCGACTCCGGCCAGGCGAGAATCCGGTCGACCATCTGCTCGACGGTCTGGGAAGCGATTTCCTTCCCGCACTCGGGGCAATGGACACGACCGACTCGGGCAAACAGGAGGCGCAGGTAGTCGTAAATCTCGGTGACGGTGGCGACCGTCGAACGGGGATTCTTGGAGGTCGTCTTCTGCTCGATGGAGATCGCCGGGGAAAGGCCCTCGATGCTCTCCACGTCGGGCTTGTCCATCTGCTCCAGGAACTGCCGGGCGTAGGCGGAGAGAGATTCGACGTAGCGCCGCTGCCCCTCGGCATAGATGGTATCGAAGGCCAGGGTCGATTTCCCCGAGCCGGAGACGCCGGTGATGACGACCAGCTGATCCCGCGGGATTTCGACGTCGATGCACTTGAGGTTGTGCTCGCAGGCACCCTTGATGATGATCTTGTTGGCCATGGTTCCCGTCGGGTCAAAGGGTTGGCGGGCACCGGCGAAAGCCGGCACGAATTTCTAGTATAACCCACCTTGCCAAGCCAGGGGAAGGCCGACCCGGATTGGCGGAAAGTGACCATCGCGCGGGGTGGGTCCGGTCAGGCCGAGGCCGTTGACGGCGGGGAGGGAAGGGGGTAAAAGAGGAGGGGGGGAACCCATCCGCAGCTGTGAATCTTCACCTGACGACAAGGAGCAAAGCAATGAAATGCCACGAAATTGATTACGAAATCCTGGGTAACGACATCCAGATGATCACCGTCGAACTTGATCCCCGCGAGACCGTCATCGCCGAAGCCGGGGCCATGAACTGGATGGAGGACGGAATCTCCTTCGAGACCCGGATGGGCGACGGTTCCCAGGCCGACCAGGGGCTTATGGGCAAACTCCTCAATGCCGGGAAGCGGGCCCTCTCCGGGGAGTCGATCTTTCTCACCCACTTCACCAACCAGGGGAGCGGCAAGCGCAAGGTCGCCTTTGCCGCCCCCTATCCGGGGAAGATCATCCCCTTGAATCTCGCCCAACTCGGCGGCGACATCCTCTGCGAGAAGAGCGCCTTCCTCTGTGCCGCCTTCGGCACTCAGCTCTCCATCGCCTTCCAGCGCAAACTCGGAGTCGGCTTCTTCGGCGGCGAGGGCTTCATCCTGCAGCGGATGCTGGGGGACGGTTACGTCTTCATCCACGCCTGTGGGGCGATCGTCGAACGACAGCTCAAGGGGGAGACGCTGCGGGTCGATACCGGCTGTCTAGTGGCCTTCGAGCCGACCGTCAGCTACGACATCCAACGGGCGGGGAATCTGAAGAGCATGTTCTTCGGCGGCGAAGGGCTCTTCCTCGCCACCTTGAGCGGCCACGGCAAGGTCTGGCTGCAGAGCCTCCCTTTCAGCCGCCTCGCCGACCGGGTCCTGGCCAGCGCCCCCTCGAGCTTCGGCGGCTCCTCCAAGGAAGAAGGGTCGGTCCTCGGCGGGCTCGGCAGACTTCTGGACGGGCGCTGACCGGCTCTTTAGCGACCTGCCGCCATCGCCAGGGCCATGCCGATCGCCGCGATCAGGCTCACCTCGCTCGCCTTTCCGGTCCCGGCGATATCGTAGGCGGTGCCGTGGTCAACGCTGGTGCGAACAATGGGCAGGCCGAGGGTGACGTTGACACCGTCTTCGAAGTGCAGGAGCTTGAGGGGAATCAGCCCCTGATCGTGGTACATGCAGATCACCGCGTCGCAATTCCCCTGCACCGCGAAGTGAAAGAGTGTATCGGCGCTGTGGGGGCCGCTGGCCGCGATCCCTTCCCCTTGCGCGGCGACGATGGCGGGGGCGATGAGCCGCTCCTCTTCATCGCCGAACATCCCCCCTTCACCGGCGTGGGGATTGAGGGCCAGGACCGCCAGGCGCGGAGCGGCCAGGCCGAAGTGGCGACGCAGGGCGGCGGCGGTGATGCGCAAGGTCGCGAGGATCTCTGCGGCGGAGAGGGCCGCGGGGACGTCGCGCAGGGCCAGATGGGTCGTCACCAGGCAGACCTTGAGGCGCGAGCCGGCAAGCATCATCACCACCTTCTCCACCCCGCAGCGCTCGGCCAGCAGTTCCGTGTGTCCCGGGAAAGAGCAGCCGGCGGCATGGATCGCCGTCTTGCTGATCGGCGCCGTGACCATCCCGGCGGCACGGCCGTCGCGGCAGACCGAGCAGGCCCCTTCGATGTAGGCGAGCATCGCCGCCCCGCAGGCGGCATCGGGCCGGCCGTAGACGAGTTCTTCAGCCGGCAGCGTCGATAGACTCCACACCGCCAGGTCCCGGTCGCCGAGACGGAGCCGGTGCTCGGCCAAACCAGAAGCGGGGAGGGTGGTCGCCGAGACGCCGAAAATCCGCGCCGCCCGCGCCAGCACCCCTAGGTCGCCGGCGACGAGGAGCGGGCGGGGGAGGCCGTCGAGAGCCCCGGAGAGAAGGGCCTTGACGATGATCTCGGGGCCGACCCCGGTCGGGTCGCCCATGGTGATGACCAGCGGCTGCGGCATGACTTGGCTCCTCGCCTCGGAGACAAAAAACCCCGCCGGAGGGACCAGCGGGGAAGGGGGGGGGACTCCGGCAAGATCAGATGCGGATGTCGATGTAGGCATCCTTCTTCAGCCCTTGGGCCCACTCCTTGAACTTCTTCTCGCGGTTCTGCTCCAGGAGGGTCTGCTCGATCTCCCCCTTGACCACGTCGAACTGGCGGATCGAACCGGGCTTGCGCACGTCGACCTTGAAGAGGTAATAGGCTCCGTCCGGCCCCTCGACGACCTCGCTCACTTCCTTTTCCTGCAGGTTGCGGATCGCCTGGTCGAAGACCGGATTCAGTTCCCCCTCCTTGAAGACCCCCATGTCCCCGCCCTCGACGCCGTTGTCGGCGTAGGCATGGAGGACCGCCGGCAACTCCTCGCCGCTGACCAACAGCTTCCGGGCCGCCTCGGCTTTGGCCTTGAGGGCGGCCCGCTGTTTCTCACCCGCCCCCTTGGGGAGCTTGAAGGTCAGTTGGCTGATGCGCATAAAGGGCGCTTCCCGGTAATCGTCGATATGCTCCTTGAAGTAGTCGCGAACCTCCTGGCCGGTCACCTCGACCTTGCTCTGAACTTCTTTCCCGACCAGGCGAAAGCGCAGAATCTGCTGCCGCAGATTCTCCTTGTAGACGTCGAAGTCCATCCCTTGCGCCTGAAGGGCAGCAATCAGCTGTTCGCGGGTCAGCTTGTTCTGCTTCTGCACGTCACGGATCGCATTTTCCACCTCGTCATCGCTGACCTTGAGACCAAGCTTCACGATCTTCTGCGCAACCAGGCCATCCTCTATCTGGCGGTCCAGAACCTGGCTGCGCAGCCTGGCGCTCTCGACGGCCGACAACGGCCGGCCGCCCCCCTGGGCCTTCAGGTAGGTATCAACGGCCTGATCAAGCTGGTGGCTGGTGATGATCTGATCGTTGACCACGGCAGCGATCTTGTCCACCGTTTCGGCCCGTCCCGGGACCGTCATGCCTAAGGCCAGGAACGCAGCAAGGAATATCTTGGCAGGTTTCATCAGTTCTTCCCCATTCTGGCGCCAGGCTTCACAGCAGCGACCAGTTCATCTCGATCGTTGCCTTGCCTCGCATCTGCTGCAGCCATTTCTGGTAGGCCTGCTCCTGTTTGTCGGCCAGGAGCCGTTCCCGGATCTGGTCATGGACCTGGGGGAGCTCCAGGCGCTTGGCCGGCCGCCGCTCCTCGACCAGGAAGATGTGATAGCCGTATTCACTTTTAACCAGGTCACTGAGCCGTCCCAGAGCCAGATTGAAGACGACCGCATCGAACTCCGGCGGCATCTCTCCCCGGGCGAAGAAACCGAGATCGCCTCCCTGCTCGGCGTCCGGGGAGAGGGAGACCTCCTTGGCGACTTCGGCGAAGGGACGGCCCTTGCGCAGCAGGTCGAGGATCTTCCGGCCTTCCTCCTGGCTACCGACGACGATCTGCCGGGCACGGACCTGGGGCGGCCGATCGAACTCGTCCATATGTTCACGGAAATAGTCGGCGATCTCGTCTTCCCCGACCTTCAGCCCGGGATCGATCGCCTTCTGCATGACCTTCTCGATCAAGAGACCCTGGAGAATCTCCTGGCGCCATTCCTCCAGGGAAATCCCTCTATCCTTGAGGACCGAAGCAAAGGACCCGTCGGGATATTCCGCCTTGTATTCCTGAACCGCGGTTTCGAGCTCGGCTGGCGTGATCTGAATGCCGAGTCGTTCAGCTTCCGCCAGAGTCAGCTCCCGATCGATGACCTGAACCAGGAAGGAGCGTTCCAGATCGCTCTTCTCTTCGGTCGAAAGTTCCTGCTTGGCGGGGAGGGTCTTGGCGAACTCCCGGCGAAACTGCTCGAGGGTCACGGAGCGGTTGTCGACCCGCACCAGGACCGGGGACGCGGCTTCCCCGCGATTCTTGCAGCCAAGCATGGGGACAAGCAGCAGCACCAGGACGATCAGGTTCTTGCAGCGGAAGGTGGACATAGGTTCCGATCCAGTTTGAACTCACGGGCAGCAACGGGCCAGCCCGCCGCAGGCCGACAGGCTAACACAGTCAGAGAAAGGCTTGCAATTCCTTTTTGGCGACGGCAAGGGCCTCGTTCCCCGCCAGCCGCCCGGTGCGAATCGTCAGCTTGAAGTCGGGGGAGAAGGCGTATCGGCCGCTCGGATCGCTGAGAAGCTGGAGAATCTTTTCCGGTGGCACCGGGGTTCCGGCGTGAAAACCAAAGGTGAGCTGGCGGCCGTCGTAGTCGGCGAGTTCGATTTTGAACCGCTTGAGAAGAACCCGCAGCTTCATGACTTCCAGAAGGAGCTGCCCTGCTTCGGGGATCTCTCCATAACGGTCGCGCAGTTCGTCGGCGGCCAGATAGACCGTCTCTTCGTCCCGCGCCGCTGCCAGGTGTTTGTAAAAGACCAGTCGCTGATTGGGGTCGGGGACATACGCCTCGGGGAGGTAGGCCGAAAGTCCGAGGCGAATCTCCGGGTCGACGCTCTCCTCACGCTCGAGGCCGCGCAGCTCGGCAATTGTCTCTTCGAGAAGTTCGGCATAGAGTTCGAACCCGATCGCCGCCACCTGACCGGCCTGGCGGGGGCCGAGAAGTTCGCCGGCGCCGCGCAGCTCCAGGTCGTGACTGGCGATGCGAAATCCGGCTCCGAGCTCGGTGAGTTCCTGCAGGACCTTGAGCCGTTCCCGCGCCTCCCGGGTCAGACCCCCTTCACCAGGGATCAGC
>JBBQBQ010000045.1:0-18535 GCA_038317685.1 Desulfuromonadales bacterium | reverse complement strand
CTACTTCGATAAACTGGGGCTGGTGTCACTCATGAACCAGTACCACCGACTTCAACACACTTCATGAACCGCCGTGTACGGAACCGTACGCACGGTGGTGTGGGAGGACGGCGGGAGTAATCCCGCCTCCTACCCGATCCGGCGTTGGCAGGGTGGGGGAGGATCCTCATGCCTTTTGCATTTCCGGGTGGTTCCTGATAAATTATCGTTCAATCGCGGCAGCTGCCTGCCGTCGTGGAGGACTGCCATGAATCTGCGCATCGTCATGCTCGTTGCCTTGACCCTGAGCCTGTGGGGGGGCGCCCTTGCCAAAGAGGTTGCCGCTGCAGACTTTATCGATACCATGAACCTCGCCGAAGCGGGCGATCCCAAGGCTCAGTTCGAGTTGGGGAAGATCTATGAAACCGGCGATGGGGTCAACGCCGACGACTTCGAGGCGGCCAAATGGTACGAAAAGGCCGTCGCTCAGGGGGTCGCCTCTGCCGCCAGCAACCTTGGCCGGCTTTATCTCGACGGACGAGGGGTGCAACAGGACGAGGAGAAGGCGGCGTACTATTTTGAAATGGCGGCGGTGGCCGGACTGCCGATGGCCCAGTTTAATCTGGGAGGACTCTATTCCACCGGGCGCGGAGTCGAAAAGGACGCTGCGGCGGCCGCCGAATGGTTTGGTAAAGCAGCCGAACAGGGGTTGGCGGACGCTCAGTACAACTTCGCCATCTACCTGGCCGGAGGCTTGGGTGTCCCCAAAGACGAAACCGCTGCTGTCCAGTGGCTTATCAAGGCCGGCGAGCAGGGGCATTTGAAGGCCCAACTCGAACTTGGAGACCGTTTCGGGGCGGGACGTGGAATCCCGCGGGACGATGCGGCGGCCCTCAAGTGGTATCGTTTGGCTGCGGCCCAGGGATCCGCGGCGGCCCAGTTCAATGTGGGCCTGTTCTGCGCCACCGGGCGCGGCACCGCCCAGGATAACGCCGAAGCGGTTCGCTGGTATCGTCAGGCCGCCGATCAGGGGATGGCGAATGCCCAGTTCAATCTGGCACACCTCTATGCCGCCGGGCAGGGGGTGACCAAGGACCCTTCAGCCGCGTTCTTCTGGTTCGGCAAGGCCGCTGATCAAGGCATTGCCAGCGCGCAAACCGCCCTTGGCAACGCTTATGCGCAGGGGCTGGGGGTGGCCAAGGATGAAGTTCAGGCGGCCAAGTGGTATCGATTGGCCTCGGCCCAGGGAGAGGGTGCGGCCCGCTATAATCTCGGCCTCTTTTATCTAAACGGCCGTGGCGTCGTCAAGGATCCGGTAAAGGCCTACGCCTGGCTGAGCCTGGCCGCGCAAAAGGGGGTTGCCGAGGCCGCTCCGGTTCTTGGTCGTCTGGAAAAGTCTCTCTCCTCTGAAGAGCTCGCCCAGGCCCAATCCCTGGCTCGCCAAGGGGGCGGCACCTCCCTCTGAGGGAGATGTTTCTCCATAGGCTTTCTCCTTGACAAGCGCCGGGGGGTTGGTTTATAAAGTACGCCTGCTGCCCCGGGGCGGGTCCTTTAACCCCAGGTAAGCCTCTGAAATGTCCAGAAAAAGGCAGCCCACGCGCAGAGCGCGTCAGTCCCCGGCAAACCGGGGCGGTGTAGCTCAGTTGGTTAGAGCATGCGGCTCATATCCGCAGTGTCCGGAGTTCGAATCTCTGCACCGCCACCATTTTATGAAACCCTCCCCGCTTTCCGGGGAGGGTTTCGTCGTTTTGACCCCTCCATGGGGCGAATAGCAGATGCGTAATCTGATCCGCTCCTTCATCCTGCAGCATGACCTGCTGGCCCCCGGAGACCGGGTGCTGGTGGCGGTCTCCGGAGGTGCCGATTCGGTGGCTCTGCTTCGTGTGCTGTGGCGGCTGGCGCCCGATTTCGGCCTGACCCTGGTGGCCGCTCATCTCGACCATGCCCTGCGTCCCGAGAGTGGGGGCGATGCGAATTTCGTGGCCGAACTGTGTGCCTCTTTAGGGGTGCCCCTGGAAACTTCACGGATGGCGGTGGCGGAGCTGGCCGCGGCCACCGGCCAGGGGCTGGAGGAAGCCGGCCGGGATGCCCGCCGTCGCTTCCTGCTCGAGGTGGCCGCTGCCCGGGGCTGCCGGCTGATCGCCCTCGGACATCATCGCAATGACCAGGCCGAAACTGTTCTGCTGCGCCTCCTGCGCGGCAGCGGGGCCAGCGGCCTGGCGGCGATGCGACCGCGCCGGGGCCCTTTTATCCGGCCTCTCCTCGGCGTGACCGGGGACGCCTTGCGGGACTTCCTGCGGCAAGAGGGGGTGGGGTGGGTCGACGATGCCAGCAACGTCGATCCGACCTTCACCCGCAACCGCATCCGCCACCAGCTGTTGCCGCTGCTGATGGAATTCAATCCTGCCATTATCGGGCACCTCGCCGCCCTGAGTGAACGTCTGGGGCAGGAAGAGGATTATTGGGATCGAACCGTGGCGGCGGCGCTGGAAGAACTCTCGACCGTCAGCCGGGACGGCCTGGTCCTTGCGGTGCCGGCCTTGCGGGAACTTCACCCGGCGCTGCGGATCCGGCTGCTGCGGGAAGCTGTCTGCAGGGTTCGCGGTGACCTGCGGCGGATCGCGGCCTGTCACCTCGAGGCGCTCGACCGGATGGTCCTGGAAGAGGGTCCGCAGTCCGCGGCAGATCTCCCCGGCCTCTGGGCCGGTCGGCGTTATCAGCAGCTGCGGCTGCAGCGGGCCGCGCCTCATGCCATCCCGGCATTCTCCCTGATCATCGACCGGCCGGGGCGGTTCCTCCTTCCTGACGGGCGAACCCTGGTGGTGGAACGGGGGCTGGAAGTTCACGGCGAGGACCCCTGGACCGTCGAGTTCGATGGCGATCGGGTCCCCTGGCCGATGACGGTGAGGCCCTTCCGGGCCGGTGATCGTATCCGTCTCCCGGGGGAGGCGGGCCGTCACCCGGTCAAGGAACTCTTCCGGGCTGCCCGTTTGACGCTGGAAGAACGCTGCCAACTGCCCTTGGTCTTCGCCGATGAGCTCCTTTGGGTACCGGGTTTGCGCCGGTTCCCCGGTCGGGTTGCGCAGGGCGGCGGAACCGTCCTGCGGCTTCATTTGACAGGCGCCTTAGAAGTGACTAAGGCCTTGTGAATCCGCAGGGTCTATGGTAGATTTCCCGAGGCATGCCTGCTTGGCAAACAACCGGCCGGCGGCCGAATACAACTGTTTCAGGGGGTACGGTGAATCAATTTTATAAAAATCTCGCCTTGTGGCTCGTCATTTCCCTGGTCATGATCCTGCTCTTCAACATGATGACCCAGAAAGAACGCGAGCAGAAACCGATCAGTTACACCTCTTTTCTCTCCTCCGTCGAGGAGGGGAAGGTCCAGGAGGTGACGGTTCAAGGCTCGAATATCGATGGCAAATATAAGGACGACACGTTCTTCAAGACCTATGCTCCCAACGATCCGAACCTGATCTCCGAACTGCGCGGCAAGGGAGTGACGATCCAGGCCAAACCCGATGAGGATCGCAGCTTCTGGTTCACCTTGCTGGTCTCCTGGGGACCGATCCTGCTGCTCATCGCGGTCTGGATCTTCTTCATGCGGCAGATGCAGGCCGGCGGCGGCAAGGCGATGAGCTTCGGCAAGAGCAAAGCCAAACTCCTCTCGGAGACGTCGGCCCGCGTCACCTTCAGCGATGTGGCGGGGATCGATGAGGCCAAAGACGAACTTGAGGAGATTGTCTCCTTTCTCAAGGATCCCAAGAAATTCTCCCGTCTCGGCGGCCGCATTCCCAAGGGCGTGTTGTTGGTCGGAGCCCCGGGAACCGGCAAGACCCTCCTGGCTCGCGCCATCGCCGGTGAAGCGGGGGTCCCCTTCTTTTCCATCTCCGGTTCCGATTTCGTCGAGATGTTCGTCGGCGTCGGCGCCAGCCGGGTCCGTGACCTCTTCGTTCAGGGCAAGAAGAACGCTCCCTGTATCATCTTTATCGACGAGATCGACGCCGTCGGCCGGCACCGCGGCGCGGGGCTCGGCGGCGGCCACGACGAGCGGGAGCAGACCCTCAACCAGTTGCTGGTCGAAATGGACGGGTTCGAGTCCAACGAGGGGGTGATCCTGATCGCCGCCACCAACCGCCCCGATGTCCTCGACCCGGCGTTGCTGCGCCCCGGGCGCTTCGACCGGCAGGTGGTCGTTCCCCGGCCTGACGTCAAGGGTCGGCTGAAGATCCTCAATGTCCATTCCCGCAAGGTGCCCCTGGCCACTGATGTCGAGATGGAGGTGGTCGCCAAGGGGACTCCGGGGTTCTCCGGCGCCGATCTGGCCAATTTGATCAACGAGGCGGCTTTGCTGGCGGCTCGGGCCAACAAGGACCATGTCAACATGGAAGACCTCGAGTCCGCCAAGGACAAGGTCCTGATGGGGGCCGAGCGGCGTTCGATGGTCATCACCGAGGAAGAGAAGAAGGTGACCGCCTACCATGAGGCCGGTCACGCTCTGGTCGCGCTCTTCATTCCCGGTGCCGATCCGGTTCACAAGGTCTCCATCATCCCCCGTGGCCGCGCCATGGGGGTCACCATGTACCTGCCGACCGATGAAAAATACAACGAGACCCGCGATGGGCTGCACATTCGCATCTGTACCCTCCTTGGCGGCCGGGTCGCCGAGGAACTGGTCTTCAGCAGCATCACCTCGGGGGCCAGCAACGATATCGAACGGGCCACCGCCATCGCCCGCAAGATGGTCTGCGAATGGGGGATGAGCGAGAAGCTCGGGCCCTTGGCCTTTGGTGAGAAGGAAGGGGAGATCTTCCTTGGCCGCGATATGGGTCATATGAGGAATTACAGCGAGGCGACCGCTATCGAAATCGATGGCGAGATTCGCCGGATCGTCCAGGAGAACTACGCCCGGACCCGCGAAATTCTTGCCGCCAACCGTGCCGGTCTGGTCACCGTGGCCGAGGCTCTGCTGGAACGAGAAAATCTTGACGGTGCGGAAATTCGACGAATGGTCTTTGGCGACCAAGAGGCATCCCCGGCCGCAAAGCCGGGCGAAGGCGGGGTGGTGGCGCCGGCCGACGGACCCTGCCTGGAGAACGCCGAACCACCGGGTGCCTGAGGTGGATGCGCCACGGCTGTTGACCGTTGTCGATATGGCCGGGGCGCGCCGTGAACTGCAGGCGGTCGGTACCAATCCGAGTGGGATCGAACCACTGGCCGCCAAGATGATCGGGCGGCTGATCAAGCTGTCACAGCTCCCCTGTCTGGCAGCTAACCTCCTCAAACAGGAGATGCTGGCCTTGGGAGGGGACATCGCAGTGGCCCGAGGTACTGAAACCGGATCCCTCCCCGTCACTGATGCCATCCTGATCGGATCCTCTCAGCAACTCAGCATGCTCAGCAGGTGCCTGGAGTCCCAACCGTTTGGCCTCGCGGCCCTGGGGAAGGGGTTGGCACAATTGCTGGAGAACCTCGACCACCCGGACCGAATTTTGGCCGGGCGAACCTGCCGGCTGCGAATCGATCGCCCCCTGATCATGGGAATCCTCAACGTGACCCCCGATTCCTTTTCCGACGGTGGGTCTTTCGCTAGTCTTTCCGGGGTTCTTGACCATGCCCGGCGGATGATGGCCGAGGGGGCCGACCTGATCGATGTCGGCGGCGAAAGTACCCGCCCCGGCGCTCAGCCGGTGACGGTCGCAGAGGAGTTGGCGCGGGTGGTGCCGGTCATCGAGGCTCTGGCCGCCGCCGGTTCGGTGCCCATTTCGGTCGACACCAGGAAAGCTTCGGTGGCCCGGGCCGCGCTCGCTGCCGGAGCAGAGTTCGTGAACGATGTCAGCGGCTTCAGCTTTGACGATGAGCTCCCGGCGACGACTGCTGCGGCCGGAGCCGGGGCTTTTTTGATGCATGCCCGGGGGCTCCCGGCCGAAATGCAGCGGGAGACTCGTTACCGGGATCTGGTGGGGGAGGTGCTGGCCGGGCTGAATGCCTCTCTGAAACGCGCCAGGGCGGCCGGGATCCCGGAGGAAAAGCTGGCAATCGATCCGGGGATCGGCTTTGGCAAGGATGCCGCCGGGAACCTGGAGATCTTGCGGCGCCTGTCCGAATTCCTGTCTCTGGGACGGCCCCTCCTTCTCGGCACTTCGCGAAAAAGCTTTATCGGCAAGATTCTCGATCAGCCCGACCCGCAATTGCGGCTGCATGGGACTCTGGCAACGGTGGCCCTCGGTGTCGCCGGCGGCGCGCGGATCTTCCGGGTCCATGACGTCGGCCCGGCACGGGAGGCGGCGCAAACGGCTTGGGCCGTCTGCCGGGAACCGGAGTAGGGCTGGGGTGGCGCAGGTCCTTGCCCCGGGCCGATGATAGGTCGATCCATGGTTCGGGATAGCCGATTGACAATGTACTTCAGACCGGTGATGGAACGATGGGCGGAATCCTCGAATTAATAAAAAATTTCCGGTGGCTGCTCGATTTTCTCGACATCTTCCTGGTCGCCTTCATCATCTACCGGATCATCCTGTTGATCAAGGGGACCCGGGCGGTCCAGATGCTGCTTGGACTGGCGGTGGTCCTGCTGGTTTACGTGGTCTCCCAGGTCGGCGGGCTTTACACCCTTCACTGGCTCCTCGACAACTTCCTCTCTTCGATCATCCTGGTCATCGTCGTCATCTTTCAGAACGATATTCGGCGGGCGCTGATCCATGTCGGCAAGAACCCGTTTTTCGCCGATTCCGTCAAGGACGAATCGGTGCTCATCGATGAACTGGTCAAGGCCGCTATCGGCATGGCCAACAAGAAGATCGGGGCGCTGATCGTCCTCGAACGGGAGACCGGCATCAATGATTTTCTGGAGATCGGAGTCGAGATCGATGCGAAAATTTCCAGCGATTTGATCAACTCCATCTTCCTTCCCTATTCACCGATCCATGACGGAGCGTTGGTGATTCAGCAGGGCCGGCTGGCCCGGGCCGGATGTTTTCTCCCCCTGTCACAAAATCCCGACATCAGCAAGACCCTGGGGACCCGCCACCGCGCCGCTATCGGCCTGACCGAACTGGTCGATGCCGTGGCCATCGTTGTCTCGGAGGAAACCGGTAAAATTTCGGTGGTGGTCGGCGGGCGCCTGACCCGGAATCTCGATTCCACGGCGCTCAAACGGGTTCTGACGCGACTGCTGGAACCCCGAACCCCAAGCAGAAAGAAACGCTGACCATGTTGACTGGCCTGACCCAGAACTGGCTGCTCAAGCTCCTCTCCCTGGTCTTCGCCGTGGTGTTGTGGTTCTTCGTCATGGGGGAGCAAAAGCTTGAGGTCGGGTACGCCGTCCCCTTGGAGTTGCAGAACATTCCGCCGGGGTTGATGGTCGCCAACGAGGTGCCGAGACTGATCGATGTTCGCATCAGTGGGCCCCGCACAGTCCTGATGAACCTCAAACAGAGCGATATCAGCCTCAGTGTCGACCTGGCTGATCTGGAGCCTGGCGTCACCTCCTTCAAGCGCCTCGAAGAACGGCTCAACCTGCCGAATGCCCTCAAGGTCACTCGGCTCTCACCGTCATTTGTCGACGTCAAGCTGGAGCGGATCAAGGAGAAAACCGTTCCGGTGTTGGTTCTCTTTTCCGGCAGCCTCCCCACCGGGTTTCGGATATCCGGGGCCATCGCCTATCCGAAGCGGGTCACCGTGACCGGGGCGGAAGGGGAGATCAAGGACGTCGCCGAGGTTCCCACTGAACCGATCGATGTCAGCGAGGTCCGCCAAAATTTTACCTTGATGGTCCCCCTCAACTATCGAGGCAAGTACACCACCGTTAAGGGCGATGGGGCCGTCGAAGTCCGGGTAACTGTCGTGCCGCCGTCGGTCCGGCCTGCCGATCGTCCATCCCCAAAGGGGAAAAAATGATTAAAAAACTTTTCGGCACCGACGGCGTCCGCGGCGTGGCCAACATCCACCCGATGACGGCTGAAATGGCCATGCAGCTCGGGCGTGCAGCCGCTTTCGTCTTCAAGGACGGGCACCGCCGTCACCGTATCATCATCGGCAAGGACACTCGGCTTTCCGGTTACATGATCGAGAACGCACTGGTCGCCGGAATCTGTTCGATGGGGGTCGACGTGCTCCTGGTCGGGCCCCTGCCGACCCCGGGGATTGCCTTTCTCACCGCCTCGATGCGGGCCGATGCCGGAGTGGTCATCAGCGCTTCCCACAATCCCTACCAGGACAACGGCATTAAGTTCTTCTCCCGCGACGGTTTCAAGCTCCCCGACGAGTTGGAACTGAAGATCGAGGATCTGATCTTCAGCCGCAAGATTGATTCGTTGCGGCCGATTGCCGCGGAAGTCGGCAAAGCCTTCCGTATGGACGATGCCCGCGGCCGCTATATCGTGTTCCTGAAGAATGCCTTCCCACGGACCCTTGACCTGGTCGGCATGAAAATCGTCCTCGACTGTGCCAATGGCGCCGCCTACAAGGTTGCGCCGGCGGTTCTGGAGGAACTCGGCGCCGAGGTGATCCCCCTCGGAGTGTCGCCTAACGGCATCAACATCAATGCCGGCTGTGGTTCCCTTCATCCCCAGATTATCGGCGAAGCGGTACGGGAACATCGAGCCAATCTCGGAATCGCCCTTGATGGCGACGCCGATCGGGTGATCTTCGTCGACGAATTCGGTAACGAGGTCGACGGGGACCATATCATGGCGATTTGTGCCCTCGATCTTCTCAAACATAAAAAACTCGCCAAGAAGACCCTGGTCGCGACGGTGATGAGCAATCTTGGTCTCGACATTGCCATGCGGAAGGCTGGGGGCAAGGTGGTCAAAACCGCCGTCGGCGATCGCTATGTGGTTGAGGAGATGTTGCGCGGCGGTTACAGCCTCGGGGGAGAACAGTCCGGCCATATGGTTTTTCTCGACCACAACACCACCGGGGACGGCATGATCAGCGCCCTCCAGGTCCTGGCCATCATCCGGCGCAGCGGCAAGAGCCTCTCCGAGCTGGCGGAGGTGATGATCTCCCTGCCACAGGTGCTGGTCAACGTGCGCGTGGCCGAGCGTCGGGAGTTGGCCGAGGTGCCGGCCGTTCAGAGGGTGATCGCCGCTACTGAACAGTCTTTGGGGGAGAGTGGCCGGGTACTGATCCGCTACTCGGGGACCGAACCGCTGCTGCGCATCATGCTGGAAGGGCAGGATAAGGTGCAGATCACAGGTTTGGCCCATGACATCGCCGCCGCTATCGAGCAGCACCTTGGCGGCAAACAGGAGGAGAAGTAGCCGTGGCCAAGCTCGGAGTCAATGTCGACCATGTCGCGACCGTACGCCAGGCGCGCGGTACCAACGAGCCCGACCCGGTGATTGCCGCCGCCCTGGCCGAACTTGCCGGTGCCGACAGTATCACCGTTCACCTGCGGGAGGACCGCCGGCATATCCAGGAACGGGATGTGGAGATCTTGCGCAAGACCGTCAAGACCCGCCTCAACCTGGAGATGGCGGCGACCGACGAGATGGTCGGCATCGCCCTCAGAATCCTCCCCGATACGGTGACCCTGGTGCCGGAGAAACGGGAGGAGTTGACGACTGAAGGAGGCCTCGACGTCGTCCTGCATCGCCAATTGATCAAACGGCAGATCGACCTGCTGCACCAGGGAAACATTGTCGTCAGTCTCTTCGTAGACCCCGATCTGGAGCAGATCAAGATGGCCCACCGGGTCGGCGCCGATTGCATCGAGATTCATACCGGCAGTTACTGCGAGGCGCACGGTGGTCAGCAGGGCAAGGCCGAACTGACGAAGCTCGACACTGCCATTCGGGCCGGCGCCAAGCTGGGTCTCACGGTCAATGCGGGGCATGGGCTTACCTACCAGAACCTGAGGGATGTGGTATCCTTGGGAGGCGTGGCCGAGTTTAATATCGGGCACAGTATCGTCTCCCGGGCGGTGCTGGTCGGGATGGAGCGGGCTGTCGCCGAAATGGCGGTCCTGGTTCGGGTACGCTAGCGATGGCTCTGGTTGGTCTCGGCACCGACTTGGCCCGAAGCGGCCGCTTCCGGCGTTTGCTGGAGGAAGGGAAGGGCGCCGTCATCGAACGGATTTTCACCTCCAAAGAACGGGCCTACTGTCTGTCCAAGAAAGATCCGGCCCCCCACCTGGCCGCCCGCTTTGCCGCCAAGGAAGCCTTCCTCAAGGCCCTCGGGACGGGGTTGCGTGACGGTCTTTCCTGGCAGCAGGTGGAGGTGGTCCGCGACGAACTGGGCCGACCTTTCCTGACCTTAAGTGGCCGCGCCGCCGAACTGGTGGCAGTGCGCAACGCATTCAAAGTCCATTTGTCCTATAGCCATGACGGGGACTACGCCTTTGCCACTGTGGTCCTGGAGAGTCCATGAAGCTGCTCACCGCGCAGCAGATGCGAGAACTTGACCGCCGCGCCATAGAAGAGGCCGGGGTTCCCGGAGTGGTCCTCATGGAAAATGCCGGGAGGGGCGCAGCCGATCGGTTCGGTGAGTGCTTCGCCGCTTCCTTCCCCGGTCCGGTGCTGATCCTTTGCGGCAAAGGGAACAACGGCGGAGACGGCCATGTCATCGCCCGCCATCTCCGAAATCGCGGCTGGCAGGTGCGCAGCCTGGTTCTTGCTGCCCACGACCAGGTGGTCGGGGATGCCGGGATCAACCTCGAGATTCTGCTGCGCAGCGGTGCCGAGGTTGTTTTTGCCCCCGATGCTGCCGCCCTGGGCAAGGCCTTGGCTGGATCGACCGCGCGGCTGGCAGTCGATGCGCTCTTCGGAACCGGACTGGCCAGCGAGGTCGGCGGCCATTACCGTGTCGCCATTGATTGGCTCAACGTCTCAGGGCTGCCGGTCCTGGCAGTCGATATCCCTTCCGGAGTGAACGCGGACAGCGGAGAGATTCTCGGCGCGGCAGTGCAGGCGCAGCTCACCGTGACCTTCGCCTGTGCCAAGCTCGGGCACGTGGTTTTTCCCGGTGCGGCTTGTACCGGGGATCTGGACCTGATTGATATCGGTATTCCTTCCAGCCTGATCGAGCAACTCTCCGATGCCCTGGTCCTGGTTGACGCGCCAACGGCCGCTCCGCTCCTGCCGCACCGTTTGGCCACTGGCCACAAGGGAAGCTTCGGCCACCTGCTGGTATTGGCCGGGTCCACCGGCAAGTCGGGCGCAGCCGCCCTCGCCGCCGAAGGGGGGCTTCGCTCCGGAGCCGGGTTGGTGACTGTTGCCGTGCCGCGCAGCCAACAGCCGGTGGTTGCCGCCACACTCACCGAGGCGATGACCGCTCCGCTGCCTGAGCTCGATGGCGGGGTGAGCATGCTCGCCTGGGATGACCTCGTGGCCCTCTGGGCCGGGAAGGGTGCTGTGGCCCTCGGCCCCGGACTCGGCCAAACCGACGAGGCGGTCGCAGTGGTCCGGCGTCTGGTTGGTGAGTGCCCCCTGCCATTGGTTATCGACGCCGACGCTCTCAATGCCCTGGCTGGGCACCTCGAACTCCTCGATGGCCGCAAGGGAGCTGCGATCCTGACTCCCCATCCCGGCGAGATGGCTCGTTTGATCGGCGGAACGGTCGCCGAGGTCGAACGGGACCGGATCGGCACGGCTCGCTCCTTTGCCATGGAGCACCGGGTGACGCTGATCCTGAAAGGCGCCCGCACCGTGGTCGCGCTCCCCGACGGACGGGTGCGCATCAACGGCAGCGGCAATCCGGGAATGGCGACCGGCGGGATGGGTGACGTTCTGACCGGTCTCCTCGGCGGACTTCTGGCCCAGGGACTGCAACCCGTCGCCGCAGCGGTCCTCGGCACTTTTCTCCACGGTTTGGCCGGGGACCGATTGGCCGCCCGACTGGGCTCGGTCGGATTCCTTGCTACTGATCTGCTGCGGGAACTCCCTGCGGCCCGCCAAGAACTTTTGTGTCAGGAGTAATCGATGCTTACCGCTAAAGAGATCATGACCACCGAGGTGCACACCGTCTCCCCTGAAACCGGCATCGAGGAACTCGCCCGGATCTTTGTCGACCGGCGGGTCAACGCCATGCCGGTCCTCGATGACCAGGACCGCCTCTTCGGCATTGTCAGCCAGGACGATCTGGTGGAACTCGACCGGCCTCTCCACATTCCGACCGTTTTTGCCCTTTTTGACTGGGTCCTGTACCTTGAAAGCGAAAAGAAGTTTCAGGCTGAGGTGGAGCGGATTACCGCCCGCAAGGTCGCCGACATCTGCCGCCGAGAAGTCGTGACCTGCTCTCCGGAGACCCCGGTGAGCGAAATCGCCGAGATGATGAGTGAGCAGAAAGCGCACCTGATCCCGGTGCTGGACGGGGAGAAGTTGGTCGGGGTGGTCGCGCGCCTCGACATCGTGCGCAGCATGGGGCGCTAAGGTTTGGAACCGTGGCAAGTGACGTCCATCGGTCCCGAACGAACCCGGGCCCTCGGGCGCCGGCTCGGGGCACTGATCGAAACGGATCTGGCCATCTTTCTTGATGGGGATCTCGGCAGCGGCAAGACCTGCCTGACCCAGGGGATCGCCGTCGGTCTCGGGGTGCCGGAGGATACCGCGATCACCAGTCCGACCTATGCCCTGATGAACCATTATTCCGGCCGCCGCGAACTCTTCCATTTCGACCTTTATCGGCTTTCCCATCCTGAAGAGTTGGCCGATGTCGATTTTGAGGAAGTCATCGGAAGTCCCGGTGTGACCGTGGTTGAATGGGCCAGCCAGCTGTTGGCGCCGGATCGCGCCGGACTCCACATTGCCCTGGCATATGCCGGGGAGGAACAACGTGTCCTCACCTTCATGGCCCGGGGCCCTGCCGCCCAGGCGCTGTTAGGCAGCATGGCCGAGGCCTGGGCAGAAAACCAAGAGGGATCATGACCGAATTCGACATTGCCATCATCGGCGCCGGCCCGGGCGGCTACGTGGCCGCCATTCGTGCCGCGCAGCAGGGAGCCAAGGTCTGCGTCATCGAGCAGGATCGGGTCGGCGGCACCTGTCTGAACCGCGGCTGTATCCCCACCAAGGCCCTCTTTGCCACCGCCCAGATGCGGCACCGCCTGTCGGGAGTCGAACTCCATGGGTTCCACCTTGGGGCTGTGACCTTCGATTACGCCCTGGCGGCAGAACGCAAGGACGCCGTCGTGGCCAAGCTGGTCGGAGGGGTCGAGCAACTCCTCAAAGGCTACCGGATCGACGTCTTTACCGGCACCGCATCCATCGAAGGTCCGGGACAGATCCGCATCCGCTCCCAGGGGATGGTCGGACACATCCGGACCCGGCGGATCATCGTGGCCAGCGGCTCGCTGCCTGCCCGCCCCAAAGCCCTCCCGATCGACGGGAAAAATGTTTTGACCAGCCAGGAAATTCTTGCTATTAAAGAGCTTCCCGAGAGTTTGCTGGTCATCGGCGGCGGCTACATCGGGTGTGAATTCGCCTCGATTTTCGGCACCTTGGGGAGCCGAGTGACGATCGTCGAGCAGCTTCCCGAAATCCTCGCCAGAAGTGACCGCCAGATCGTCCGTGAAGTCGAGAAGTCCTTCCAGACCCTCGGCATTGCGGTCCACACCGGCACGGCAGTCGCCGGGCTCGAATCGAGCGGCAACGTGGTCCGCGTCACCCTTGCCGGCGGCGAAGTTCTGACCGTCAGCAAGGTGCTGGTGGCGGTCGGCCGGGTCCCCAACAGCGCCGGGCTGGGGTTGGAGGAATCGGGTGTTCGCCTGGAGCGGGGGGCGGTAGTTGTCAATGAGCGGATGGAGACGTCGGTCCCGGGGATTTATGCCATCGGCGATGTCACCAATATCATTCAACTTGCCCATGTCGCTTCCTACCAGGGCGGCGTTGCCGTGAGCAACGCCCTGGGCGGTGCGGCCCAGGCCGATTACCGGGTGGTGCCGAGCGCAATCTTCACCCTTCCCGAAATCGGCCAGGTCGGCCTGACCGAGGCGGAATGCAAGGAACAGGGGATTGCCGCGACGGTTGGACGGTTTGCTTTCCAGGCTTCGAGCAAAGCTCTTTGCGACGGGGAGCCACGGGGACTGTTCAAGCTTGTGGCCGAGCAGGGGAGCGGAAAAATTCTCGGGGCCGCGGGCGTCGGCGAAGAGGCCTCCACTCTGATCGCCGAAGTCGCCGTGGCGATGCACCAAGGGATGACGGCGGAGGATCTGGCGGCCGTGATCCACGCGCATCCCACCTTGCCGGAATTGGTCAAAGAGGCCGCCGAGGATAGTCAGGGACTGGCCGTTCATAAAATGGGCGCCCGCAGTCGGCGGGTTCCCCGGCAGGATTGACAAAACGCGGCATGACGCCGCTTTTCCCGGGAAAAAGGAGGATGGGTTAATTATGGCCCTGGTTGTCCAGAAGTATGGTGGGACATCGGTCGGAACCGTTGACCGGATGCGCAATGTGGCCCGGCGAGTGGCCAAAACCTATGACGACGGCAATGACGTCGTGGTGATCGTTTCGGCCATGGCCGGCGAAACCAACAAGCTGGTGGCCCTTGCCACCGAGATGTGCGAGTTCCCCAGCGAACGGGAATACGATGTGATGGTCGCCACCGGCGAACAGGTCACCATCGGTCTTCTTGCCATGTGTCTCCAATCGATGGGGTACAAGGCCAAGAGCTATTGCGGCTGGCAGATTCCAATGATCACCGACAGTTCCTTCTCCAAAGCACGCATCGAGAAGATCGAGGACAAGAAAATCCGCGAGGATCTTAAAAATGGCGCCATCGTGGTGGTGGCCGGCTTCCAGGGAGTCGACCGGGAAGGGAATCTCACGACCCTCGGGCGCGGTGGTTCCGATACCTCGGCGGTGGCGGTGGCGGCGGCGCTCAAAGCCGATGTCTGTGAAATCTACACCGATGTCGACGGCGTCTATACGACCGACCCGCGGATAGTGGCGGATGCCTCCAAGCTCGACAAGATCTCCTACGACGAGATGCTTGAGCTGGCCTCCCTCGGCTCCAAGGTGCTTCAGATTCGTAGTGTCGAGTTTGCCAAGAAATACGGCGTGGTGGTCCATGTCCGTTCGAGTTTTAACGACAATCCAGGGACCCTGGTGATGAAGGAGGATGCCGATATGGAAACCGTTTTGGTTTCGGGGATCAGCTACAACAAGGACGAGGCCAAGATTTCCGTGCTGCGTGTACCTGATAAGCCGGGGATTGCATCCCAGCTGTTTACGCCGTTGTCGCACGCCAATATCACTGTCGACATGATCATCCAGAACGTTTCCCATGAGGGCTACACCGATCTGACCTTCACCGTCCCCAAGGGTGATTTTAAAAAGGCCCTGAAGATCGTCGAGGAGACCGCCAAGGAAATCGGTGCCGCCACCGTGCGTTCCGATGAGGCGATCGCCAAGGTTTCCATCGTCGGCGTCGGCATGCGTTCCCACTCGGGGATTGCCAGCAAAATGTTTCAGACCCTTTCCCAGGAAGGGATCAACATTCAGATGATCTCTACCAGCGAGATCAAGGTCAGCTGCGTGATCGACGCCAAGTACACCGAACTTGCGGTGCGGGTGCTGCATGAAGCGTTCGGCCTGGCCAAAAAGGACGTGAAGGCGGAATGAGGCTGCGGCAGGTGATGCCCAACCGGTGACCAACAAGGCTTAGGGGCGATCCTGTGATCGCCCCTATCCCTATGAAAAGGATAATGCGATGAGTCTGATCAAGCTGTACGACACCACACTGCGGGACGGAACCCAGGGTGAGGATATCTCCTTTCTGGTCCAGGACAAAGTGCGGATTGCCCAGAAGCTGGACGAACTCGGCATCCATTACATCGAAGGCGGTTGGCCCGGGTCAAATCCAAAGGACATTGCCTTCTTCAAGGAAATCCGCAAGGTCACGCTGCAGCAAGCACGGATCGCTGCCTTCGGTTCCACTCGGCGGGCCAAGATCACTCCGGACAAGGACGGCAACATCCGGACCCTGATTCAATCCGAAGCCGACGTCGTGACCATTTTCGGCAAAACCTGGGATTTCCATGTCCATGAAGCCCTGCGCATCACCCTCGAGGAAAACCTGGAGCTGATCAACGATTCCCTGGCCTACCTCAAACAGAATGTTCCCGAGGTGATCTACGACGCCGAGCACTTCTTCGACGGTTACAAGGCCAATCCCGCCTATGCCCTCAAGACCCTGGAAGCTGCTCAAGCTGCCGGCGTCGACTGCATCGTGCTCTGTGATACCAACGGCGGCACCATGCCCTACGAATTTCCGGCCATTATCGCAGCAGTCCAGCAGGTGATCAGCACTCCCCTCGGCATCCATACGCATAATGACGGTGAATGCGCGGTTGCCAACACGCTGGTTGCGGTCGCGGCGGGGATCGTGCACGTCCAGGGGACGATCAACGGTTTCGGGGAACGTTGTGGCAACGCCAACCTTTGTTCGATCATCCCGGGACTCAGGCTGAAGCTCGCCAAGGAGTGCGTTTCCGATGCGCAGCTGGGCCGGTTGCGGGAGGTTTCGCGATTTGTCTACGAATTGGCCAATCTGGTTCCGGACAAGCATCAGGCCTATGTCGGCAATTCGGCCTTCGCTCACAAAGGCGGGGTTCATGTCTCGGCTATCCAGCGCCATCCGGAGACCTATGAGCACATCCGTCCGGAACGGGTTGGCAATGTGACCCGGGTCCTGGTTTCCGATCTCTCCGGCCGCTCCAATATTCTGGTCAAAGCCGAAGAATACCACATTAATCTTGACAGCAAAGATCCGGTGACCCTCGAAATCCTTGAGGAAATCAAGGAGATGGAGAACAAGGGCTACCAGTTCGAAGGGGCTGAAGCCTCCTTCGAACTGCTGATGCGCAAAGCCCTCGGGACCCTTCGCCACTACTTTTCCGTTATCGGTTTCCGGGTCATCGATACCAAACGCCACGAAGATGAAAAACCCTCTTCCGAAGCAACGGTACAGGTCAAGGTCGGCGGCAGGATCGAACATACCGCGGCGGAAGGCAACGGTCCCGTCAACGCTCTTGATCATGCCTTACGCAAGGCTCTTGAAAACTTCTATCCGCAACTCAAGGAAATGAAGTTACTTGATTATAAAGTGCGGGTGCTGCCGGCTGGCAAAGGGACGGCTTCCGTCACCCGGGTGCTGATCGAATCGGGGGATAAGACCTCCCGTTGGGGGACCGTCGGCGTCTCCGACAATATCATCGATGCGTCCTACCATGCTTTGGTTGATGCTCTGCTGTTCAAGCTGGTCAAAGACCAGGAGGAGACCGGTCAGGCGTGAGATACCAGGCAGGGACGACCCTGCTGGTGATCGCTCTCCTCGCCTGGCTGGGCGTGGAGTGGAGCCGGCCGCTGTTTCGCCCCCGCGAAGCGCGACCGGCTCCAGCTGTTTTCCCCCTCCTCATGCCGATATTTCTAGGTGATGGTTTCCCCCAGCCCGGGGTGCATCAAATTTCTGACGGCGAGACCCTCAGAAGCGTCATCCGATTGACGGACCTTCCGCTGGCGCCGGATCTTGCCGCCAGCCCTTGTCTCGATGTTTTTCTGATCCCCGGCCAAGGCTTTGACCTTGTCCTAAAAAAGTCCGTAATCACTGACATTATGCCTTTTTGGATGCCAGCGGGACAACGTCTCGCGCTAGCGATCCCTCTCCACCCGGACCGGATGGTGGTCAAGGATTGGGAGGTATTGCCCGGGGCCGGACCCGCGCTGGCCCGACAGATTGAACTTGACCGTCAAAAATATGGCGATTTTCGCTCCCTGGAAGGCCTGCAGCGGGTCAAAGGGGTTGGCCCGAAGCGTATCGCCGCCTGGCGAGATTTTTTTGGTTTTTCATTGGCCCCTGAAACTCCTTGAAAAATAGACGGAAAAAATTTTTCATCCTGAATTGCTGAGTCTTTTTATCCCCTTCTCCCTGAAGCTGGCACGGCTTGTGTAGATGTCTATCTGCACCAGTCAACGCAAGCCGTATTTACTCATGTACAAGGGGGTAACATCATGAAATGTCCCAAATGCAGAGGAAGGATGTACGCAGAAAAGTATTACGATTTTGTTCGTTCCTTCAATGCGTGGAAGTGTTGCGCCTGTGGGGAAGTTGTTGATCCCACCATACTTGCCAACCGGGCCCGCAACCACAACCTCTTCTTGGGATAGCAACGGCGGAAGGCCGTTTTAAACAGAACTTCAAGGCCGGAGAGTATTCTCTCCGGCCTTTTTTATATGAATCGACCTGGCAAGGTGCGGGTAGACTTGAGGAGTTTTTCGCGATAGTCTACAATTCCTGACCCGTAAAGCAATCATTCAGAATCAGGACAGTGTGAGCAATGAACGTCGAACAAATGAAACAGGTGGTGCGGGAAATTCTCACCAAGACCGATTTAACTCCCTGCCTTGTCGGGCACCGAGGGGTCGGAAAGACCGCCGGGGTGGTTCAGATCTGTAGGGAGATCGGGCGCCGTTACGTGGCCTTGCGCCTTGGGCAGATGGAAGTCGGTGATCTGGTCGGCAGAGCTGGCACCGATGTTCGGACAGGTCGGCAGCGGGAATAAGGTGGAAAGCCTTCATGATTATGCCGCCAGTCTGAGTGCCGGACCGGCGTAGCC
>JBBQBQ010000044.1:0-18803 GCA_038317685.1 Desulfuromonadales bacterium | reverse complement strand
GAGAGTCGGGTGAATCCGAGCAGGACGCCGAGCAAGAAGCCGAGGGGGATGGTGATGATCAGGAAAGTCGGCAGCAGATAAGCAAAGAGGATCGCCACCTGCTTCAGGGGAACTCCCTTATTGAGGACCAACTCGGCAAGCTTGAGGAGGCGTCCCACCAAGAGAACGAAGGTGAAAATGAGCAACCCAAGGATCGCGGGGACGGTGATTTCCCGAATGAGGTAACGATGAATGCGGAGTGTTGACATGGCCGGGCATGTTAGTATGGAAGCGCGCGGTTGTAAACTGGATTCGCCGGCTTTTCCCCTTGCCAAGCGGTTGGAGGCGTGGTATAGACACGCGTTACCCAATCTCGCACGCCCGGCTGGCGTTCGTGCGGTGCTCTGCCACAGTGGCGGGGTCACGAGCCGTCAATGCCGGAGCGGAGGACACCAACCGCACCAGGAGAAGGAATAAACCATGTCCCAGATTACGATGAAACAACTGCTAGAAGCCGGGGTTCACTTCGGCCATCAGACCAAGCGCTGGAATCCGAAGATGAAGCCCTACATTTTCGGGGCACGCAACGGCATCTACATTATCGATCTGCAGAAGACGGTCCGCTATTTCAAAACCGCCTACTCTTTTATCAAGGAGACCGTCGAAAAGGGTGACAAAGTCCTCTTCGTCGGCACCAAGAAACAGGCTCATGAAGCCATTGCTGAAGAGGCGGTGCGGGCCGGTCAGTTTTTTGTCAACAATCGCTGGCTGGGCGGCATGCTCACCAACTTCAGCACCATCAAGGGGAGCATCGATCGGCTGAAGAAGATTGAAATCATGGCCCAGGATGGCACCTACCAGCTCATCACCAAGAAGGAAGCCCTGCAGCTGGAGCGGGAAAAGGCCAAGCTGGAGAAGACCCTCGGTGGCATCAAAATGATGACCAAGATGCCGGGAGCGGTCTTCATCATCGACCCCAAAAAGGAAGCAATTGCCGTCAAGGAATCCCGGAAGCTGGGGGTGCCGGTGGTGGCCGTGGTCGATACCAACTGCGATCCCGATGAAATCGATTTCATCATCCCCGGTAACGACGATGCCATCCGCGCCATCCGGCTCTTCACTTCCCGCATTGCTGACGCTTGCATCGAAGGGGCTCAAGCCCGCGAAACAGGATTGCGCACCGATGCCGAAGGCGGAGAACCCGAGGTCGAGGTGGCTGCACCCGAAGTGACTGCACCCCAAGTGGCTGCACCCGAGGTGGCTGCACCCCAAGTGGCTGCACCCGAAGTCGTCGGCGACGAAACGGCCGCCGAGGCCTGAAGTCCCGGACTGATCGTGATTCGAGGGCGGCCGCCCCAATAGGGCCGCCCTTTTGACGACCGTCCGACGGCGGCACCGTCACCATGATAACCGGCGGGAGTCCTTCCCGCATCCAGATATTCGGAAGCAACCTTTGAGGAGGAAAATCGTGGCGAATATTACCGCATCGATGGTCGCTGACCTGCGTGCCAAAACCGGCGCCGGGATGATGGATTGCAAGAAAGCACTGGGCGAGGCCGACGGCAACATGGAAGATGCCGTCGATATCCTGCGCAAAAAGGGACTCTCCGCCGCCGCCAAGAAATCGGGGCGGGTCGCGGCCGAGGGCATGATCGTCGCGGCCGGGGCAGGGAACCGGGGCGTCATCGTGGAGGTCAACTCGGAAACCGACTTCGTCGCCAAGAATGAGGGCTTTCAGAAGTTCGCCGCCGGCGTTGCCGAGGCGGTTCTGGAGAAGGCCCCGGCCGATGTCGAAGTTCTCAAGTCGGTCACCTTCCCCGGCGGCAACCGCAACGTTGCAGAGGAGTTGACCCACCAGATTGCCACCATCGGCGAGAATATGAATGTCCGGCGGTTTGCCCGCTTCGAGGTCGCCACCGGCTGCGTCGCCTCCTATGTCCACGGGGGCGGCAAGATCGGTGTCCTCGTCGAACTCGGCACCCCTCTGGGGAATGACGGTCGGGTTGCGACGCTGGCCAGGCAGTTGGCGATGCATGTCGCCGCCGCCAGTCCGCAGTATCTCAATCGCCAGGAGGTCCCGTCCGCCGTGATTGAAAAGGAAAAAGAGATCATGCGCGCCAAGGCCAAGGACAGCGGCAAGCCCGAGGCGATCATTGAAAAGATCCTTGAAGGTCAGGTCAACAAGTTTTTCGGCGAGGTCTGTCTGCTGGAGCAGGCCTACGTCATCGACCCCGACCTGAAGGTCGGCAAGGTTGTCGAAGCCCTTGCCAAGGAAGTCGGCAGTCCGGTGAGTCTGAATCGCTTCGTGCGCTTCCAGCTCGGTGAAGGACTGGAGAAGAAGGAAGACGATTTCGCCGCGGAAGTTGCATCGCTCACCAAGTAAGTCTCTGGGGGCTGCCATGGCTGGTGAACAACCGGTTTATAGCCGGATTCTGCTCAAGCTCTCCGGCGAAGCGCTGGCCGGCACTCAAGGGTACGGCATCGACCCTGTGGTCATTGCCGGCATCGCCGCTGAGGTCCGTGAGGTGATCGATCTTGGCGTCCAGGTGGCCTTGGTCATCGGCGGCGGCAATATCTTCCGCGGAGTGGCCGCCGCGTCCCGAGGCATGGATCGGGCCAGTGCCGACTACATGGGGATGCTCGCCACGGTCATGAACAGCCTGGCGATGCAGGACGCCCTGGAGAAGGTCGGGGTGGTGACGCGGGTTCAATCGGCGATCGAAATGCAGGAAGTGGCGGAGCCGTACATCCGCCGCCGCGCGGTTCGCCATCTGGAAAAAGGACGGGTCGTGATCTTCGGCGCCGGGACCGGCAACCCCTACTTCACGACCGATACCGCCGCCAGCCTGCGGGCCATGGAGATCAACGCCGACGTCATCCTCAAAGCGACCAAGGTCGATGGTGTCTACAGCGCCGATCCGAACAAGGACAAAAACGCCGTCAAGTACCCGCAACTGACCTACCTGGACGTCCTCAAGAAGAACCTCCGGGTGATGGATGCCACCGCCACGTCGCTGTGCATGGACAACAACCTTCCCATCGTGGTCTTCAACCTCACTTGCCGCGGCAACATCAAAAAAGTGGTGCTGGGGGAAGGGATCGGGACCATCGTGAAAGGAGACTAGACCATGTCGAAGGAGGTTATCGACAAGACCCGCGCGGCCATGGAGAAGGCCATCGAGGCTCTGAAGAAAGATTTCTCGCGGGTGCGGACCGGCCGGGCCTCAGTGACGCTCCTCGATGAGATTCGTATCGACTACTACGGGACGCCGACCCCGCTCAGTCAGGTCGCCACCCTGACCGTCCCCGAACCGAGGCTGATCACCATCCAGCCCTGGGAGAAGAAGCTCCTCTCCGATATCGAAAGGGCGATCCTCAAATCCGATTTGGGACTCAACCCGACCTCCGACGGGGTTCTGATCCGGCTGGCGATCCCCGCGCTCACCGAGGAACGTCGCAAGGAGATGGTCAAGTCGACCAAAAAGATGGGGGAAGAGGCCAGGATCGCCCTGCGCAATGCCCGACGCGACGGCAACGAGGCGCTGAAAAAACTCGAGAAAGACAAGGCGATTTCGGAAGACGACCTGAAGCGCGGCGAAAAGGAAGTGCAAGACCTCACCGACCAGTACGTGAAGAAGGCCGATGAGGTAGTGGCCCATAAAGAGAAGGAAATCATGGAGATCTAGACTTGACGTCGGACTCCACCAAACCCACGAGGAGGATACACCCATGACTATGAAAATTACCGAAGATTGCATCGCTTGCGGCACCTGCGTCGATACCTGTCCGGTCGGGGCGATCATCGAAGCCGGCGACAAGTATGCCATCAGCGGCGACTGCACCGAATGCCAGGCCTGCGTCGACAGCTGCCCGGTCAGCGCCATCAACGCATAATTGCCAGAGGGGCGCCGCCCGCGCGGCGCCCCTTGCTTTTCCGGCTCGTCCCCTCTACTTTCCGCTCCTCACTCCCCTTGCCTGACTGGTCGTTTCATGATACCAATGAAGGCCTGCCGCCAGCGCCAGTGAGACCCGCTCATGCGCCTTCCCCAACACATTGCGATCATCATGGACGGCAACGGCCGTTGGGCCGAGAAGCGTCATCTGCCGCGGGTCGTCGGCCACCAGCGCGGAGTCGAGGTGGTGCAGAAGATCATCGATACCTGCCGGAATCTGGGGATCGGCTACCTGACCCTCTATGCCTTCAGCTCCGAGAACTGGGGCCGTCCCCGGGACGAGGTCAGCGCCTTGATGGGGCTTCTCAGCCTCTATATGCGCAGCACCCTGGTGACGATGCTCGAACGAGGTGTTCGCCTCAAGGTCATCGGCGAGGTGGAGCGCCTCCCCCGTGAAATACAAAAGGTGTTGGCCGATGCGGTCGCCCGGACCGAGAATAACCAAGCTATGGTCCTGACCTTGGCTCTTTCCTACGGTGGGCGTAACGAAATCTTGCGAGCGGCGCGGCGTCTGGCTGCAGCCGTCGCTGCCGGAGAGTTGGCGCCGGAAGCAATCGAAGAAGAGGATTTTGCCGCCGGTCTCGATACCGCCGGACTCCCCGATCCCGACCTGTTGATTCGCACCAGCGGGGAGATGCGCATCAGCAATTTTCTCCCTTGGCAGCTGGCCTACACCGAACTCTTCTTTACCGAAACCTTATGGCCGGACTTTTCAGCGGCTGAACTGCAGCAGGCTGTTGCCGAATTCGGCCGTCGCCAGCGACGTTTCGGCCTGACCGGAGCCCAGCGAAAACCGGGTTCAAATCCTTCCAGGGAGGGACGCCATTAGACAGCGCATCCTGACCGGGCTGATTCTCCTTCCGCTCCTGATCTGGTTCATCTGGCAAGTCGGAACGGGGTGGTTCGCGGCCCTGCTGGCGGTGGTGGGCGGCGGCGCCCTGCATGAATTCTACGCCATGAGCTTGCCGTCGGGACGTCGTTTGGAGCGGACCGCGGCGGTGGCCGTCGGCGCGGCACTGGTGCCGCTGCTGGCGCTGGCGCCCCATCCTTGGGGCTTGGCGGCATTGGCCATCAGCGTAATTCTGCTCGCTATCCTCTTCCTGCTGCGTTACCGGAATCTGGAGACCGTTGCCCCGCAGTTCGGACTGGTGCTCCTCGGTCTCCTCTATGTCCCCTTCCTGCTTTCCCATCTGCTGCTGCTGAGAGGATTGCCGTATGGCCGGGAATGGGTCTTCCTGGTCATGCTGGTAGTCATGATGGGTGACTCGTGTGCCTATTTCAGCGGGATTACCCTCGGCAAACGAAAACTTTACCCGGCCATCAGCCCCAAAAAGAGCGTCGAGGGGGCCATCGGCGGTCTTCTCGGAAGCCTGGCTGGGGCCTTCCTTGCCAAAGCCTGGCTGCTTCCCGCCTTGACGATTCCCGATGCGGTCGTTCTGGGGATCGTGCTCGGAGGGGTCGGGCAGTTGGGGGATCTCTTCGAGTCGATGCTCAAGCGCAGTTTCAACGTCAAGGATTCCGGGATCATCATCCCCGGGCACGGCGGTCTCCTTGACCGGCTCGACAGTCTGCTCTTCGTTTTTCCTCCGGCCTTCTACTATGCCCTGCTTCGTTTTGGGCCCTGACCACCACCGAGGACCGTCATGAAAAGGTTATCCGTTCTCGGTGCCACCGGTTCGATCGGCGTCAGTACCCTGGAAATCGTCGCCGCTTATCCCGAGCGGTTTCGGGTGACGGCGCTGACCGGTGGCCACAACCTGACGCGACTGGCCGAACAGATCCGGCGCTTCCGGCCGCAACGGGTGGCCGTCATGACCGCCGGCGATGCCGCTAAGCTGCGCCTGGAACTGGGAACCGATTCCCCGGAAATCCTTTTCGGCATCGAGGGCCTGATCGCCTGCGCCACCGAGGGCGAGGCTGACATGGTGGTTTCGGCCATCGTCGGCGCTGCCGGCCTGGTCCCGACCATTGCCGCTATCGAAGCCGGCAAGGATGTGGCGCTGGCCAATAAGGAGACCCTGGTCACAGCCGGTCCCCTGGTGCTGGAGGCGGTGGCGCGGCGGGGGGTGCGGCTCTTTCCCGTCGATAGTGAACACTCGGCGATCTTCCAATCGCTGCAGGGCCACAACCGTCTTGAGGTCCGGCGACTGATCCTGACCGCATCGGGGGGGCCGTTCCGGACCCGGCGGCTGTCGGAGTTGGCCCAGGTCACTGTCGATGACGCCCTGGCCCATCCCAATTGGCAGATGGGGCGCAAAATCACCATCGATTCGGCAACCATGATGAACAAAGGGCTGGAGGTCATTGAGGCGCGCTGGCTCTTCGATCTGCCGGGGGAACGGATCGACGTCCACATCCATCCGCAGTCCATCGTCCATTCGATGGTCGAATACCAGGACGGTTCGGTCATTGCCCAGCTCGGCATCCCCGACATGAAGACGCCGATCGCCTACGCCCTTTCTTATCCCGAGCGCCTGCCCCTGGGACTCCCCCCTCTCGATCTTTGCGCCTTGGGGCAACTGACCTTCGAACGTCCCGAGCCGGGACGTTTTGCCTGCCTGGAGTTGGCTTATGCCGCCCTGGCCGCCGGCGGGAGTGCTCCGGCGGTCCTGAACGCCGCCAATGAAGTGGCGGTGGAGGCCTTTCTGGCCGGCACCATCAAGTTTCTCGATATCCCGGCGATCATTCACGGCACCCTCGACCGCCATTCGGTGGCACCCTTAAGGCACCTCGACGAGGTGCTCCGCGCCGATCTCTGGGCCCGGGATGAAGCGCGGCGAATCATCGCCCAATCCTGCTAAGCGGAGGAATCATGATCACCATTATCGCCGGGATCGTCATGCTCGGCGTCCTGGTCTTCATCCATGAGTTCGGCCACTTCTGTGTCGCCAAGTGGTCCGGGGTGAAGGTCTTGAAATTTTCTCTCGGTTTCGGGCCCAAACTCCTTTCCAAACAATGGGGGGAGACCGAGTACCTCATCTGCGCCGTCCCCTTGGGCGGCTACGTACAAATGCTTGGTGAAGGTGGCGGTGAAGAGGGGGAGTCGGCGGAGCTCAGTGCCGAGGATAAGGCACGATCCTTTGCCGCCAAACCGGTCCTGCAGCGAACCGCAATCATCGCCGCGGGGCCGTTGATGAACCTGATCTTCCCCTTTCTGATCCTGCCCCTGGCCTATCTGGTCGGGGTCAATCTCCCGGCCTTTCTCGACCGGCCGGCCTGCCTCGGCTTTGTTGCCGCTGATTCGGACGGCGGGCGGGCCGGATTCTTGCCGGGGGACTGCCTGACTGCCCTCAACGGTGAGGCGGTGGGCAGTTGGACTGATGCCAATATGGGTCTGGTCGCCCAGGCCGGAAGTCCCCTGAATGTCACCGTCCAGCGCGGTAGCGAGGCGGTGCAGCTGCACCTGACCCCGGCCAATGGCGGGCTGGAAGGGCTTGGGTCCATCGGCCTCTTTCCGGTCCAGGCGGCGGACGTCGGTGGACTGGCGCCCGGCATGCCCGCCGAACTGGGTGGAGTCAAGATCGGGGATCGGATCATCGCCATCGACGAAACGCCCGTTTCCTCCTGGTACGATCTGAAGCGGATCATCCAACAGGGGAAAGGGGAGCCCCAGACCTTCCATCTGGAACGGGCCGGTCAGCCTCTGGAGGTAACCATCAAGCCGATCCATGAGGAAGGGAACGGTGATGATTACCTGATCGGGATCGCGCCCCAGCAGGAAATGGCCTTCAAACGATTCGGTCCCGTTGCATCCATTCAGGCGGGGGCCAAACGCTCGGTCGAGCTGATCCAGCTGACCCTGGTATTCATCCAGAAGCTCTTTGCCGGCCACGTTTCGGCCAAGAACATCGGCGGGCCGATCACTGTGGTGCAGATCGCCGGACAGGCCGCCCAGACCGACTTCTCCAGCATTCTTTCAGTCCTGGCCTTTCTCAGCATCCAGCTCGGCATCCTCAATCTTTTTCCGATACCGATTCTCGACGGGGGTCATCTCTTCTTCAATCTCATCGAAGCGGTGGTGCGCCGGCCCCTCTCCCTGCGGGCCCGGGAAATCGCCCAGCAGATCGGGCTGGTGATGCTGATCATGCTGATGGTTCTGGCTTTCTACAACGACATCATGCGGCTCCTGTTCGGAGGGCAGTGATGGGTCCCCGGCTGCTGCTGATCAACACCGCCACCGGTGCCGGCAGCGTGGCGCTGACTTTTGGCGAGTCGCTCGTCGGAGAATTGCTCCTGAACCTGAAAAGCACCCACTCGGACCGGTTGCTGCCGGTTATCAAGCAGCTGCTGGACGATACCGGAACGGCCCTGGCCGGGCTCGATGCCATTGCCGTGGTCGTCGGCCCCGGAGCCTTCACCGGGCTGCGGGTCGGGGTGGCGACGGCCAAGGGCTTGGCCCTGGCCGTCGGAAAACCGCTCATCGGCGTCTCTTCGCTGCAAGCCCTGGCCTGCCAGGTCCCCTGCACCTCCCTGCCGGTCTGCGTCCTGCTTGATGCCCGCAAGCAGGAAGTCTATGCCGGCCTCTTTCAGTGGCAGGAAGGGGAGCCTCGTCCCGTTGCCCCCGAGCGGGTCATCCCCCCTGGCCGGCTTCTCGACGAATTCAACGGAGATGTCCTTTTTCTTGGTGACGGAGCGGTGGCTTACCGGACTCTGATTGAGGAGCGCCTTGGCCCCCGGGCGCACTTCGCCCCCTGGGTCTGCCATGTGCTGAGAGCCGGCAGCGCCGCTCCCTTGGCCCTGGCGGCTTTTCAGGCCGGGCATGGCGTCGCTCCGCGGGAGTTGTTGCCGGTCTATATCCGGGCCAGCGAAGCCGAAATTCAATGGGCTGCCAAGGATCGGGAAGCCCTTCTAGACAGTTGACAAGCCCCCCCCCTTTCGCTATTTTAAAATCACGTTTTTTGCTACTTGCCAACTTATGCCCAGGAGGTGCTCGATGGAGGAAAAGGATCAGACTCTGGTTCAGGAGTTGTTTGACAACAACGCCCGCTTCCGCTTGCTGTTCGAGGAACACCGGCTACTGGAGAAGGAACTCAGGCAATTCGAAGACCGTCCTTTCCTGACCCCCGAAGAAGAACTTGAAAAGAAGAAGGTGCAGAAACTGAAGCTGGCCGGCAAGGACGAAATGGAGCGAATACTCAGCAATTACCGCCACTAAAACGAAGCGGTGGTTGCGGGATCGGGGGTTCGGGCTCAGGTCTGAACCCTTTCCTGTCTCTGCCCGCTTCGACCTCTGCCGATGGGCTCAGATCGAATAGTGAAGCTTAGGTTTCCGGACAGGGGCCTGCAAGGCCCCTGTCTCTTTATTCTCTTGCCGCAAGGATGACATCGAGTCATGAGTAAACGCAGCGACGCCATCACCCAGGGGTTCGAGCGCACCCCTCATCGTGCCCTGTTGATGGGGACCGGACTCCCCCGCGAACAGATGGGACGCCCGTTCATCGGCGTCGCCACCTCCTTCACCGATCTCATCCCCGGCCATACCGGAATGCGGGACCTGGAACGCTTTATTGAGAAGGGTGTCCATACCGGGGGCGGCTACTCCTTTTTCTTCGGGATCCCCGGGGTCTGCGACGGCATCGCCATGGGCCATAAAGGGATGCACTACTCCCTGCCGACCCGGGAACTGATCGCCGACATGATCGAGTCCGTCGCCGAGGCGCACCGCCTTGACGGGTTGGTGCTCCTCACCAACTGCGACAAGATCACGCCGGGGATGCTGATGGCCGCGGCACGTCTCGATATCCCCTGCATCGTCGTCACCGCCGGTCCGATGTTGGCCGGACGCGGCGAGGAAGGCCGGCGGTTCTCCTTCGTCACCGATACCTTCGAAGCCATGGCCCGCTACAAGGCCGGGGTGATCGACGCCAAAGAACTACAGCTGTGTGAGGACCAAGCCTGCCCGACCGCCGGCTCCTGCCAAGGGCTCTTTACCGCCAACACCATGGCGATCCTCACCGAGACGCTGGGAATGAGCCTGGTGCGTTGTGGCACCGCGCTGGCCGTCTCTTCCCTGAAAAGACGCATCGCCTTTGCCTCGGGAGAGCGGATCGTCGAACTGGTTCGGGACAACATCACTCCCCGTCAGATATTGACCCGGGCCGCCTTCGAAAATGCCATCCGCGTCGATCTGGCCCTGGGTGGCTCCTCCAATACCGTCCTCCATCTGCTGGCTCTGGCCCGGGAAGCTGGAGTCGATCTGCCGCTGGAGCTCTTCGACCAACTCGGCCGGACCACCCCTCAACTCGCGTCCATGAACCCCGGCGGCAAGTACTTCATGGAAGACCTCGATGCCGCCGGCGGGGTGTCGGCCGTCCTTTACCAGTTGCGGGATCGCATCCTCGACAACCCGACCTTGACCGGCCCTACGGTGCACCAGATTGTGGCAAGTGTCGAAAAGGTCGATGAAGAAGTGGTGCATCCGATCTCCGCGCCGATCCGGCCGGAAGGGGGCATCGCCATTCTCTTCGGCAACCTCGCACCGGATGGCGCGGTCGTCAAACAGTCCGGGGTGTCGGAGCAGATGATGAACTTCACCGGCCGGGCGGTCTGCTTCGATTCCGAGGAAGGGGCGATGCAGGCGCTGATGGACGGCATGATCGTCGCCGGTGACGTGGTGGTGATCCGCTACGAAGGCCCGAAGGGCGGTCCCGGCATGCGGGAGATGCTGGCGCCGACCGCCACTTTGATGGGGCTCGGCCTCGGCGACAGCGTGGCGCTGATCACCGATGGCCGTTTCTCCGGCGGGACCCGCGGACCCTGTATCGGCCATATCTCTCCGGAGGCGGCGGAAGGCGGGCCCATTGCCCTGGTGGAGAACGGTGATAGCATCGTTCTCGACATCCCCAACCGCCGACTGGAACTGCAGGTGAGCGAAGCGATTCTTGCCGAGCGGCGAACTCGCTGGCAGCGCCCTGAAGCGAAGATTCGCACCGGTTGGCTGGCCCGTTATGCCGCCATGGTGACTTCCGCCAATACCGGGGCGGTGACCAAGGCCTGATCATCCGATGATGGACCATTGACCGTTTGGAGGAGGTTTCGGTGAAAAAGACCGGTTCTCAGATTTTACTGGAATGTCTGTTGCTGGAAGGGGTGGAGACTGTCTTCGGCTACCCCGGGGGAACCGTCATCAATATCTACAACGATTTGATGGATTACCCCATCAAACACATCCTGACTCGTCATGAGCAGGCGGCGGTCCATGCCGCCGATGGCTATGCGCGGGCGACCGGCAAGGTCGGGGTGGCGATCGCCACCAGCGGACCGGGGGCGACCAACACCATTACCGGGATCGCCACCGCCTACATGGATTCGATCCCGATGGTGATCATAACCGGACAGGTGCCGACCCCCCTGATCGGCAACGACGCTTTTCAGGAGGCGGACATTATCGGCATTACCCGTCCGGTGACCAAGCACAACTACCTGGTCAAGGACGTCAAGGACCTGGCGCGGATCCTCAAGCAGGCCTTCTACATCGCCCGCACCGGTCGTCCCGGCCCGGTCCTCGTCGATCTGCCGAAGGACGTGCAGATGGCGAGCACCAAGTTCGAATACCCGGAGACAGTGGAGATTCGAGGCTACAAGCCGAATTACTCCGGTAATGTGCGTCAGATTGAGAAGGCCGTGAAGATGATCCTGGCCGCCAAGAAGCCGGTCATCTACGTCGGCGGCGGGGTGACCCTCTCCAACGCCAGCGCCGAACTGCTGAGCTTCGCTGAAACCATCCAGGCGCCGGTGACCACGACCCTGATGGCGATGTCCTCCTTCCCCCGCAACCATCCCCTGAGCCTGGGGATGCTGGGGATGCACGGAACCTATTTCGCCAATATGGCGATGACTGAAGCCGACTTGCTGATTGCCGTCGGCGCCCGCTTCGATGATCGGGTGACCGGCAAGATCGCCACCTTCGCTCCCCACGCCAAGATCATTCACGTCGACATCGATCCGACCTCCATCAAAAAGAATGTGCGGGTTGATTTGCCGATCGTCGGCGATCTCCAGGACGTTCTGCAGAAGATGATCGCCAATCTCGCCGAGCAGGCCGAGGCGGCCAAGGAATTGGTTGCCAGCCTCGAACCGTGGCGGGAGGAGATCGCCGGCTGGAAAACCAAGCATCCGATGGCCTACCAGCTTTCGGAGAAGGTCATCAAACCCCAGTTCGTCATCGAAAAGCTGCGGGAATTGTCCAACAGCGATGCGATCATTACCACCGAGGTCGGCCAACACCAGATGTGGACGGCTCAATTTTTCGAATTCCGACAGCCCCGCACCTTCCTCACCTCAGGCGGACTCGGCACTATGGGCTACGGCTTGCCGGCCGCTCTCGGTGCCCAGGCGGCCTTCCCCGAGCGACAGGTGATCGACATCTCCGGCGACGGCTCCTTTCAGATGAATTCGCAGGAACTGGCGACGCTGGTGCAGTTTCGGCTGCCGGTCAAGATCGCCATCCTCAACAACAACTTCCTCGGCATGGTCCGCCAGTGGCAGCAGCTCTTTTTCGACCGGCGCTATAGCCAGACCTGCATGGAACTCCCCATCGATTTTGTCAAGCTTGCCGAGGCCTACGGGGCCACCGGTTTCCGCGCCACCACCCCCGAAGAGGTCGAGTCGGTCATCAAGCAGGCCTTTGCGACTCCCGGCCCGGTGATCATGGAGTTCAAAGTGGCCCGGGAAGAGAACGTGCTGCCGATGGTCCCGGCCGGCGCCGGCTTGAATGAGATGGTGCTTGCTTCGTGAATGCAACAGCATGATCGAAGGGGGCTCAAGGGACCAAAGGGATTCCATCGCTCCCATCGGCCTCGCTGATCCCATAAATAGTCTTCGGCAATGAACTTCCCAAGGAGATTCCTCCGATGAAACATACGATTTCAGTTCTGGTGGAGAATGAGTTCGGGGTGCTGTCCCGGGTGGTCGGGCTCTTTTCCGGGCGCGGTTTCAATATCGAAAGTCTCTCGGTGGCACCGACCCTCGATCCGTCGATTTCCCGCATGACCATCGTCACTCGCGGCGACGACCAGATCCTGGAACAGATCACCAAACAGCTCAATAAACTGATCGATACCATCAAGGTTATTGACTTCACCGGCCAGGAATTCATCGAGCGGGAAATGGCGCTGATCAAGGTCACCGCCGAGGAAGAGACCCGGGCCGAGGTGCTGCGGATTGTCGATATCTTCCGCGCCAAGGTGGTCGACGTCACTTCGCGTTCCTATACCGTGGAGATCACGGGCGCGCCGGCCAAGAACGATGCCATCATCGAATTGCTGCGGCCGATGGGGATCAAGGAGTTGGTTCGCTCCGGTCCGGTGGTTCTCGGTCGGGGGAGCAAGGGCTGGAAGGGGGCCGAGTAAAGTCGGTCCCGCCCGGGAACCGCTGCCCGCAGAAGAGGGCGGCCGGCGAAAAGGGTTTGGCATGACGTCCACTCCCATGTTATAAAGATTGACCCATTTAGCGACTATGTTCCGCAACCAGGAGGAAACAGAAGAATGAGACTTTACTACGACAAGGACGCCGACCTGTCCGTTATCAGGGGGAAGAAGGTGGCCATCGTCGGCTACGGTTCCCAGGGGCATGCTCACGCCAATAACCTCAAGGATTCCGGGGTCGATGTCACCGTCGCCCTGCGCTCCGACTCGAACTCGGCGGTCAAGGCCACGAACTCCGGCCTGACTGTGAAGAACGTCCCCGAGGCGGTGGCCGCCGCTGATCTGGTGATGATCCTGACCCCCGACGAGTTCCAGTCCCGGCTCTACCGGGACGAGGTCGAGCCCAATCTGAAGCAGGGCGCCACTCTGGCTTTCGCCCACGGGTTCGCCATCCACTACAACCAGGTCGTGCCGCGCGCGGACCTCGACGTCATCATGATCGCTCCCAAGGCCCCCGGGCATACGGTTCGTTCCGAGTACGTTCGGGGCGGCGGCATCCCGGATCTGATCGCCATCTTCCAGGACGCTTCCGGAAACGCCAAGAACGTGGCCCTTTCCTATGCCAGCGCCATCGGTGGCGGTCGCACCGGGATCATTGAGACGACCTTCAAGGACGAGACTGAAACCGACCTGTTCGGCGAGCAGGCGGTCCTCTGCGGCGGCGCCGTGGAGTTGGTCAAGGCGGGCTTTGAAACCCTGGTCGAGGCCGGCTACGCTCCCGAAATGGCCTACTTCGAATGTCTGCATGAACTCAAGCTGATCGTCGACCTCATGTACGAGGGCGGCATCGCGAACATGAATTATTCCATCTCCAACAACGCCGAATACGGGGAATACGTCACCGGCCCGAAAGTCATCAACGCCGAGAGCCGGCAGGCGATGCGCGAGGCTCTGAACAACATTCAGACCGGTGACTACGCCAAGCGTTTTATCCTCGAAGGAGAAAGCAACTACCCGGAGATGACCGCCCGGCGCCGCCTCAACGCTGCCCACCCCATCGAGCAGGTCGGGGAAAAGCTGCGGAGCATGATGCCCTGGATTCAGAAGATCGTCGACAAGAGCAAGAACTGACATGATGGAGGGCCGGGAAGCATTGCTTCCCGGCCCATCTTGCCCCCCTTGCGGAAGGGACTCTCCTGGTGCGCAATCAAAGTCAGCCCGTGGCGAGCGAGGGATACCCCTTTATCGCCCTTGGCGCTTTCATCACCCTCGTCTTCGCGCTCCTCGGGTGGGCCTTTGTCACGGTCCTCTGCTTGGCGTTGACCCTTTTCACCATCTACTTCTTTCGCAATCCCGAACGAATCATCCCCGAAGAGACCGATGCGGTGGTGGCCCCGGCCGACGGCAAAATCATTTTCGTCGGTGAAGTCCTTGAAGACCGTTATTTTCATGAAGATGCGATCAAGGTCAGTATCTTCATGAATGTCTTCAACGTCCATGTCAATCGTTTGCCGGTCAGCGGGACGGTGATCTCCAAGTTCTATAACCGTGGGGATTTTTTCAATGCGTCCCTCGACAAGGCCAGTCTGCAGAACGAGCAGGCCGGACTCCTGGTCGAGACTCCGGAGGGCGCCCGACTCCTCTTCATCCAGATTGCCGGCCTGATTGCCCGCCGCATCGTGACCTATCCGGAGGTCGGCGACCGGCTTGAACGGGGCTGCCGGTATGGTTTGATCCGATTCGGATCCCGGGTCGACGTCTATTTCCCCCGCGGGTCCAACGTGACCACTCAGGTCGGGGACTATACCGTCGCCGGTGAATCCATTCTCGGCTACCTGCGCTGACCGGGGGGGAGCCAAGAGCCGTAGGCTCTCGCGATGACTCGATGGTGGTAGATTCAGGGTCATCAAACCGTGTCTGTTCGGAACGAAAATCGGTGCGGTTGGCGTATTTCTTCAGGAAGGGCCTTGACAATCGGCGGGCGCTCCTGTTTTATTAGCCGACAGATGTGTCAAAGGCGTTGACGAGGAGTAGTAGGTTTCCCCCCCCTGTCCCAGAGAGCCGGCGGTCGCTGCGAGCCGGTACAGGACGAAGCCGAACTCGCCTCCGAGCTGCGGGTTTGAACCTGCCTTCCGGGCAAAGTAGTTCCCGCCGTCAGTCCACGTAACGGACCAATCAAGGGCTTCCCTTTCAAGGGGCCGAATCAGGGTGGTACCGCGGAGCTGCAGCTTTCGCCCCTGTACAAGGGCGGGAGCTTTTTTATTTCCGGCCCACCTCCCTCAGCGCTGCTGCCGGGAGAACCCGTCGGCGGACCGGGAGGTTCGCAACCTACGTCGCAGGAAAGGGGGTGGTCGCTTGGAATCGGACCTTAGTGAGCTAGTCTGCATCTGCTGTCAGTCAGAGTGGCCGGTCAAGATCCGGCAGTCGCCTCGGCCACGGTCGCCCCGCCGGGAGCAGCCCACAACTTGAAAAGGAGAGATCCCATGAGCAAACACAAAGTTATCCGCATTTTCGATACCACCCTGCGCGACGGCGAGCAGTCCCCGGGCGCCAGCATGAACATCGAGGAAAAACTGCGCATCGCCCACCAGCTCGAAAAGCTCAAGGTCGATGTCATCGAGGCCGGTTTTCCGATCGCTTCGGACGGCGACTTTGAGGCGGTGAAGAAGGTCGCCCAGACCATCCGCGGACCGCAGATCGCCGGTCTGGCGCGGGCCAGCGACATGGACATCGACCGCGCCTGGGAAGCCCTCAAATATGCGGGCGAGCGGGGGAGGATCCACACCTTCATCGCCACCAGCGACATCCACATGAAGCACAAGCTGAAAATGACCGAAGATCAGGTGGTTGAAGCGGCGGTCAAGGCGGTCAAACGCGCCGCCGGTTACACCCCCAATGTCGAATTCTCCGCCGAGGATGCGACCCGCACCCGGCTGCCGTTTCTGGCCCGGGTCGTCGAAGCGGTGATCGCCACCGGCGCCACCACGGTCAATATCCCGGACACCGTCGGCTACACCATCCCGACCGAATATTTCAACATCATCCGTTATCTCAAGGAAAATGTGCCCAACATCGAACGGGCGATCATCTCAGTCCATTGCCACAACGACCTGGGCTTGGCCGTCGCCAACTCCCTGGCTGCGGTCCAGGCCGGGGCGGAACAGGTCGAGTGTACTATCAACGGTATCGGTGAACGGGCCGGCAACTGCTCCCTGGAAGAGGTGGTCATGGCGCTACGCACCCGGTACGACGTCATGCCCTTCAAGACCAATGTCGTTACTGAGCATATCTATGCGGCGAGCAAACTCCTCTCGACCGTCACCGGCATCGTGGTGCAGCCGAACAAGGCGGTCGTCGGCGCCAATGCCTTTGCCCACGAGGCGGGGATTCATCAGCATGGCGTGATGATGGAGAAGTCGACTTACGAGATCATGACCCCTGAGTCGATCGGTCTCCTTACCAACAAACTGGTCCTCGGCAAACACTCGGGGCGCCATGCCTTCAACGAGCGGTTGAAAGAACTCGGCTACGAACTCGGCAAGGAGGATAATGAAAAGGCCTTCGTGCGGTTCAAGGCCCTGGCCGACCAGAAGAAGGAGATCTTCGACGAGGATCTTGACGCCATCGTGGCCGACGAAATCATCCGTGTGCCGGAACGCTACAAACTGTTGCAGATGAACGTCGCCTCGGGGTCCTTCGCGGCACCGACGGCAACGGTGCAGATGGAAGTCAACGGCAAGGTGAAGAAGACCGCCTGCATCGGCGACGGCCCCGTCGACGCCACCTTCAAGGCGATCAAGAAACTCACCAAGAGCAAGTACCGGTTGCTGAGTTTCACCGTCGGCGCCATAACCGGCGGGACCGACGCTCAGGGGGAATGTACCGTGCGCCTTGAGGATGAGGGCCGCGAAGTCATCGGCCAGGGCGCTCACAACGACATCATCGTTGCCAGCGCCAAGGCCTACATCAATGCCCTCAACAAAGCTGCCACGGTGGTCAAACGGACCATCGTCCACCTGTGAACGGCGCCGGCGGACTTTTTGATACCCGGCATATTTGACCATCCAAGGAGAGAACATGGGCAAGACGATTGCAGAAAAGATTTTTGCGGCGCATCTGCGTGATGAGCCATTCCCGGGGGCCAAGGTTCTCGACCTCGATCGAGTCCTCTGTCATGAGATCACCACCCCGGTGGCGATCGCCGATCTGGAATGGCGCGGCAAGGACCGGGTCTTCGACAAGACCAAGATCAAGGCGGTGGTCGATCACGTCACCCCGTCCAAAGACAGCAAGACCGCCCTGCAGGCCAAGATGCTGCGCGACTGGGCCCGGCGCCACGACATCCAGGACTTCTTCGACATCGGCCGCAACGGTGTTTGCCACGCCATCTTCCCCGAGAAGGGCTACATCCGTCCCGGCTTCACCGTCATCATGGGGGATTCCCACACCTGCACCCACGGGGCCTTCGGCGCCTTCGCCGCCGGAGTCGGGACTACCGATCTGGAAGTCGGGATCCTCAAGGGGGTTTGCGCCTTCAGGGAACCGGCGACGATCCGCGTCAACCTGACCGGCAAACTGCCGGCCGGGGTTTACGCCAAAGACGTCATCCTCTTCGTCATCGGCCAACTCGGGGTCAACGGCGCTACCGACCGGGTCATCGAGTTCCGCGGGGGAGTGGTCGATGCCATGAGCATGGAAGCGCGCATGACCCTCTGCAACATGGCGATCGAGGCCGGCGGTACCTGCGGCATCTGCCTGCCGGATATGACGACGGTCAACTACCTCTGGCCCTTCATCCAGAACGATTACGCCAGCAAGGACGCGGCCCTCGCCGACTACTGGAAGTGGCACTCGGACGACGATGCCAGCTTTGAAAAGACCCTCGATTTCGACGTCTCCGGACTCGAACCGCAGGTGACCTACGGCTACAAGCCCGACCATGTCAAAGCGGCTCGGGAGTTGGCCGGGACCAAGGTCGACCAGGTCTATATCGGTACCTGCACCAACGGCCGGATCGAGGACCTGCGGCAGGCGGCGGCGATCCTCAAAGGCAAGCAGATTGCCGCCACGGTTCGGGGGATCGTTTCCCCGGCCACCCCGAAGATCTTCAACGACGCCCTGGCCGAAGGGATCATCCAGATTTTCATGGACGCCGGCTTCTGCGTCACCAACCCGACCTGCGGCGCCTGCCTGGGGATGAGCAACGGGGTCCTCTCCGATGGCGAAGTCTGTGCATCCACCAGCAACCGCAACTTCAACGGTCGCATGGGGAAGGGCGGGATGGTCCACCTCATGAGCCCGGCGACCGCCGCCGCTACCGCCCTCACCGGGGTCATCACCGACGCGCGGACCCTGTAACCGGGCATCGTAGACATAATGGTTGTCAGTTGACAAGCAGAGCTAAAAAAGCAAAAAAAGACCTGCCATCCTTGCAAACGTGGGTTAAAAAGTAGAGAACGAATTCCCTACGGCCCAGAGCCACAACCAAGGAGGCAGGTCATGACGA
>JBBQBQ010000043.1:0-18864 GCA_038317685.1 Desulfuromonadales bacterium | reverse complement strand
ATTTAAACTGCTGGATACGGCTTCGCGTCCTTTCCGTACCAGACGCCGAGGACCACCACCGGGAAGATGGTGTTGCCGGCGATGGCGAAGGCCATTGCGACGATCTGGGCGATCAGCGCCGGGGGGTTAAGGGCGGTGAGGACCACCACCCCGCAGAGGACGGCGGTGAAAATGCGACCGACGAAGAGCGCCTGGCGGTCGGTGCAATCGGGTTTGAGGACGGTGGCGTACCAATCATGGGCGATGGCGGAGGCTCCGGCAACCAGCAGGCCGGCCACGGTTGAGAGGCCGGCGGCCATCGCCCCAGAGGCCAGATAGCCGATGAAGGCAATGCCAAGGCCGGCTTTTTCAGGGGCGGAAAGAATGATGACGTCGGCCACCGAGTTTCCGCCGAGAGGATTCCAGAATTTCCCCAGGGCGGCGTAGACCGGGGAGGACCAGTAAAGCAGGCCGATGAAGAAGAGGCCCCAGAGGACCGACTTGCGAGCAACATCCTCGTTACGGACGGTATAGAAACGGATCATGATGTGCGGCAGCCCGGCGGTCCCGACCATCAGAGTGAAGACCAGGGCTACGAACTGGTAGAAGCTTCCCGCCCCCCAGGGGAGATAGATGTTGCGGACCTGGGCGAGTTCCTCCGCCGAAAGGGTTCCGGAAGCGACCTTCCCCTTCATAATATCCGCGATGATGCTGCCATACTCCAACTGAGGGAGGATGCCGGCTCCGCCGGCCTTCTTGATGAGAATCCAGATGGGGATCATGAAGGCGGAGATCAGGACCACGTATTGGATCTGCTGGTTGCGAGTGACGCCGGCCATGCCGGAGATCAACATGTAGGCAAGGACCACCCCGGCGGCAAAGAAGACGCTGGCCGCATAGCTCATGCCGAAGATCCAGCCACAGATCAGTCCGATTCCCTTGAATTGGGCAGTGGAGTAGGTGATGGCAATAATGACCGTGACTGCGGCGGCGATCAAGCGGACCGAGTGACAATCGTAACGGTCGCCGAGGAACTCGGGGATGGTGTACTTGCCGAAACGACGAATTTGGGCCGCGAGCAGGCAAAGGAGCAGAACATAACCGCCGGTCCAGCCAATGATGTAGCCGAGGCCAAACCAGCCCTTGAGATAGAGCAGACCGGCCACTCCCATGAACGAGGCAGCGGACATCCAGTCGGCGGCGATGGCGGCGCCGTTTCCGAACTTTCCGATCCCCCGGCCCGCGACCCAGTATCCCGAGGTTTCCGACACCTTGGAGAGGAACCCGACCCCGAGGTAGACTCCCAGCAGGGCCACCATGATGATGGCGGGGATCAGTTTGAAGCCCTGCTCAATCTGGTAGATCTCCTCTCCAGCCGCAGCTTGAGCCACCCCCGCCGCCGTCAGCAGGGTGACGCAGAACAGACCGAATATCCAAAGTCCTTTTCGCATGACGACATGGCCTCCTGTCTGGCTGGTGCGGGTCGTTAACCTTTGGTGATGTGTTTGTCCCAGAGAACGCAATAGAGCTTGCACAGCAGCACGTAGCCGATGGTGCAGCCCTGGGCGATCAGCCAGTAGTGAAGGGGAAAACCGATGAACCGGGCGTGAGTAAGAAAGGATTCGCCGTTTCCGGAGGGATCGCCGAGACCGGCGATATAAATCAGAGTCGGGATGCCGAAACTGAGCAATCCCCAAATCAGCAGAATCGTCCAGACAATGCCCAATTCGGCTTTCATGTTGGCAGTTGATGGCCTGAAAAAGTTGATCCGCACACGTTCTCTGGATGTCATCGCGGAGCCTCCCCGACGTGGTCGATACCTGCCTCCTTAAGATTGCACAAGGCAGAGTGGAAATCAAACGGCATCTGGTGGATTTTCGAGCATTTTCCGGACTGGGCGGGATTAGCCTTGATGCTAAACTGAATCCCGGCCCAGATAAAGGCCGAGATAACCGAGCTTTGACGAGATGATTTCACCGGCCTCGCACAATCGAGGCTGAAAATCATTCTCGACCCGGGCCTGGGACATCCGGAATTCCGGGCCGACCAGACAAAGGCTGCCTGGAATTTCCCCACCGGGAGCGAGCAGGGGCACTGCCAGGCTGGCAACCCCATCACCCAGGGCGTGACAGTCGCTGCCGCATCCCCTCAGGCGGATGGCGGAGAGGTCCGCCGACCAAACGCCTTCCAGGTCGGCGCCCGGTTTGGAGAGCCTGGAGCTAAGTGCCAGGATGACTTGCCCGGCCGCCACGCTCGCCAACGGAAAACGGCGTCCGGCCAGGGAGACGATTTTGACTTGCTGCAGGGTATCGACCAAATCCAGAAAGAGGACCTCCTCACCGCGCCGAACCACCAGATAGACAGCTTCGTTGCATTCCCTGACCAACCGTTCCATGACCGGCCGGGCTTTTCGCAAAAGGCCCATCCGCGACAGGAATTTCTGCCCGATTTCGTAGGCGGACAGACCGAGACGATATTTCCCACTCCCCTTTTCCCGCTCAACATACCCGCGGTTTTCAAAGGTGGCGAGCAGGCGAAAGACGCTGGTTTTGTTCATGCCGAGTTTTTCACTGAGGTGGGAAATGCGGACGTCGTCTCCTTCTTCACAAAGGGCTTCGAGAACGTCCAGAGCGTGATCTACCGATTGAATGGAATAGGAATCTCTGCCTCTGAGGGTCACCAGTTACTCCTGTGCTGTCGGTTGAGGGAATTGGGGACGATGAAACTATCCGTGGTCGATCCCCGCCGGCCATCAGCGGCATCCGAGGGCCAGCTCACGTTCGGCCATGGAAAAAGTAATACAGCGTTTTAAAAGAGTCAATCATTTTTCGGCGGGTCGCATGGGAAATGCATTAAATGTAATAAATTCATTTATGTAATTAACCAATGGAGGTAACCTGTGGTTGCGGATTGGATTCCCCGACCCGCTGGTCTAACCCCTGGGAGAAATTGCCACTGAGGCATGTTCGTGATTGCAGCTGGAGGTAAAAGAAATATTGTTTTATCATAGCTGGGACGGGGAAGGGGGAGGACGTAGATACCGTTCGGGGGGGAGCCGTACGGGAGTGCCGGCAGGGTCAAGGCTTTTTTGCTGACAGGAGAGGTGGCGATGTGCTAAAAACCAGCGCTGGTCGCCGCTGATCAAGACCGGAGTTGGGAGTTATCATCCAATGTTCAGGCTTTCCGACAAAGGGCGGGGCATTCGGGCCATGTTCGACGCCATCGCCCCCCGCTATGATCTGCTCAACCGGCTCCTTTCCCTGGGGATCGACCGGCGCTGGCGGACCTTTGCCGTCCGGCAGTTGCAGATTCCTGCTGCCGGTTGGGTGCTGGATGTTGCGACCGGCACCGGGGACGTCGCCCTGGAAGTTGCCGCCCAGACACCAGCGTCGGTGCAGATCGTCGGGGTCGACTTCACCCAGGGGATGCTGGTCCAAGGCCTGGAGAAGATTGCCCGTTCCGTCCATCGTGAAAGGATTCTCCTGGTCAATGCCCCCTGCGAGGCCCTGCCTCACCCTGCTGCCAGCTTCGATGGGGTGACGATCGCGTTCGGGATTCGCAATGTCGTTGATCGGGAGGCCGGGCTGGGGGAAATGTTCAGGGTCCTGCGACCGGGCGGTCGGGTTGTCATCCTGGAGTTTTCCAACCCCCGCAGCCGGGTCTTCAAATCCCTTTATCACTTTTACTTTCGCCGGCTACTGCCGCTGATCGGCGGCCTGCTCTCACAGCGCAGCGCCTACCAGTATCTTCCCGATTCGGTCCTCGCCTTCCCTGAGCGGGACGTGTTCATGGGGATGATGACCGCGGCGGGATTCACTGATTTGCACTTTTACGACCTGACCGGCGGCATTGCCACGGTCTATGTTGGTACCCGCCCTTCCTAGTCCCCTCCCCGCAGCAAACCTCCCACATCCTCGACGACCTTCCCAGGCAGTCCCAGGACCCGGCGGAAGATGCCGAAGACCTGTTTCGACAGCGAACTGATCGGCACCGGCACGACATCAGGATTGGTGGTCGGACCCTTGATGACAAAATGCGCGGTGATGAGAGCCTTCTCTTTGCCGGTCAGGACCCAGCCCGCCAGGGGGATATTGGTCACAATCTTGTCGACCGTTCCCAGGGGCTTGACGCCGAGGACCGCGTCGATCTGGTCTTTTTTCAGATCGAGTTGGCCGATCAGCGACAGGTTCATGGCATTGCTGGCAATGAACAGATCCTCGCTGGAAAGAATCCCCCGGGTGAGGTGAAAGGTCCCGGTTACGGTCTCGAAGGGCATCCCTTCGCGATCCATATCCGGAAGTTTCAAGGCCAGTATCTGGGAAACATTGAGCAGAGAAAAGACCTTGGATAGGGATTTGAATTTGCGAAGTACCCCTTGACGGATTTCCACGCTGAAACCACCCATGGACGTGGGGAGGAAGTCACTTCCTGCCCGTCCCTGCAGGTAGAAGTCCCCCCGCAGGGAGCCGTTGACCAAACTCTTCTGGCGCAATAACTGCTGATGGACAGCTGCGGCATCGACGTCCTCGACATGGCCGGAGATGCGGAGCAGCGGCGGAGAGCCGGGACCGCTGTCGACGAGGACTTGACCGACTGCGTAACCTGGACCGATTCGACACCGCAGGGGGTGAATGACGAGCAGGGTGTCTTTGAGGGTGATCGTCCCTTCTGCCGACTGGAAATCCATGCCGCCGATGCTGCCGGCCTCAGTCCGAACCTCGATCTGCAGGCGCGGATGCCGGCGCGGATGGGCAGGAAGGCGGGACGTAGCTTTCAGTGGCGTCTCCCAAAGTTTGATGACCTCGTCGATATTGCCGTAACTGGAATTGATGGTGAGGGAAATGACCGGGTCCCGAAAATTGCGGACCTCGCCCCGCACCTCCGCCCGGGTGCCACCGTCGAGGCGGGTGGTGACCGGCGCGAAGACGATCCCTTCAGGACTCAATTGCAATCGGGCGTCGATGTCCCGCAAATAGGTCCGGTCCGAGGTGAAGACCAGCTCACTGGCAAGAATCGATCGGCTGGTGAGGTGCAGATTGCCGCGGGGGACCGTCACATCACTGAAATCGCCGCTGAGTGTCACCGGTGAGGTGCCGAGACGAGCACTAAGGTTGGCAAAGGCCGCTTTCCGGCCGTTGATCACGATGCGGCCGGTGGCATCTGCCAGATCGGCGGTGACGCCACCGAGAAAAAATCCGGCCTTGTCAGCGGTGAAAGTGCCGTTCTGGTGCAGAATCTCCCCATTCTGCCCCTCCAGGTCAAAGTGTGCTCCCAAAGCGCCGGATGCCTGGAGTTTTTCCAGGAATGGAAAGACCAGCCTGCCGCGCTGCAGATTGAGAGGTTCCAGGTCGAGTTGCAGACGGAAAAGGTGCGGTTCCTTCCATCCAAAGCTGCCGTTGATTTTCAAGTCGAGAGGAGGGATCTGGATTCTCCCCTGTTCCAGGGTCAGCCGGTCGGCGAGTAGCTGGCCGGAGACCAGCAACGCTCCAGGCTGCCCTGCGCCCTTGGACCACAGGTCCCGAAAACTGGCTTTCAGTCCTTCGAGGTTGGCCCTGAGATCGCCCCGCAGGGTCGTCGGAAAGCCGCTGAGGCTGGCTCGAAAGGGGATTGACCCTTGCAAGGTCAGGTCGTTGGCCGAGGCCGGCAGCAAGGCCTGAAGCCGGGCTCCGTCCAGATGCCCGTTGACGCTTAGGGCGAGGTTCGGTTCCGCTTCTCCAAAGTTCAGCGTCCCTCCAAAGTCGAGGTTTTCCCCGCCCAGACGGCCCCGGCCATCGGTGATGGTCGCCATTTTGTCTGCCACGTGCAGACGGCAGCTCATATCTTCGATGGGTCCAACCCCCGGAAGATTCATGCCGAGTTTGCTGAGACGAAGATCTGCGGTCAGGGCCGCAGCCAATTGGGAGGCGGGGGGGGGTGGTATGGACGTTTTGAGGCGGAGGGCATCGATGAATATCTGGCCTCCGCTGAGGCGGGTCCGCAGGTAGCCAGCCGGGCTTCCTGGGGAATCGGGCAGGAATTCAAGCAGGGAGTGAAGTTGGAACTTTCCACCCTCCAGAGAGAGGGTCAGCTGGCGTTTGCCATCGGGAGAACGATGAAGGTCCAGGGAGCTGGTCAGGGTTTGGCCGCCAATGGTCAGGACCAGCGGGGCAAGGCGGCTGCCTCCCTCGGTTGCAAACCAGCGGCCGGTCAGGCGAAGTTCTTTGAAAAGCGGGCGGGCTGGCCGGGCGGGGGACTTGAACAGCAACTTGGGGCCGGCGACGGTCACCGCGACCGTCAAGCCTTCCATGGGGATGCCGTCGACCTCGGCCACGATGGCGGTCTCCCCGGACAGCCCCCATCCGGCGGGGAGTGGCAGGGCGGCCTGGAACCAGGCCGCTGGCAGCTTCGGCGCCTTGACCGTAACCCGGAAACGGCTGTTGCCCCAGAAAGGGGCGTGCTCGGCGAACGCCACCTCGCCGATGACCCGGGCCTCCACCGGCCGTTGCTTTCCCTCAACAAGGCCATTGAACTGAAAATTCGCGGTTCGGCCCGGGGCGAGGTTGGTGAGGCGCCCGTCCAGATTGGTCATGGCCCAGATCTGGGTCGTGCCGGGGGTACGACGGTCGACCACTCTCAGGCGCCCCCGGCGGATACTGCAGGATTGCAGGTCAAGGCGGTGCAGCACCTCTGGGTCTATCTTTGCTGCAGGGGCGGGCGGAGGGGTGGGGGCCCGAGGAGGGGGGTCCAGATATAGTTCGAGGTTCGGATCCTCGATCAGCAGCCCCCGCGCCGTCAACTTTCCCTGCAGCAGTTCGGCGATGGAGAGACGGAAGGCGGCATGGCTGGCGCTCAATCGGCCGGACTGTTCCTTGAGGTCGCCGATCTGGATGTCACTGAAATCAAGAGTAGGTCCGTAGCGAAAGCCGAGTCGGGCCTCACCGAGGTGGACCGGCATGCCAAGCGCATCGCTGAGGAGGGTTTGAAGATTGTCTCGATAACGGTTCAGGTCGAAAGTGGCGACCTGATAGGCCAGGACCAGAACTCCGACCAGGAAGGCACAACCGAAGGTGAACAACAGTGGGTGGCGACGCACTCCGATTCCCTTTCCGGCCTAGGCGGGTCGAGTCATGTCCCGGCACTCCGGGGCGGCCGGGGGGGCGATGCCGAGTTGCCGCAATACCGACGCCAGCGCCTCGGGAAGAGCGCAAGTGGCCATCAGGACCGTTTCCCCGAAGGGATTCGGCACCTCAAGGTGACTGCAATGAAGAAACAGCCGCGCCAGTCCCGGGGCCGTTGGACCGCCATAGCGGCGGTCTCCCGCCAGAGGTTGGCCGCTGTCCGCCAGTTGGCGCCGAATCTGGTGGCGGCGGCCGGTCAGCAGGCGGAATTCGACCAAGGAGAAGCCGCCGCCGTGCCCGAGACTGCGGAAGGCGGTCGCCGACTCCCGGGGCCTGCCGCGGACCGGCACGGTGCTGGTCAGCAGCCCGGTGGCGGGGAGTTCGGCCCCGACCAGCCCCAGATAGAGTTTGGTGACCGGCTGGTGCATGAAGACTTTGCCGAAGGCGGCGATGGCGGCCCGCCCTTTGCCAAACAGGACTGGTCCGGAGGTCTCCGCATCGAGGCGGTGAATCGGGGCGCATTGAAAAGATGTCCCTCGGAGCCGCAGCAGGGTCTGGACTCGCTCGGTGAGATTATCGGCTTCGTGGCCTTCGCCCCGGTGGACGGCAAGTCCGGCCGGTTTGGCGACGATCAAAGCCTCCCGGGTCTCACAGAGGATGGCCAGGCCAGGCCCGGAGGTCGCGGTCAACTCCTGCAATCGCCGGCTCTCGGGCAACCGCAACCGGTCCCCCTCACGCAGACGGGTCCGGGGGTCGAGGGGGGCGCCGTTGTTCAGGATGCGACCGCTCCGCAGCAACTGCCTCAGGTAGCCCGAGGGAGCTGCCGGAAGGCGGGCATAAAGCCATTCCAACGGGAATAGTCCCGTTTCATGTGCCTCAATTGTCCACTCAATCATGGTGCTTATCATACTCGCGGCCATCCCTTCCGGCAAGGGGCATCACTTCGCTTGGACCGGGGGAAACCGGCGGGTCGAAAGTCTTTACATGCTCCGGCGGCCTTGCTAACATGGCCCCCCACCCCGTTCCCCCGGGGATCTCTTCCGACAGGCGGTCAGCAGTCATCTCCAATGAAAATCAAGCGGGTTGAAATCCTCGGTTTCAAATCCTTTGTCGACAAGGTCGCCCTCGACTTTCAGGAGGGCATTGTCGGCATTGTCGGTCCCAACGGCTGCGGCAAGAGCAATATCGTCGATGCCATCCGCTGGGCGATGGGGGAACAGAGCGCCAAGACCCTGCGTGGCCGCGCCATGGAAGACGTGATCTTCGGCGGCAGCGAAACCCGCAAGCCCCTCGGCCTGGCCGAGGTCTCCATGATTTTCGCCAATGAAGACGGCCTCGGCCCCGCGATCTTTCGCGACTTTGCGGAGATCATGGTGACGCGGCGGCTGTTCCGCAACGGCGAGAGTGAATACGCCATCAACAAGACCCCCTGCCGCCTTCTCGATGTCAGTGAACTCTTCATGGATACGGGGATTGGCGCCCGTGCCTACTCGATCATCGAGCAGGGCAAGATCGGCATGATCCTCAGCGTCAAACCGGAAGATCGGCGGTTTCTGATCGAAGAGGCGGCCGGAGTCACCAAGTACAAGTCGCGGAAAAAGGCAGCCCTGCGCAAGATCGAGGCGACCAAGCAGAATCTGCTGCGGCTTGGCGACATCCTCGCCGAGGTGCGCCGCCAGACCGCCAGCCTCAAGCGGCAGGCCCGCAAGGCGGAACGGTTCCGTGCCTGTCGGGAAGAGCTGCGTGGCCTTGAGACCCACCTCGCGCGAGAACGTTTTCGGGGGCTGCGAGGCCAGCTGGAATCGGGGACGGGGAAAGAGGGGACCATTCACCAGGACCTGGTGGCTCAAGAGGCCGGGCTGCAGGAGCGGGAGTTGGGCATTGCCGCCTCCCGCCTGGAACAGGCGGCGCGGGAAAAGGAGGTCAGTCTTGCCCAGGAACGGGTCTTTCACCTCTCCGGTGCTCTGCAGAAGGTCGAGGGGCGCATCGAATTCGGCGCCCGCCAGATTGACAATCATGCCCTGCAGGAAGGACGGCTGACGGGTGAGCTCGCCGATGTGGCCCGCCGCTTGGCCGACCTCGATCGGGAAGAGGCCGAACTCCAGTCCACCCGCGGCACTCTGGCCGATGACCTGGAGCGGGAGACACGCCGCCTCGCTTCCGCCGAGAGGGAGCTTGCGGAACTGACCACCCGGGAGCAGGAGCGGCAGCAGGCCCTGGAAGAGGTTCGTGCCGACCTTTATCGGCTGCTCACCGAACTGACCCGCCTCGGATCCCAGCAGGAAGATGCTGAACGACGCCTCAAAGGTCTGGAGCAGCGGACCGCGCGCAGCCATGCCGAAACCCTCAACATTCGCGAACAGATGGAGGAAGTCTGGCGCCGGAGGGAAGCACTGGAACTGGCTCTGGGCGGATTCCGCCAGCGTCACGTCGAGTTACAGGCTGAACGGGATGCCTGCCAGGAGTCGCTGCACCTGTTGCGGCGGCGAATCGAGGATAACGAGGCAGTGTTGCTGGTGGGGCGCGAGGAGCACAATCGCGCTCGTTCCCGGCTGGAGTCGTTGCAGGAATTGGAGCGCAACCTGGAAGGCTATGGACGAGGGGTAAAACTGCTCCTTGGAGATGAGGGGTTCCGGGCGCGTTTCGGAGGGCTCGCGGCCGATGCCATGGAGGTGCCGGCTGGCTTGGAGGCGGCGGTGGAGGCGGTCCTCGGCGAACGTCTGCAGGCAGTATTGACCCCGCAGGTCGATACCCTAGGGGCGGCCCTTGATTTTCTGCGCGAGCACGAAGGGCGCTGTAGTTTCCTGCTGCCGGGTTTTCCGGCCACGGTGCCGGGCCGAGTGCCTGAGGGAACCCCCCTTGCCGATCTGGTTCTCCTGCGGCCGGATGTGCCCAGCGGCTTGGCGGGACTCCTCAATGGCGTCTGGTTGGTGGCGGATTTAACACCTTTTTTCGAAGTCCGGCTGCCCTCCGGGGCGACTCTGGTGACCGAGGCCGGTGAGGTGCTCACCGACCGGGGTGAATTGACCGGGGGAACGCGCACCGTCCTTGACCAGGGGCTGTTGCACAAGAAACGCGAAATGAAAGAATTGACCAGCAAGGTCGAAACTCTTGGCCGGGAGGTCGAGGAATTACAGCAGGACCGTACCGCTTGGCGCGGGGAACAGGCGGAAACGGAAAACCGGCTTCGGGAGACCGAGGCCGCCCTCCACCGCAAGGAACTCAAGGTCGTTGACAGTGAAAAAGACCTGGCGCGGCTGCAAGGGGAAATGGAGCGTCTTGAAGAGCGCATCGAGGTCCTCAGCCTTGAAGAGGCCCAGCTCCATGAGGAGCACGAAGACCTGCTTCGCCAGTTGGGAGACGCCAGTCACGGTCGGACGGAACGGGAGGCGGGGAAGCGGGCGGCTGAAGAGCGGGTGGCGGCCGTCCAGGAAGAATTGAAAGTGCTGCGGCGGGAGACCGAGGGTGCCAGGGAGGGGGTCACGACCCTGAAAATGGCGGTCGTCAGTCTCGGCGAGCGGGAAGAAGCGAGTCGCCATGGTCTTTCCCGGCTGACCCAGTTGCGTACTGATCTGCACGGGCGTACCGCTTTGCTGAAGTCCCGTCAAAGCGAGGGAGAGGTCGAGCTGCAACAGCTTAAGGAGACGCTGGAGAAAGATCGCGTTGAACTTGATCTGCTCTATCACCGGCGGGAAGGGGATAAGGTCGGGCTTGATAGCCTGAGGGAAGGATTCGATGCCTTGGGAGCCGCCATCGTCAGGCAGGAAGAGGAACTCCGGACCTGGCGTGGCAGGGTCCAGCAGCGCCGCGAGGAATTGACGGCACTGCAACTTGATACCCGGGCCATGCAGTTGGAGGCCGAGCATCTGCGACAGGCGATCCTGGACCGTTACCGGGTCGACCTTGGAGACCTGCCGATTGCAGAGCCCCCCCTGGACGCTGCCGATGCCCAGCAGCGGATGGAAGAACTGCGCCATCAAATCGACGAACTTGGGGAAGTCAACCTGATGGCCATCGAGGAATATCAGGAACTGGAAGCGCGCCACGATTTTCTGAACGCCCAACAGGAAGACCTGCGCCAGTCGCTCAATGGATTGCAGACGGCCATCGCCCGGATCAACCGTACTACCCGCGCTCGCTTCCGCGAAACCTTCGATCAGGTCAACATCAAGTTTCGAGAAGTCTTTCCCCGGTTGTTCCGGGGTGGGCAAGCGGAATTGCGCCTGACTGACGAGGAGGATCTGCTGGAAACCGGCATCGACATTGTCGTGCAGCCTCCCGGCAAGAAACTACAGAATGTCAGCCTCCTCTCCGGCGGCGAGAAGGCGCTCACCGCTGTGGCTTTGATCTTCTCGATATTCCTGATCAAACCCTCGCCTTTCTGTATGTTGGACGAGGTCGATGCGCCCCTGGACGACGTCAATATCGGGCGTTTCAACGAAATGGTCCGGGAAATGTCGAACCTCTCCCAGTTCATTATCATCACTCACAACAAGCGGACCATGGAAATCGCCGACACTCTGTACGGGGTGACCATGGAGGAGCCAGGTGTTTCCAAACTGGTTTCGGTTCGGATCAACGAGTTTTAGGATTGGATATATGCCGATCAAAAGATTATTAAGCCATTTGGTCGAGACCGTTCCCGGAGCACAAGGGGCGATTCTGGTCGATTGGGAGGGAGAAGCCGTCGACCACGTGGCACGAATGGATGATTACGAGCTGAAGATTCTCGGCGCCCACAAGGGGGTGATCCTAGAACATTTGCGGGCAGCAGTCACCCGTCTGGAAGGGGTCGACCTGGAAGAAATCGTGATTGCCACCGCCCTCTCCCAAACCGTGGTCATGCCGGTCACCCGCGAGTATTTCCTGGTCTTGACCCTGGACCGTGGCGACGCACTTGGTCGGGCTCTGTTCGAGGCTCGCCGTTGCGTGGTCGGACTAAGGGCGGAAATCAGCTGAGTCGTCAGGCTCGCTGAAAATAGAAAGTGGAGGAGTCCGGAGGATTATGGAATCGATGTCGCTTACCACCTTGGGTGGTTGGTTTGTCTTGGTCACACTGATCGTATTGTTGTTGGTGGCATTCCTGCTGCGGAGGGGCAAGCGGCAAGCGCCACCGCCCGCAACACCATCCCCGCCGCTCGATGCCGCCCCGGTCGAAAGGCTGGAGCCGTTGCCGAACGCTCCGGCGCCCATCCCGCCTGAAGCACCGCCAATGGCGCCAACTCCCGTCGTAGAAGAGGTCTTATCGCCTGCAACCCCCGCATCCGAAGCCGCCCTCGCGTTGCCGGTGGCCGCTCCCGTTTCCCGCCCCGCCCCGCCGATCGAAGCTTCGGCCAGCTTATTCGACCGAATGCGGGCCGGTCTGGCCAAGACGCAAGCTTCGGTGGCGGGACGTCTCGATGCGTTGTTGCGCACCCGGCGGGGGATTGACCCGGAACTCTTTGAGGAGCTAGAAGAGATTTTGGTGACGGCCGATTTCGGCATGAAGACGACCCGGGAGTTGATCTCCGCCCTGGAATCCCGGCTCAAGCCGGGGAGCACTGCAGACCCGGGTGTGGTCCGCAGCCTCCTCAAGGAAGAGATCCGGCAACGGCTGCGCGAAGAGGCCGCACCTCTCTGCCTGGACGGAGTCGGGCCGTTTGTTATCATGGTCGTGGGGGTCAACGGCGCTGGTAAGACCACCACCATTGGTAAACTGGCCCGGCAGTTCACGGCAGCCGGGAAAAAGGTGGTGTTAGGTGCCGGAGATACATTCCGCGCTGCCGCCGCCGAGCAACTCGCTATCTGGGGGGAACGCACCGGCGTTGACGTGATACGCCATACCGAAGGTGCCGATCCGGCCGCCGTCGCTTTCGATGCTGCCAAGGCGGCCGTGGCCCGCAAGGCAGACATCCTGATCCTCGATACGGCCGGGCGGTTGCACACCAAGGTCAACCTGATGGAGGAGCTTAAGAAGATTCGCAGGGTCTTGGCCAGAGAAATTCCCGGAGCCCCTCACGAAACGCTCCTGATTCTCGACGCGACGACCGGCCAGAACGCCCTTTCTCAGGCGCGTCTCTTCAAGGAGACGGTAGAGGTGACCGGTTTGGCCCTGACCAAGCTCGACGGCACTGCCAAGGGAGGGATTGTTGTTGCCATCGGCGCAGAATTAGGCTTGCCGGTGCGTTATGTCGGCATCGGTGAGGGTGTCGAAGATCTCCGCCCCTTCGATCCCGATCTGTTCGTCGAGGCCCTCTTTCCAGGCGAGGAAAAGCCTTGACTTCAATATTCTTTTTCCTTTAATATGGCTCCACCCTGGAGAGGTTTACCCGTGGATTTGAAAATCATTCTGCTCCTTGAGGAACGGGTCGACCAACTCCTCGCCCAGAGCAGGGAGTTGGGGGAAGAAAACCAACGCCTGCAAGATGCTTGTAGTTTGTTGCGAGAGGAACGGCAACAGGTTCGCGACCAACTTGATCGGATTCTTGCCAAACTGGAAGGATTGGAGCAGGGAGCGTCTTGAAGAACAGCGTTCAGGTAACGATTCTTGGTCAGCAATATTCGGTGCGTAGCACCACCGATCCTGAAGAGGTCCTGGAAGTGGCGGCCTTGGTCAACCGGCGCATCGCCGAGGCTCAGCAGGGCGGAGGAGTTTCGAGCAGTTTTTCGGCAGTTGTTCTGACCCTGCTCAACGTGGCTGGTGAACTCTACCAACTGAAGAAGTCGGGGCCGGTCGAAGGGGACCGGGAGGCGGAAGAGCGGTTACGCGGGTTGTTGGGCCGGATGGAGGCCGCCTGTGACCAGGTACCGGCTGCAGGCTGAGTCTTGATTGGTGGCCTGACGGTTGTTGCGAGGGTCGATGCGACAACAGATGACAACAGATCTCTGTAAGGAGACTTCAGATAGATTGGCTGATGGTACACGTCTCCTGCTCCGGCGGGAGCTTTCCGGTCCGGTTCTATGAACCACGTTCCGCATAAAGTCGATGCAGGTTTTCTGCTGGGCAGTCCGGTCGCAAGGGCCGGAGGTGCCGTCATCGGTCGGATCTCCCCCCCTGGAGCGTCCCGCCGCAACCGAGGCTCGGAGTCTTGATGAACAAGGCTGCCCCGGGCCTTTCACCAGCAGGTGGCTGCTGAAGTTGTTGGCTTTGTAAAGACCGGTCTGGAACTACCTGTCACCATCCCATCCAAGGCCTTCCCTACGGAGATCACCCGGCACTGCGGGGTCTCTGCCCATGCCCAAACCCACTATCCGGCAAGCGCTTTTGCACCAGCGGCGGCACCTTTCGGTGGACACCTGCCTGACCGACAGCCTGTGCATCCAGCAACGTTTGCTGGAGTTGCCTGAATTTTCAAGCGCCGGTTCTCTGGCCTTGTACAGCCCGGTGCTGAACGAAGTCTTTACCCAAGAAGTGTTTGCCGTGGCTCGCACCCATGGCAAGCGGGTGGCTTATCCCAGGGTCCTGGCCGGGGCGATCGAGTTCGTCGCCGTAGAGGATCAAGGGGAACTGGTCTCCGGAACGTTTGGTATTCCCGAGCCCCAGGGATCTGTCACGCTGGAGGTCGCGCAACTCGATCTGCTGGTCGTTCCGGGGGTGGCTTTCGATGGGGAAGGCTATCGTCTTGGCTATGGGAAAGGTTTCTATGACAGGGCTTTGCAGGGGCACAACAGGCCCCGTTGCCTGGTCGGTCTTTGCTTCGAGTTTCAACTGCTACCTGTGTTGCCGGCCGAAATCCATGATGTTCGCATGGACCTGGTTCTGACAGAAGTGCGAACTATCGATTTTCGTTAGTCATTGCGACCGGCAGCGGATCGCCGGACGCCTTATTTCAACCCCATGAGTGGAGGGATGAGCCTTGCAGATAGAACTCGTACTTGTGCTGATAGTCGTCGCCCTTGTCGTCGGTATCGGCGGAGGAATGCTGCTGCGCCGCAAATTGGCTGAATCAAGCCTGGCGGGGGCAGAACAGGAAAGCACCAGGATTTTGGTCGTTGCCCGCAAGGAAGCTGAGACTTTGCGCAAGGAAGCGGTGATCCAGGCCAAAGATGACGTCTTGGAGGCCAAGGCCGAATGGGAAAGGGAATCCCGGGAACTGCGTAAAGAGATTCAGGCTCAGGAAAAACGGTTGTTGCAGAAGGAGGAAAACCTTGACCGCAAATCGGCCCAGGTTGATAGCCGGGAGGAAGAACTTTTCAAACGGGAAAAAAGCCAATCCGAGCAGGAAGAGCGTCTCCGGGAACGGGAGAAGGAAGTCGCAGCGTTGATCGCCGCCCAGCACCTTCGCCTGGAGGAACTCTCCGGGTTGAGTTCGGAGGAGGCCAAGTCGCAGTTGATGCTGGCCATGGAAAGTGAGGCCCGCCACGACGCTGCCAAGCGCATCAAACAGATCGAGGATGAGGCCCGGGAGAGTGCGGACAAGAAAGCCAAGGAAATTCTGGCGCTGGCGATTCAACGCTATGCCGGTGATTATGTTGCCGAAAAGGCCGTCAGCGTGGTGCCGCTCCCCTCCGATGAAATGAAGGGGCGCATTATCGGCCGTGAAGGGCGCAACATCCGCGCCATTGAGGCGGCCACCGGCATCGACCTGATTATCGACGATACCCCTGAGGCAGTCATCATCTCAGGATTCAACCCGGTGCGGCGCGAAGTGGCCCGGATTGCCCTGGAGCGTCTGATCGCCGATGGCCGCATCCACCCGGCGCGCATCGAGGAACTCGTGACCAAAGCCCAGCAGGAGGTCGACGAAGCGATTCGTGAGGCTGGCGAGCAGGCCACCTTCGATGTCGGTGTCCATGGCATTCACCCGGAGGTCATCAAGCTCTTGGGGAGGCTCAAATATCGGACTTCCTACGGGCAGAATGTCCTCAACCATTCCCTGGAAGTTGCATTTTTGTGTGGGATCATGGCTTCCGAGCTGGGACTGAATGTCAAACAGGCCAAGCGCGCCGGTTTACTGCATGATATCGGTAAGGCCGTCGATCATGAAATCGAGGGTTCCCATGCGGTGATTGGCGCCGACATCGCTCGCAAATACGGTGAATCCCCGAAAATCGTCCATGCCCTGGCTGCTCATCACGAAGACGAAAAACCCGAATCGATCCTTGCCGTTCTGGTACAGGCGGCCGATGCCTTGTCGGGCGCCCGGCCTGGGGCGCGGCGAGAAATGCTGGAAACTTATGTCAAGCGCCTAGCCGACCTGGAACGCATCGGCACCTCCTTCCCAGGATGCACCAACTGTTTCGCCATTCAGGCTGGCCGGGAGATTCGGGTTATGGTGGCCAGTGAAGAGGTCTCCGATGCCCAGGCCTATGTTCTGGCCAGGGATATCGCCAAGAAGATCGAGGCTGAAATGACCTATCCGGGGCAGATCAAGGTCAACGTCATCCGTGAGACCCGGGCGATTGAGTACGCCAAGTAGGTTTGCACCTCGACGCGGGTGGATGGTCGGGGTAGGAACAGTTCCCGGAATGTTCATCGCCGGCCGGGCTTTTCATTAATTCAGAGGCTCTCTTGAATATTCTCTTCATCGGTGACATCGTCGGGCGGGCCGGACGCATGGCCCTTGATGCCCGGCTCGGACGATTGGTCGACCGATGCAATGCTGATCTGGTCGTTGCCAACGGTGAAAATGCCGCCGCCGGATTTGGCCTGACACCCGACGTCGCCCGGGATCTCTTCGCCTACGGGGTCGACGTCCTCACCTCCGGGAACCATATTTGGGACAAGCGAGATATTCTCGAACTGCTCTCCCGGGAACCTCGTTTGCTGCGCCCGGCCAATTATCCACCGGGTCTTCCTGGTCGCGGGAGCGGCCTTTATACCACTGCCGGCGGTGGGAAGGTCGGCGTCATCAACCTGGAAGGCCGGGTCTTCATGAGCAATCTGGAATGCCCCTTTCGGGCAGCAGATGGCCTGATCGAAGAACTGCGGCGGGAAACCCCGGTGATCCTGGTTGATTTTCATGCCGAGGCCACCAGCGAGAAGATGGCCCTCGGGCATTATCTCGACGGACGAGTTTCGGTCGTGGTCGGGACCCACACGCACGTTCAAACGGCGGACGAACAAATCCTTTCCGGTGGCACCGCCTACCTGACTGATGCCGGCATGACCGGGAGCCGGGATGCGGTGATCGGGATTCGCAAGGAACTGGCCATCGAACGATTTCTCACCCAGTTGCCGGTGCGGTTCGAGGTGGCGAAGAAGTCTCCGGTTCTGTGCGGTTTGCTGGTGACCATCGACGAGACCAGCGGCAAGGCCCTGGCCGTGGAGCGGATTCTGGAAATCCTCGAGAACTAATCAGGAGCCAAAGGACCCCGGAGTGATATTCGCAGGAAGGAAATGGGCGCGATGTTGAAAACGGTTGCGGAGCAGATGGCGGTGATCCGCCGGGGAGCGGTCGAAATTCTGGTCGAGAGCGAGCTTGAGGAAAAGCTCTCTCTGGCCGTTAAGAGCGGGGTGCCTCTCAAGATCAAAGCAGGTTTCGATCCCACCGCTCCTGACTTGCACCTTGGGCATACCGTTTTGATCCAGAAACTCAAGCAGTTTCAGGATCTTGGTCACGAGGTTTGGTTTTTGATCGGGGATTTTACCGGCATGATCGGCGATCCGACCGGAAAGAACGAGACCCGCAAGGCCCTGACCCGTGAGCAGGTATTGCAGAATGCCGAGACTTACCGCGAACAAGTCTTCAAGATTCTCGACCCTGCCCGGACCAAGGTTGTCTTCAACAGCAGCTGGATGGGTTCCATGTCCGCTGCCGATCTCATCGGGCTGGCCGCTCGCTATACCGTTGCCCGCATGCTCGAACGGGACGATTTTCACAAGCGATTTACCAGCCAACTGCCGATCGCCATTCACGAATTCCTCTACCCACTGGTCCAGGGGTACGATTCGGTGGCGTTACAGGCTGATGTCGAACTGGGAGGGACCGACCAGAAATTCAATTTGCTGGTCGGCCGCGAACTTCAGAAGCAGTGGGGACAGCGGCCCCAGTGTGTCCTGACTATGCCTCTGCTGGAGGGGCTAGACGGCGTCAACAAGATGAGCAAGTCTCTGGGGAACTATATCGGCATCACCGAACCACCCAGGGAGATTTATGGCAAGACCATGAGCATTTCCGATGAGCTGATGGTTCGCTATTACGAACTCCTCTCAGATGTCGACTTGACCACCCTGCAGTTGGTGCGCGACGGGGTCGGCGGCAGATCCGGGGGGCGCCATCCGATGGAGAGCAAAAAAACACTGGCTAGGGAATTGGTGACTCGTTTCCACGGTTCGGCCGCGGCTCACCAGGCCGAAGAAGACTTCATCCAGCAGTTCAAACAGAAAGAGGTTCCCGACGATATCCCGGAGGTGCATCTTGCCGCCGGCGGCCCCATCTGGATCTGCCGCTTGCTTGCTGATGCAGGTTTGGTGGCCTCCAACGGAGAGGCGCGGCGCCTGGTCCAACAGGGTGGAGTTAAGTTTAATGGCGAGAAGATCAACAACCCAGACCTGGAAATTCAGTCGATTGGGGAGGTGGTTCTTCAGGCCGGCAAGAGGCGTTTTGCCAAGGTGATTTTCGGTTGAGAATTATGTGAAAAACTTCTTGACGTGAGTTGCGTTCGCGGTTATAGTCCACCTCCTGCCGACCCGTTCCCAGTGCCCTTTTATAAAGACGATGCTGGCCTTAAAAAGCGGCTTGACAGGGGGAGAGGGGTTCGGGTATAAACACGCTTCGTCGCTGAACGGTCCCGAGGGTTCATAAGTAAGCGGTGGGGATTTGGAAAATGGTTTGGAAAAGGGCTTGACAGGTTCAGCGGGTTTGGA
>JBBQBQ010000042.1:0-18972 GCA_038317685.1 Desulfuromonadales bacterium | reverse complement strand
CGACCTCGGCCCCGGAGATCGAGGCGTTTTCCTTGACCAGGTTGCCGATCAGGCCGGCGACGGCCAGGGCCCGGCGCAAGTCGTCCCGGCTGCAGCCGAGGGTCTCGTCGAGGTAGCGCAGGACCGCCGGCAAGACCCCGCAGGCCCCGCAGGTGGGGGCCGAAGCGACCCGGCCGCCGCAGGCATTCTCCTCCGCCACGGCGTGGGCGTAGGCACAGAGGATGCCATCCTGCCGAAAATGCGGACCGAAGAGCGAGGCCTTGCGGTAGAGGGAGTGGGCCTTGCGGGCCAGACCCAGTGGGCCGGGGAGGGCTCCTTGCCGGGCCAGCCCCCGTTCGATTGCCTCCCCCATGATCTGCCAGATCTCATCGAGAAATCCTTCGAGCCCCATCCCTTCGCACTCCCGGACATAGTCCCAGAGCGAGCCCCCGGTTTGATCGCAGTGCTGCAGGATCGCCGTCATGGTCGTCAGCGGATAGATATCGCCACCCTGGTCCGGTCGGGCCGGATCGACCAGAGCACCGCCGCCGACGCTATAGACCGTCCAGTCCCGGAGCGACCGGCCGGCCGCGTCGAGGGCTTCAAAGCGCAGGGCATTGGGGTGCAGGGGGAGGAATTCCTGCGGTTTCCAGGCGATTTCGAGGGGGCGTTCGGCAAAGACCTCGGTGAGGGCCTGATCGGTCAGGTGGCCGCGACCGGTGGCGGCGAGGCTGCCGTAGAGGGTGACCCGGTAGGCTGCGGCATCGGGGGTCTCCTGGAGAAAGCTCTCCGCGGCGCGCCTTGGCGCCATGGTGTGGCTGCTCGATGGTCCGGTGCCGATCCGGTAGAGTTCGCGAAGCGATTTCATGGTACTCCTTGTGGTGGTTCTCCCCGGGACCCCTTGCCCCTTTCTGATCGATACAGCAAACTCTCTGCCAAATTCCTTGGCTTCAAAAATGCAAAGTCAGTCGACCACCCTACCTCTTGCGTCTGGACCCAGCTACCTATGGAACATCTCCTCGGCTTGCGCTGCGTCATCTGCAGTAAACTCTATCGCCCCGACGAAGTCGCCTACGTCTGCCCCGACCATGGCGACGAGGGGGTCCTTGACGTCCAATACGACTATGACCGGATCGACCGGAGCTTCAAGCGTGCCGCGCTCCTTGCCTCCGGCGACTTCAGCATCTGGCGTTACCGGCCGCTCCTGCCGATCCGCTCAGCCTCGGTCGTCCCCCCCCTGGCGGTCGGCTGGACGCCGCTCTACCCGGCTGCGCGGCTCGGCGCCGCGCTTGGTTTGCGGCACCTCTGGGTCAAGGACGACAGTCGGCAGCCGACCGCCTCCTTCAAGGACCGTGCGAGTGCCCTCGCCGTTGTCAAGGCCGATGAGGCCGGAGCCGCCATCATCACCACCGCCAGCACCGGCAACGCCGCCGCGGCTCTGAGCGGGCTCTGCGCCAGCGTCAACCGACCGAACGTGATCTTCGTCCCGGAGAGCGCCCCGCCGGCGAAGATCGCCCAGCTCCTCGCCTACGGCGCGACGGTCCTGCTGGTGCGGGGGAGCTACGATCAGGCCTTCGATCTCTGCCTGCAGGCGGCGAAAGATTACGGCTGGTACAACCGCAACACCGGCTACAATCCCTACATGACCGAAGGGAAGAAGACCGCCAGCCTGGAGATCTGCGAGCAGCTCGCCTGGCAGGCGCCGGACGTCATCCTGGTCAGCGTCGGCGACGGTTCGATCATCGGCGGCCTCCACAAAGGGCTCAAGGACCTCCTCGCCCTCGGCTGGATCGACCACCTGCCGCGGCTGATCGGCGTGCAGGCGGCGGGGAGCAACTATCTGGCCGAGGCCTGGGCCAAGGGGGAGGACGTCCTGCGCAAGCCGGCGATCGAGGCCCACACCGTCGCCGACAGCATCAGCGCCGGGCTCCCCCGCGACCGGGTCAAGGCGTTGGCGGCGGTGGTGGCGACCAACGGCGCCTTCGTCACCGTCAGCGACGACGAAATTCTCGCCGCGATTCCGGCCCTGGCCCGCGGCTGCGGCGTCTTTGCCGAGCCGGCGGGGGCGGCGGCCTATGCCGGCCTGGTCCGGGCGGCGGCAACGGGTCTGGTGGCCCGTGACGAGCGCATCGTCGTCGTCAACACCGGCAGCGGCCTGAAGGACGTGACCAGCGTCAGCCGCGCCGTCGCAAGCGCCGGCAGCCGCCCCTATCGTATCGCACCCGATCTCGACAGCCTGCGCCAGATCGTCTCCACCTGGAACCGCTGAACTTCATACCCCAGCAAGGAGCAGCCATGCCCCGCATCGACCTGACCATCGATACCGCGACCCTCGAACGAACTGTTAAGCTGGCCCGCGAGCGTCGTATCATCATCCCGACCCTGAAGCAGCAGATCGATCCGCGACTGATTCCCGAACCGATTGTCGCGGGTTTGAAGGAGGTTGCGCTGTGGGATCTGAATCCCCTCAACCTCTTCCGCATCACCTGGCACAACCAGCCGCAGGTCAGAGGCGGCGGCTTCGGCGGCGTCAACTACCTCGAGTTCCCCCCGGAGTTGACCGGGGTGCCGGCCCGTATCCTGGCGCCGGTCGGCAAGTGGTTCCCCACCGGCGCCCACAAGGTCGGCGCCGCCTTCGGCTGTCTGGTGCCGCGCCTCGTGACCGGCCAGTTCGATCCGACCCGGCAGAAGGCGGTCTGGCCCTCCACAGGCAACTATTGCCGCGGCGGCGCCTACGATTCGAACCTCCTCGGCTGCGATTCGATCGCCATCCTCCCCGAGGGGATGAGCCAGGAGCGCTTTGCCTGGCTCGCCAAGGTCGCCGGGGAGACGATCAAGACCCCGGGGAGCGAGAGCAACGTCAAGGAGATCTTCGACAAGTGCTGGGAACTGCGCAATTCCGGCCAGGAGCTGATGATCTTCAATCAGTTCGAGGAGTTCGGCAACTACCTCTGGCACCATGAGGTGACCGGGCGAGCCATGGCCGAAGTCGCCGAGCAGGCGATGCGGCCCGGCGACGTGTTCCGCGGCGCGGTCTACACGACCGGTTCCGCCGGGACCATCGCCAGCGGCGATTTCCTCAAGAAGCGCTTCCCCGGCAGCAAGATCGCCGCCTGCGAGGCCCTGCAGTGCCCGACGTTGCTTGAGAACGGCTTCGGCTCCCACCGCATCGAAGGGATCGGCGACAAGCACGTCCCCTGGGTCCATAACGTCAAAAACACCGATCTGGTCATCGCCGTTGACGACGAGGGGCCGATCTCGCTGATTCGGCTCTTCAATACCCCGGTCGGCCACCAGTACCTCCTCGACCGGGGGGTTCCGGACGCTCTCGTCGCCCAACTCCCGCTCCTCGGAATCTCCGGCGTCGCCAACCTCCTCTCGGCAATCAAGTTCGCCAAGTACTACGGGCTGGGGGCGACCGACGTGGTCATGACTGTCCTCACCGATTCGATGGAGATGTACCAGAGCCGCCTGCGGGAACTCGACGCGGAGCGCGGGCCCTTCGGCGAGGCCGACGCGACTGCCGCCTTCCACCAGTACCTCCTTGGCCAGACCACCGACGCCATGGAAGAATTGACCTGGCAGGGGCGCCGTCGCATCCACAACCTCAAGTACTATACCTGGGTCGAACAGCAGGGGAAGAGCTACGAGGAGATTCAGGCCCAGTGGTTCGACGACAGCTACTGGGCGAGCATCCCCGCGCATATCGAGGAACTCGACGGGCTGATCGACGAATTCAACGCCAGAACCGGTCTCCTCGAAGCGCTGTGAGGGGAGCAAATCCTTCCCAAAATGATAAAATATTCTCACTATGAGAAATTAGGCGTCGCTCCGGGTGTCGCCAACCCCGACCCCGGAACGCCGTCGCTATAAATGGTTCCGGATTCGGACCCGCAGGGGAGAGAAGTCATGCTCGACCAGGACCGCCAAGCTCAGGTCATCCGGCTCTGCCAGGAACTGCTGCGTCGTCGGAGCTACTCCGGAGAGGAGGCCGAGGTCGTCGCCTGCCTCAAGGATGCCTTCCAGGCGATGGGCTTCGATCAATGCTTCACCGATCGCTACGGCAACATCATCGGCCACGTCAAGGGGAATCGCCCCGGCAAGGGGATCCTCCTTGACGGTCATATTGATACCGTCCCGGTCGGCGACCGGACCGCCTGGGAACACGATCCCTTCGGCGGCGAACTGGCCGGCGGCCGAATCTACGGGCGGGGTGCCTCGGACATGAAGGGGGCGGTCGCGGCGATGGCCTGCGCTGCCGGATTCTTTGCCGCCGACCGCCGGCGGGACTTCGCCGGAGACGTGTATGTTGCCGGCGTCGTCCACGAGGAGTGCTTCGAAGGGGTGGCGGCCCGGGAAGTCAGTCAACGGCTGAGCCCCGACTATGTTATTATCGGCGAGGCCTCGGAGCTTAACCTGAAGGTCGGCCAGCGTGGCCGGGCCGAGATCGTGGTCGAAACCTTCGGCAAACCGGCCCATTCGGCCAACCCGCAGCAGGGGGTCAACGCCGTCTACCAGATGTCCCGACTCATCGATCGCCTCCGGGCGCTCCCCCAGAGCCGGCACCCGGTCCTCGGCGACGGCATCCTGGAGTTGACCGATATCCAGTCGCATCCCTACCCCGGGGCCTCCGTCGTCCCGTCCTACTGCCGCGCGACCTACGACCGGCGCCTGCTGGTCGGGGAGAGCCGGGACGAGGTTCTGGCCCCCCTGCAAGGCGTCGTCGCCGCTTTGATGAAAGAGGACCCCACCTTTCAGGCGCGCATCTCCCTGGCTGCCGGGCGGGAGGACTGCTACACCGGCGTCGCCATCGAGGAGGAGCGCTTCTTCCCCGGCTGGCTCTTCGCCGCGGACGCCCCCTTTGTCCAGCAGGCCTTGACGGGGCTGCGCCGGGCCGGGTTGAATCCCGAGCTCACCACCTATTCGTTCTGTACCAACGGCAGCCACTATGCCGGAGAAGCCGGCATCAAGACCCTCGGTTTCGGCCCGTCCCGGGAGAACCAGGCCCATACCATCGATGAATATATCGAGGTGGAACAACTCCTGGGAGCGGTCCGGGGCTACTATGGAATGATTCAGGCGCTTCTGGCCGACTAGGGCCGCTGGTGCGACCGGCACCCCCCCAACGGGAAGTGAAGGCATGAAAATCTTACTGAAGCAGGGAACGATCATCGACGGCTCCGGCGGGGCAGCTTTCCCCGGGAGCGTCGCCATTGCCGCCGGACGCATTACCGGGGTCGGAAGTTTCGATGAAGGGGGCTTCGACCGGGTGGTCGATGCCTCCGGTCTGGTCATCGCCCCCGGCTTTATCGACAGCCATAGCCATTCGGACCTGAAGATCCTCGAAGAGCCCTTCGTCGATGCCAAGATCCGCCAGGGGATCACCACCGAAATCCTCGGCCAGGACGGCATCTCCCTGGCGCCCCTGCCGCCCCGGTTCATCGGCCCCTGGCGCAAGAATCTGGCCGGCCTCGACGGCGACAGCGACGCCATCGACTGGACCTTTGAAACGACCGACGGTTACCTGAAGCTGCTGGAAGAGCGGGGCGTCGGCCTCAACGTCGCCTATCTCATCCCCCACGGCAACGTTCGCATGGCGGTGATGGGGCTGGAGAACCGGACCGCCACCCGGGACGAACTCGACGCCATGCGGGCGATCCTCCGGCGGGAGCTGGAGGCGGGGGGCTGGGGACTCTCCACAGGGCTGATCTACATCCCCTGCGCTTACGGGGATAGCCGGGAGATCGTCGAACTGTGCAAGGTCGTCGCCGAGTACGATGGCGCCTTTGTCGTTCATCAGCGCAGCGAAGCCGACGACATCCTGGCGTCGCTGGAGGAGATTCTGCAGATCGGCCGGGACTCGGGGGTCCGCCTGCACTTCTCCCACTTCAAGGTCTGCGGCAAAAAGAATTGGGGGAAGATCGACCGGGTCCTTGAAAGGCTCGATCGGGGGGCGGCCGAGGGACTGCGCATCTCCTTCGACCAGTATCCCTATGTGGCGGGGAGCACCATGCTCGGAGTGATCCTCCCCCCCTGGGCCCACGCCGGCGGAACCGACCGTCTTCTGGAGCGACTCAAGGATCCGCAGCAGCGCCGGAGGATGATCCAGGACATCGAACACGGTCTCCCCGGCTGGGACAACTTCGTCGAATTCGCCGGTCTCGACCAGATCTTCGTCACCAGTGTCCGGTCCGCCCCCAACCAGGACCTGATCGGCAAGAATCTGGTCGAAATCGGCCGAATGCGCGGCAAAACCCCCTATGACGCAGCCTTCGACCTCCTTGTCGAGGAGGAGAATGCCGTCGGCATGGTCGACTTCTACGGCACCGAGGAGAACATCGTCACCTTCCTCACCCGCCCCGAGCAGAATGTCTGCACCGACGGCCTCCTCGGCGGCAAGCCTCACCCCCGGGCCTTCGGCGCTTTCCCCCGCATCCTCGGCAAATATGTCCGGGAGGAAGGCCTCCTCCCCCTGGAAGCGGCCGTCCACAAGATGACCGGGAAGACCGCCGCGGTCTTCGGGCTGCGCGACCGCGGGCTGATCGTTCCGGGGAACTGGGCCGACCTTGTCCTCTTCGACCCGGAGACGATCATCGACCGGGGGACCTTCATCGACCCGGCCCAATATCCGGAAGGGATTCATTACGTGCTGGTGAACGGCCAGATCATCCTCGATCACGACGAGCGATGCGGTGCATTGGCAGGCCGGGTTCTGCGCCGGGGCCACTGAAAGACGGAGACGGAAAGTATGAGCCAGCTTTTTCATTACAGTTCGCAGGTCGGCAGCCGGCTCAACTGGCTGATTGAGAGACTCTGTGCCCTCCTCGTCGCCCTGATGGTGATCGACGTCTGGCTCGGGGTCCTCTCCCGCTACGTCTTCAACCTGCAGATCACCTGGACCGAGGAGATCGCCCGCTACCTGATGATCTGGGCGGCTCTCCTCGCCGTCTCCTGCGGGGTCCATTACCGGGAGCATATCGGTCTGATGATCATCCTCGAGAAGATGCCCCGGACAATCCATCGCTGGTTCCGCCTCTTCCTCGACATCGTCGGTCTCGGCTTCTTCCTCATTCTCCTCTACTACGGCATCAATCTGAGTCGGGACGGGGCCAGCCAGTATGCGACGATCTTCAACATGACGATGGTTGTCCCCTACGCCGCGGTCCCCTGCTCTGCGGCGCTGGCGTCCTTGCAGATGCTGCTGGTGGCCCTCAAGGACTTTGCCCGGGTGACCGGGAAGGACGGTGCTCCATGCTAGTCCTGGGTTGCTTCTTCGGGCTGATGCTGGTCGGCCTGCCGATCGGCTACGTCCTCGGCCTCTCCGGCATGCTCGGCATGTATCAGGCCGGCGGCATGGAGTTCATGAACATGGCGGCGCAGCGCTTCTTTGCCGGCCTCGATCTCTTCACCTTCATGGCCATGCCCTTCTTCATCCTTGCCGGCGAGATCATGAACCGCTCGGGGATCACCGAGCGGATCGTCGCCTTCGCCGACGCCTTGGTCGGCTATCTGCGCGGCGGCATGGCCCACTCCAACATGCTCGCCTCGGTCCTCTTCGCCGGCATGACCGGAGCGGCGGTCTCCGATGCGGCCGCCCTCGGCAATACCCTCGTCCCGGCGATGGTCAAGCAGGGTTATTCGCGCCCTTTCGCCTGCGCCGTCACCGCCGCCGGCTCGATCATCGGCCCGACCATCCCGCCCTCGAACCTGATGGTCATCTACGGCTCGCTGATGGGGGTCTCCATCGCCGGTCTCTTTGCCGCCGGCATCCTCCCGGGGCTCCTCATTTGCCTCTTCTGCATGGCCCTCATCGCCGCCTTCGGCCGGCGCTGGAAGCTGCCGAAATCGGGACAGCGCCCGAGCCTGCTGCGCATCATCAAGGCCTTTCGGTCGAGCATCATCGCCCTGACCATGCCGGTGATCATCCTCGGCTCGATCATCTTCGGTCTGACCACTCCGACGGAGGCTGCGGCCATCGCCGTCTTCTACGCCCTCTTCGTCGGCGTCGTCGTCTACCGGGCCATCTCCTTCGCCGACATCGTCGAGATGCTGATGCGTACTGCTCGCATCACCGGCGTCGTCTTCCTGATCATCGCCGCCGCCTCGATCCTCGGCTGGTGGCTGACCTTCATGCAGATTCCGCAGAAGATCACCGCCTTCTTCCTCTCCACCTCGAGCAATCCCCAGGTCATCATCGCCATGATCCTGGCGCTCCTGCTCTTCATCGGCATGTTCATGGATATCAACGCGGCCCTGATCATCCTTGCTCCGGTCCTGGCGCCGCTGACCCTGAAGATCGGCATGGATCCGGTTCACGCCGGCGTCATGATCGTCCTCGCCCTCAACATCTCGCTGATGACCCCGCCGGTCGGCGCCTGTCTCTTCGTCCTGGCGTCGATCACCGGCGAGAAGATCGAGCGGATCACCATGTCCCTGTGGCCCTTTATCCTGGTGGAAACCACGGTGCTGATCATTATCGCCTTCTGGTCGAAGTTGACCCTGTTCGTCCCCCGCCTGCTCGGTCTGTAGGCAGGCACCACCCCTTTCCCAGTGGAGGAAAAGATGCGGATCAAGAAGTCCATAGCGTTCGGTGCGGCCCTGCTCCTGAGTTGCGCCCTGGTGTCCACGCCGGTTCCGGCGCACGCGGCCAAGGTCCTGAAGTTGGCCCACCTCAACAGCGACGACCCCTTCGACAACGCCACGGGCGCGATGGCGACGGTCTTCAAGAGCCTGGTCGAGTCGGGGACCAACGGCTCCGTCGAGGTCCAGATCTTCGGCTCGGGGCAGCTCGGAAAAGACTCCGAAGTCCTGCAGCAGGTCAAGGCCGGCGCCGTTCAGTCGACGATCGCCACCTCCGGCGGCATGGCCTCGGTCTATCCTCTCATCGGCGTCCTCGACGTTCCCTTCGCCTTCCCCAACATCAGCACCACCTACAAGGTCTTCGACGGCCCCTTCGGCATCAAGCTGGCCGACGACATCCAGGCGAAGACCGGGCTCAAGGTCCTCGGCTTCGGCGATTCGGGCGGCTTTTTCGCTTTTACCAACTCCAAGCACCCGATCAAGACCCCCGAGGACATGAAGGGGCTGAAGATCCGTACCATGGGTCTGCAGACCCACAAAACCCTGGTCTCCTCCCTCGGCGGCACCCCGGTCTCCATCGCCTGGGCCGAGGTCTACACCTCGCTGCAGACCGGTGTCGCCGACGGCGAGATGAACCCGGTGCCGATCATCAAGTTCGCCAAGTTCGATGAAGTCCAGAAGTACCTGACCCTCACCGGCCACCTCTTCGCTCCTTACCCTTGGGTTATCAACCAGAAGTTCTACGACAGCCTTACCAAGGAAGAAAAAGACGTGGTCAACTACGCCGCCCAATCGGCGATCGTGGCCGGCCGTGGCATCAGCCGGATTATCGAAGCCTCTGACCGCGGGCTGCCTGCGTTGGCCAAGAAGATGGAAATCTACACCCCGACCCCGGCGGAAAAGGCCCAGTTCCGCGAGATGTCCGCCCCTGAAGTCAAGAAGTACATCGTCGAATCCCTGGGGAAGGACGGCGGAACCATGATGCAGGCCTTCCTCAAGGCCATTGATGACGCCAGCAAATAACCACCGAGTATCCTAAAGAGACCAGTGCCCGGGAGAGACCGATCGTTTCTCCCGGGCTGCATTCCCCCGGGTCTACCCTTCTGACGGTTGGGTGCGTCAGGTTGTGCCAAAAGGGTGTCATGCTTCTTCTCGGTTATGGTGTCGCCTCCTTAGGGCTTGGGTCGTTTGCTCGCAACCCACAACCTACGCCATGACCACCTTTCCAAAAATCCCCGCCAACGCTTTTGCACTCAATTCGAAACATAACCTGCGATCACCAAGCCGCTCGTTGGCCACCCCGGGACAAGTTGCAGGCGTGGAAGGGAAATTAAATTTGTTGAATCAAAGAGCTTTTTATATTAAAAAGGATTCTCTTAAATTTTGTCGTTTTGATCGGTTCGGGGAGTACCGGGCTGGTCGGCTCATAAATGTCATTTCAGGAGGTTGTGATGAGAATTGCGAGAGGTTTCCGGAAACTTTTGTGGCTGACGCTGGCTGTGTCCTTTGCGTTGGTGGTCCCCGCCCTGGCTCAGGATGTGCTGGCGCCAACGACACTGGCCAACACCGACTGCATCAAGTGCCACGAACGCCAGCCTTTGGAGATCGCCGAAAAAGGGGCCGCCCACAAAACCGAGATCGGCTGTCAGGACTGCCATACCGGGCACCGTCCCAAGGTTGCCAATAATATCCCGGCCTGCAGCCTCTGCCATTCCGGGGAGAAGCACTTCGAATTGAAGGACTGCACCTCCTGCCACAACCCCCACCAGCCTCTGGAAGTAGTCCTCAAGGGGGACCTCAAGGCGCCGTGCCTGACTTGTCATGAGGACCAGGGCCAGATGCTCGTGGCCAATCCGAGCAAGCATGAAACCTTCGCCTGCACCTTTTGCCATGCCCAAAAACACGGGGTCATCCCGGAGTGTGTGCAATGTCACAAGCCCCACTCCGACAAGATGGCCCAGGCCGACTGCAAGGCGTGCCACCAGGCGCATAAACCGTTAGCCCTGAATTACGGTCCTCAGACCCCTTCGGTCTTTTGCGCCGCCTGCCATGACGATGTCTACCTGCAGCTTCAGGCCAGCAAAACCAAACACGCTGCCCTTGATTGCGCCTTCTGCCACCAGAACAAGCACAAGACGGTGCCCCAGTGCAGCGACTGCCACGGTCTGCCGCACCCCGAAACGATGCATCAGAAATTCCCGGTATGCGGGCAGTGCCACAACACGGCCCATGATCTGAACAACTGGCCTTCCCAGAAAGAGGCCGGCAAGAAGCCGAACGCTCCCGGGAAGGACCTTAAAAAGGGGACGAAGTGATGCCCGGAATCCGTACCGGAATTCCCGGTCGCTTCGGCCGGTTCGGCCAACGCCTGGTGCAGGCGGCGCTTTGCGCCGCCTGCATGGTGGCGGCGGTGCCCGCCCTGGCTGCCCCTGCCGTCGCCGCCGCGCCCGTCGTTCAGGCAACAGCTGAATCGGACATTTATGCGATCGAGCCTCAGCCTCTGACCGCGGTTCAGTGTGCCCAATGCCATCCGCGGCAGTTCGGAGACCTGAAACAGGGTGGCGGCAAACATCGCTTCGCTTGCCAGGATTGCCACGAGGTCTTCCATGCCTATAACCCCTTGCGGAACAATTATGCGCAACTGATGCCGAAGTGTTCCGGGTGCCACGATGCCCCCCATGGCCCAGCCGCAACCGACTGTCTGACCTGCCACAGCAATCCGCATACGCCCCGGCAGGTGATCGCCTCCGACCAACTCGGCAAGCGCTGCGGCGAATGTCATGCTCCCCAGGCAGCCGAAATCAAGGAATTCCCCAGCGCCCACGGGGAACTAGGCTGCCAGGCCTGTCACCACGATCGCCACGGGTATAAACCGCAGTGTTTCGAATGTCACCAGCCCCATTTCCCGGAACAACCGGTGGCGGCATGCACCACCTGTCACCCGGTGCATAAACCCCTCAAAACGGTCTTCACGGCGACCGACAACCCTGCAACCTGCGCGGCCTGCCATGGCGACGTCTTTAACAAATGGCGTTCCTCAAAGGCCAAACATAGCCAGCTCAACTGCACTTCCTGTCACAAGGAGCATGGCCAGATTCCCAATTGCCGGGATTGCCACACTCCGCCCCACGACGAGAAACTGCTGCAGATGTTCCCCAAATGCCTGGCCTGCCATCTCGACGTTCACAATATGCCGGTCAAGAATAAGGCCAAATAAGGCCGGGCCAACCGATTCAAGGCGGGGTTGCGGAGAAGCTTTCCGCAACCCCGCTTTGTCGTTTATGGGAAGGAGTTGAAGCATGCCGACCGTGACGGAGGTGAGCCGCTGGCTCGCCGGCCATGCTGTCCAGGTGTTGACCTTTTCGGAGGGAACCCCGACCGCCGAAACCGCCGCCCTGGCCGTTGGCTGTCTCCCCGCCGAAATCGCCAAGAGCATTCTCTTCCTGATCGGTGAAAACCCGGTCCTGGTGGTGACCTCCGGCGACCGGAAGATTCGTAGCGGGCTGCTCAAGCAAGTCACCGGGCTCTCTGGAAAGGTGCGTTTCCCGCGGCCGGATGAGGTGCTGCACCATACCGGATATGCTCCCGGAGGAGTTTGCCCGTTTCTGCTGCCCCCCGGTCTGAAAGTCATTTGTGATCTGTCCCTGTGGCGTTTCCCCCTTGTCTATCCGGCCGCTGGCGACGATCATTCGGCGGTGCCCCTTGCGCCCCAGCGCTTGTTCGAGCTGATCGGGGGGGAACGGGCCGAGGTTTGCGGTCCCCTGACCGCAAACCAGAATTAGACCCAGGCTCCAAGCCGTTGCCCGGAACGGGTTGCTGTGCTAACCTGATGCAACCCTCCCTGAAAGCTTCGATCATCCGTGAACAAAGAACGCCTCGATAAATTGCTGGTGAGTTGCGGACTGGTGCCGTCCCGGGAGCGGGCGCGGGCGCTGATCCTCGCCGGCAAAGTCGTGGTCGATGATCATACCGTCGACAAGGCCGGCACCCTGGTGGCGGCGGACGCAGAGTTGCGCCTCAAAGGGGCGGATATCCCCTACGTGTCCCGGGGGGGGCTGAAGCTGGCTGCGGCCCTCGATGCCTTGGCCCTGGAGGTGGCGGGGGCGGTTGCCATCGACGTCGGCGCCTCGACCGGGGGGTTTACCGACTGCCTTTTGCAGCGGGGCGCCGCCAGGGTGTATGCCGTCGACGTCGGCTACGGGCAGTTGGCCTGGACGCTGCGCGAAGATCCGCGGGTGATCAATCTGGAACGGACCAACATCCGGGACTTGACGTCGGAACGTCTTCCGGAGCGCCCGACCCTGGCGGTGATCGATGCCTCCTTCATCTCTCTCGACAAGGTCCTTCCTCCGACCTTGGCGTTGCTGGCCGATGGCGCGCTCCTGGTCGCTCTGATCAAACCTCAATTTGAGGTCGGCCGAGGGCAGGTCGGAAAGGGCGGAGTGGTCCGGGATCCCGACCAGCATGCACGGGTCATCGACCAGGTTCGGAAGAACGCCGCCGGTTTCGGTTGCAGGGTTCTCGGAGTGGTAGAGAGCCCGGTCCTGGGAGCCAAGGGGAACCGGGAATTTCTGATCGGTTTGCGCCGGGAGGTGGTTCCATGAACCACGTCTTTTTTATCGGTGCCGGCCCCGGGGATGCTGAACTGTTGACCCTGCGCGGTGCCCGGCATCTGGGCGCATGTCAGGCGGTCTTCGCGCCGACCCCCTTTGAGGAAACTTTTGCCGAGCACCTGGCCGGCAAGACCCTGTTTTCCCCTTTCGATTTCTATTTTGATGAGCTCATCGCTCTTGTCAATCAGCATCTGAACCTCGGGTCCGTGGCTTTTCTGGTCCCGGGCGATTTGACCTTCTACTCTCCTTTTCAGGCTCTGGTCGATCTCTTTGGAGAACAAGCCGTGGTGGTCCCGGGAGTCGGGACTGCCAACGCTGCTGCCGCTTATCTGAAAAAGACCCTGGATCTGCCGGGAGTCTGCAACCGGGCGATCATCACCTCATCGCGGACCCTTGGGGATGACCCCGCGGCCCCGAGGCTTTCCCAACTCGCCGCCCCCGGAGTGACGCTGCTGATCTACATGAACAATTTGCCTTTGGTCGACTTGGTCACACAACTGCGCCAGGGATATGGTGAAAACGTGCCGATTGCCATCCTCCATCGGCTTGGTCTGCCGGGGGAGACGGTGGTCGAAGGCAGTCTCAATGATATCGTCGAACGGGTCGGAACGCGTGATTTCTTCAACCTGGCCGGCTCTTGCAAGAGGCCCGCGTTGACATTGGTGGTTGCCGGAGAGACACTGAGCGCAAGCGTCGATGGCAGTTGGTGGGATTTTCGACGGGAGCACATCTGGCGCTTTCGGGAGGAGAATTGACGATGCGTGGTGCAGCGCCCGTCGCAACCTTGCTGAAGGAGTCCTGCCGAACCCGAGCCATGGGGAGGATAGTTTGATCCTGCGCAAAGTCGAATTGAAAGCGTTCGGGTGTTTTGAGGGGCGCACCGTTGAGTTCCGCCGGGGCTTCAATCTGGTGACGGGTGCCAACGAATCCGGAAAATCGACCCTCCTTGCGGCGATCCCGGCGGTCCTCTTCGGGGTCGATGACTCCGATCGTTACCGGCCGTGGGACGGAGGAGAGATGTGCGCGGCCGCCTTGACCCTTGCTGACGGGGAACGCATGGTCCGCATCGAACGGGACTTCCTTACCGATCAGGTCACCCTGCAGGAATTCAATCCAGCCGGTCAAGTGGTCGAACGGTTCTCCGGCAGGGTGCCGCGTCACCCGGAAACCGCGGAAGGGAGAGCCGGCCGGGAACGCTTGGCGCGGGTCCTCGGCCTCGCTCCCGATACCTTCCCTCTGGCAGCCCTCTGCTTTGGGCGGGAAGATATAGACCGGTCGCCAGAGTCCGGCCGGGGGCAGCTCGTCGAAATTCCTGATCCGGTTGCTGCCAACCGCAATAAACCTGAGACTTCGGTAGAGCTTGTCTCGGATCTGGAGAAGGTCAGAACCCGGCTGGCCCGACTGCAGGAGGAACTGGAACGCGATCAACACGATTATCAACAGGGAAAGAAATACCTGGCCTGGGCTCGCCAACAGTGGGAACGACTCAGCCAAACCGACGTCGGAGGGGCCGCCGGGCCTGTCTCGCCGGAGGTCGCCGAACTCCAGTCCCGGGCTGCCGCCTTGCGACGCGACTTTGGGCGGACCGGACTTCCTGACCCCCTGCCGCCGGCCTTGCCGTCGCTTCTCGCCGAAGCCGGGGAGATCCGTCAGGACCTGGTCGCCGTGCAAGGGGATGAGAAGGCCTTGCAACAGGAACTGCACCAATTGCCGAAGGTTCCCTGGGGAACCACCATCACCTTGGTGATCGCAGTTTGTGCGGCGAGCGGTGGCTTTGCCTGGCTGCGGCCTGAAATCATGATTCCGGCTTTGGCGGGTGGTCTTCTGCTTGGCGGATTGACCTTGATTTTGACGATTCGCCGGGCCGGGAAGGTCCGTATCCGGCGGGTCGGATTGATGGAGCGGGAAACCCGGTTGCTGGAGAGGCGTGAAGCTGCCCAATCCCGGCTGGTTGGTCTTGATGGACGCTTCGAGGCACTTGGTCTCTCTCCTTCTGCTGTCGCCGTGGCCCGCATGCAGAAAAACCTCCAGAGCGGGAGGCAACTCCTGGCGAGTCTTCGGGAAGTCGAAGGGGCTCTGCAAGGGTTGGGGGCAACTGCGGGGCCGCCGTCGGCCGATTCGAACCGCCCTGCCAACCTGTTGCTGCAAGAGGATCTTCCCGAAGCCGAGGCCAAGCTGGAGGCCCTCGGTGCCAGCCTTGAGGCCCGGGAAAGGGAGCTGCAAACCCTGTTGCTGCGGGAGAGGCACCTGCAGAATGGATTGGAGGGGGGGGCTGCGGAGGCTGGAACGCGGGCGGCCTTTGCTCGGGAAGTGCCCGACGACGGACCTCAACCAGAACCTCCGGGAAATCAAGGCGAGGCCACCGGTCGATCACCAGTGATCGACCCTTCGGCTTTTTCGGAAGATATCTCTCAAGGACTGCGTCAGCTGACGGGGGGGCGGTACGGTGAGGTGAAGTGGGATGTTGCCGGCCACTGGCTGTTGCGCGAGAAGGGGCAGCGCTGGCGGCCCCTGGCCCATTTCAGCCGCGGGATCGCCGGGAGCTTCCGTCTCGCCCAGCAGCTGGGTTTGGCCCGCCGGCTCTCTGCGGGGGGCTGCCTTCCGGTGCTTCTCGACGAACCCCTGGCCAGCTTCGATCGTGGTCATTTCGGCGAAGCGCTTAAGCTGCTGGAACGGTTCGGAACCGAGCATCAGGTCATCCTTTGCAGCCGCGATGAGCAACTGCTCAAACGGGGAACTCGGGACCGCTGGCAATTGATCTCCCTGGACAACGATGGCGCTGCACCCACCAGTTCTCTCCCGGAAAGGAACGACGATGTCGGACAATTGCATCTTCTGTAAGATCATCGCCGGGGACATCCCCGGTAAATGTGTCTACGAGGACGAACAGGTTGTGGTCCTGGTGGACATCAATCCCCAGGCACCCCACCATTTTCTCATCGTCCCGCGCAAACACATCAGAACCACCCTGGATTTGACAACTGCCGATAATGACCTGATCGGGCATATTTTCCAGGTTGCCGGCAAGGTTGCCCACGAACTGGACTTTGCCGATGACGGCTTTCGTATCGTCAACAACTGCAATGAGGGCGGCGGGCAGGTCGTCTGGCATATCCACTTCCACTTGCTCGGTGGCCGAGACATGATCTGGCCGCCGGGATGAACGACCGCCGAAAGAGACCCATCTTCACGCGTCAAACCGGGCCTTCCGATCTGACAATCCTGCCTGCGGAGCCTGTGTTTGAGTTTGAAATCGAGGTTGATGTGAGGGGCCAACTCCTTTAAGATGAGAGACCTTTGCGACCAACCTCGTGGCTCCGGGAGCCTATGGACCCAGCTCTAATCACCCTCCATGAACGCCAGCAGCAGCGCCTGGTTAACGAAGTATTGGAGCTGCTCGTTACCCACTATGGCGGAGGACTAAGCGACGCGGAACTCGATCGTGGCATCGAGGAACTGCAGCGTGCCCTCCAACTTGCTCGCGCTTCCCATTCCGGGCAGCTGCGCAAGTCGGGAGAGCCTTATATTTTCCATCCCTTGCGAGTCTCTCATCTGGCGGCTCGGCACTGGATGGACTTTGCTTCGATCATGGCGGCAATTCTTCACGACGTGGTCGAGGATACCCCTGTTACCCTTGCAGAAATCGAAGCCGACTTCGGCCATGAAGTCGCACTTTTGGTCAATGGCCTGACCAAGGTGGCCGACGAGCGCCTCAATCGAGAGGTGTTAAAGGCCAAGACCTATCGGAAACAGCTCTTGGCTGCCATTGAGGATGTGCGGGTGCTTTGTCTGAAGTTCTGGGATCGCATGGATAACCTGCAGACGATCAGCGCACTCAACCCTCAAAAACAATCGCTGATCGCTGAAGAGACCCGGTCGGTCTACGTTCCCCTGGCCCGGCATCTCGGCATGGGCCTGGTCGCTTCCGAACTTGAGGCCCGCTCCCTGGCGATTCTTTACCCGCGCCGGGCCGACCGTTACCGGGCCAGCATCGGCACGGTTCAGGAACAGCACGAACCGGCCCTGCGAAAAATCCGGGCGTCGATCAACAGTTCGTTCGAACACAACAAGCTTCCGGTCCTACTCAAGGATCGCTGGCGCCCCTTCTCCATCGCCGCTGCCCAAGGGATGAATCGGGGTCTGACGACTCTTTACACCCTCGAAATCCAGGTTGACCGGACCATGGATGCCTACCTGGCCCTGGGACTGCTGCACGGTCTTTTCCCGCCCATCCCCGGCAAGCTTCGCGATCATCTCAACGTCCCCTCTCAATTTGGCTACCAGGCTCTAAAGACCACGGTTCAGGCTGGAGAGAATCGCATGCGCGTGGAGATTACCACCCGCAAGCTGGCTCGTTTCAACGAATCCGGGGTCTTGGCTCCGGGCTTCGAATTTCGACGTGCCAACTTTCGGCAATTGATGCAATCCTTACTGGAAGGAGAATCGGCTTTTGATACCGAAAGCCTGCGGTTGGCCTCTGCCTCGATCCAGGTTTATACGCCCCGCGGCGAGATTCGTTCCCTGCCTGAAGGGAGCAGTGTCCTCGATTTCGCCTTCGACATCCACGAGGGACTCGGTCTCCACGCCTGCCGGGCCCGCATCAACGGGCAAACCCGTCTCCTTAAGTCCCGGCTGATGGATGGCGATCAGATCGACATCGAACGGAGTGAGACCCCTGGGGTTCTCCCCAAGTGGCTGGAATGGGCTGTGACCCCCCGGGCTCGTAACTGTATCCGTCGGTACTTGCGCAGTCGGGTCAAGGAGGGGAGCGGCTCCTAAAAGACGCCGCCGGTTAGCTTCCTCTCAATGACCAGTCGGGGTGGAGGAGGGATTCGTCACGGTCGGTTCAGGGAGCGGGAGGTTAGGGTGGCGGGTGCTCTGAGGACCGGTCGTGAGTAGCCCGGCGCGAAGTTCCGGGACCGGTTCCCTGGGAGGGGGGCGGAGGGTAATGGCGGAGAGAGCCCAAAGCCGATTGTCGCGGATGATGTCCTTCAGGTCGTCTACATAGGCCTGCCCCCGGGTGGAATATAGGGCCAGTCCCGAAACCAGCTTCATCCCTTCCAGTGGAAGTTTAGCTGCCCGCAATTCGGCCCGCTTCTTCCGGAAATTTTTGTAAGCCGAGTTGGTGTTGAGGTTGTTCGTATAGGACAGGAGGGATTCGTGTACCGACTTGAACCGGCGAATTTGAGGCTGGGAAGGGCTTGAAGTGCTTTGAGACCCGTTGGCGGGGCCGGTGTTGAAGTTGAACTCGCCGAAAAGGTTGTTGGCGCGCCGGGCGAAACGGGACGTGCCAAATCCCGACTCGGTTGCAGCTTGGGCCAGCACCAGGGCCGGTGGGATGATATCGACCCGCAGCAACAACTGTTCGCGTACGGAACGATCCCTCAACACGTCACCGTCCACCTCGTAAATTCCCTGCAGATCCTCCAGTGTCTCTGCTTGCTCCGTGCTGATTTTACCGTCCCGGTCAAAGCTTTTCAGGATATCCTCGAAAGCCTGACGCTGGACATTGATTGCCTGGTTCGCCATCAACACCATGGGGAGCAGGGATAGAAAAAAAATTCGTTTCTTTTCGGAAATTTCACCGATTTGGTGAAGATCGACAGGAACGGTTTCCAGAATGAAGGGGGGCACCCCTTCCTTAAGTGTGCCCCAGTCGTAATTCTCACTGGCGAGGAATTTCCCCAAGTCCTGGTGGGATGTCGGCCGCAGGACCACCGGTTTGCTTTCCACACTGGGGGGCGGGCGGTCCTGTCCCTGGCAACCCGTCAGAGCGAGGATTCCAAAAAGGGCAAAAAGG
>JBBQBQ010000041.1:0-19308 GCA_038317685.1 Desulfuromonadales bacterium | reverse complement strand
GCGAAAACGTCAAGGGCCGCTCCGGCGACCTTCCCGGCGACCAGGGCCCGAAACAGGGCGGCCTCGTCGATCAGCCCGCCCATGGCACAGTTGATGATGCGACACCCCGGCCTGACCCGGGCCAGGGTCGCTTCGCCGAGGAGTCCCTCGGTTTCGGCGTTGAGGGGGATATGCAAGGTGATGAAGTCGGCCCGGGACAGCAGGTCCTCGAAATCGACCGGCTCGGCGCCGATCTGCCGGATCGCCTCCTCGGTCAGGTAGGGATCGTGGACGATCACCCGCATCTTCAGCCCCAGGGCCCGTTCCACCACCAGTCGGCCGATCTTGCCGGCACCGATCACCCCGAGGGTTTTGCCGGTGATCTCGACCCCGAGGAAACGGTCCTTCTCCCAGCGGCCGGCCTTGGTCGAACGGCTCGCTTCGGGGATTTGCCGGGCCAAGGCCATGAGCATGGCGATGGTATGTTCGGCGGTGGTGGTGGTGCTGCCGAAGGGGGTGTTCATGACCACCACCCCTTTGCGGTTGGCGGCGGCCAGGTCCATGTTCTCCAGGCCGATCCCGGCCCGGCCGACAACCTTCAGGCGATTGGCGGCGGCGAAGACCTCTTCAGTCAGCTGGGTCCCGCCGCGCACCACCAGGGCGTCGGCATCGGCCACTTCGCGCACCAGATCGGCGGGCGAGATGCCTGGGTGGTACGCCAGCTCAATCCCTTCGGCCGCTTCAAAGACCGCTAGCCCCTCAGGGGAAAATCTATCGGAAACCAGTACTTTCATGGGGTCGCCACGCTCCTCGCCCAACCGGCCGACCGGGGCAAAACGGTCCCGGCGGCAACGTGGTACGTTAGCAACTCGCCTCCCCCCTGTCAAGACCAAAGCCCCCCCCGGCAGATGCTTGCCGGAGGGCTTCGCGCCTGGCCTTTTCGGGCCCCGCAACGGATTAAAAAGGAGATCGGGCGATCAGGTATGCCGGACGATCTCCCCCTCGATCATGTAGGTGACGTCCTCGGCGATGTTGGTGGCGAGATCGGCGATCCGCTCCAGGTGGCGGGAGATGGAGAGGAACTGGACCTGGGCGTCGATGCGCTCGGGGTGGCGGCGGATCTGGTTCTTGACCAGGGTGTAGTTATGCTTGTGGATCGCGTCGACCTCGTCGTCGAGCGTCGTCACCTCCCGGGAAAGACCCAGGTCGAGGTTGACCAGGGAATCGAGGGCCTTCTCCAGCATGGCCTCGACCTTGCCGGCCATCTCTTCGAGATCGAAGGGAAACTCGCAGGGCGCCACGGTCGCCAGACCGACGGTGCGTTCGGCGACGTTGGTCGCCAGATCGGCGATCCGCTCCAGGTCGTTGTTGATCTTCAGGACCGAAACGATAAAGCGCAGATCGGCGGCGACCGGCTGGTGGAGAGCGAGGATTTTCAGGCACTCCTCCTCCAGGTCGACCTCCATCCGGTCGATCTGCTCGTCGCCGGCGATGACCTTCTCGGCCAGCGGCACATCCCCCTTGACCAGGGACAGAACCGCCTGCTGCACGCTCTCTTCGACGACCGCCGAGAGCGCAAGGATCATCTTCTTGAGTTTCTCGAGTTCACGCTGCATGTGCATGGTCATGACGGCAATTCCTTCTGGGGAACATAGGTTCAAAAACCGGGCGAGCTCCCTAACCCGGCTCAAGCTTCAGCCGAAGCGGCCGGTGATATAGTCCTCGGTCTGTTTTTTGACCGGCTTGGTGAAGATCTTTTTGGTCGCCCCGAACTCGACGATCAGCCCCTGGTAAAAGAAGGCCGTGAAGTCGGAGATCCGCGCTGCCTGCTGCATGTTGTGGGTCACGATGACGATGGTGTAGTTGTCCTTGAGGGAGGTGATCAACTCTTCGATCTTGGCCGTCGCCACCGGATCGATGGCGGAGGTCGGTTCGTCCATCAGCACCACTTCCGGCTCGACGGCGACGGCCCGGGCAATGCAGAGCCGCTGCTGCTGGCCTCCGGAAAGAGCCATCCCGGGCTTGTCGAGCTTCTCCTTGACCTCCTCCCAGAGGGCGGCCTGGCGCAGCGCCGTCTCCACCCGGCCCTGCAGTTCACTGCGGGTCATCTTGTAGTGCATGCGCAGGCCGTAGGCGACATTGTCGAAGACGCTCATGGAGAAGGGGGTCGGTTTCTGGAAGATCATCCCCACCCGGCGGCGCAGCTCCAGCACATCCCAGTCGGGATCGAGGAGGTTTTGACCGTCGAGGAGGATCTCGCCGGAGACCCGCTGATTCCGGTAAAGCTCAAAGATCCGATTGTAGGTCCGCAGATGAGTCGACTTGCCGCACCCCGACGGGCCGATGATCGCCGTGACCTTGTTGGCGGCGATGTCGAGGTTGTTGTCGGTCAACGCCTGATTGTCTCCGTAGTAGAAGTTGAGGCTGCGCGCGGAGATTTTCACCGGGGAATCGCCGACCAGCGACGGAGGTTTGACCACGGCCCCCCCGGCGGCAGCGGCTTGGCTGCCCGTGACAAATTCCAGCGTCGGGACTCCGGCCAATTCGCGGTTGATCTGAAACGGGCTGGTATTCTCCATTATCGGTTACTCCTGAACCAGAGCAGACCCCGGGTGAAAACGGTCGCCCCGAGGACCCCGGCGGTAATCAGAAAAGACGCCCCCCAGGCCATCGCCTGCCAGTCAGGGTAGGGGGACATGGCGTAGTTGAAGATGGTGACGGTCAGGTTGCTGATCGGTTCATTGAGAGTGGTCGGCCAGTAGGGGCTGTTCAAGGCGGTAAAGAGGAGCGGCGCCGATTCACCGGTGACCCGGGCCACGGCGAGGAGGATGCCGGTGATCAGACCGTTCTTGGCGGCGGGGAAGAGGACCCCGAGGGTGACTTTCCAGCGCGGCGCGCCGAGAGCCAACGCCGATTCCCGCAGTGCGCTGGGGACAAGGGAGAGCATGTCCTCGGTGGTGCGGGTCACCACCGGCAGCATGATGATCGCCAGTGCCACCGCCCCGGCATAGCCGGAGAAGTTCTTCATCGGCACCACCATGATGATGTAGACGAAGACCCCGACGATGATCGTGGGGGTTCCCATCAGCAGGTTGCAGGTGAAGCGCACCCCTTCGCCGAGGCGGGTGTTCTGTCCGAATTCGGCAAGGAAGACCCCGCCCAGAAGGCCGGTCGGAACCCCGATCAGAACCGCCAGACCGGTCATCAGCAGGGTTCCGTAGATGGCGCTGCCGACCCCGCCGCCTTCCATGCCGGGAGGAGCCGGACGCTGGGTGAAGAAATCCCAGTTGATCGCCTGAATCCCCCGGGAAAGAACGACCGAAAGAATCCAGACCAAAAAGGCGATCCCGATCAGCGCCGCCAGACTGGCCAGGATTCGAAACAGAAGATCGCTAAAGCGGCGCGCCGCCAACGACCGTTCCCGCATCACGCCACCCCCATTTTGCGCTTGGTCCGCTTCAGCCAGAGCTGGGCCGCCAGCTGCAGCAGAAAGGTGACGGCGAAGAGGACCAGTCCCAGCTCCACCAGCGAGCTGAGGTAGATATCCTCAGACGCCTCGGTGAATTCGTTGGCCAGCGTCGAGGCGATGCTGTTGGCGGCGGCGAAAAGCGAGGCGGAGATCTCGTGGCGGTTGCCGATGACGAAGGTCACGGCCATGGTCTCGCCGATGGCCCGTCCGAGGCCGAGGAAACAGGCACCGACAATCCCCTGGATGCCGTAGGGGATGGTCACCTTGCGGCTCACCTCCCAGGTCGTCGAACCCATCCCGTAGGCCGACTCCTTGACCACCGCTGGGACCATCGTGAAGATGTCGCGGGTCACCGAGGTGATGAAGGGAAGGACCATCAGGGCCAGGATAATCCCGGCGGTAAGCATGCCGATCCCCATCGGCGGCCCCTTGAAGAAGGGGAGTCCGCCGCCGACCTTGGCCAAAAGCGGCTGCACATGGTCGGCCATGAAGGGGGCAAAGACGAAAAGCCCCCACATGCCGTAGATGATACTGGGGATCGATGCCAGCAATTCGATGGCGCCGCCGACCACCCGGCTGACCCGGGGTGGAGCCAGTTCGACCAGAAACAGGGCGATGATCAGACTCAAGGGGACCGCGATGGCCATGGCGATTGCGGTCGAAACCAGGGAGCCGAAGATGCTGCTCGCCGCCCCGAACTGTTCGGTGACGGGATTCCAGGACTGGGACACGAGGAAACCGAAGCCGAACTTATGCCGAGAGAGTTCGGAACCGCTGTAGAGCTCCCAGAAAATGCCGGCGGCCAGAGCCACAATGATAAGACCGCAGCCGGTGGCCAGCCAGCGGAAGGCCGGGTCGAAGTTGCGTTGTCGCTGCAGCTGCATAAATCCTCGTGAGACAATTGACTCGGAACGTCCCGGGAATGCCTGCGAACCAAAGCGCCGACGTGAAGGAGGGTCAAAGCCCCCGCTTCACGCGGCTGGTGGTTTTATTCCATTGTTCCGAGCCCCGGCGGTGCAGAAGCGCCGGCGGGGCTCCGGGTTACTTCCAGAGCGGCTGGCCATTGGCGCGAATCTCTTTGGCCCAGGTCGCCTCGACCATGTCGATGACCTTCTTCGGCATCGGCACGTAATCGAGCTTAAGGGCGGTCGCCCCGCCGTTTTTGTAGCTCCAGGCGAAGAAATCAAGGACAGCCTTGGCGGTCGCGGCATTGGCCTGGTCCTTGTAAACCAGAATGAAGGAGGCGCCGGTGATCGGCCAGCTGGTTTTGCCCGGCTGGTCGGTGAGGACCATGTAGTACCCTTCGGCGTGAGCCCAGTCGGCACCCTCCGCGGCCGCCTGGAACGAATCGCTGGTCGGGGCGACGAATTCGCCGGCCTGGTTCTTCAGCAGGACATGGGCCATCTTGTTCTGCAGTGCGTAGGCGTACTCGACATAGCCGATGGCGCCGTTGATGCGCTGCACGTAAGCCGCGACGCCCTCGTTCCCTTTGCCGCCCACCCCGGCCGGCCACTGGACAGCCTTGTCGTTGCCGACCTTTTGGGCCCAATCCTTGGAGACCTTGGTCAGGTAGTTGGTGAAGATCCAGGTGGTGCCGGAGCCGTCGGCGCGGTGAACGACGGTGATGTCCTGGGCCGGAAGCTTCAGACCCTGGTTATCCGCGGCAATTTTCGCATCGTTCCACTTGGTGATCTTGCCGAGGTAGATGTCTGCGAGGTTCTCGGAGGAGAGCCGCAGCTGGCCGGCCGCGATTCCCTGGATGTTGACGACCGGAACCACGCCGCCCATGACCATCGGGAACTGAATCAGACCGGACTCGTTGAGCTCGGAGGCTTTGAGGGGCGCATCGGAGGCGCCGAAATCGACGGTTTTGGCCTTGATCTGCTTGATACCGCCGCCGGAGCCGATCGACTGGTAGTTGAGTTTGACACCGGTTTCCTTTTCGTAGCTGTAGGCCCACTGGCCGTAAACCGGGAAGGGGAAGGTGGCGCCTGCGCCGTTGATGGTCGGCGCGGCGAGCGCCGGGGCGACGGGGACGGTCAGCAGCAGGCCGGATACCGCCACCATCAGCAGCAGGGATTTCAGAATCTGGAAGCTCTTCTTCATCTTGCTCGGTCTCCTTGGGGAATGGTTATGGGTCATCATCGGTTCGAGCTCCATTATCCCCAGGAATGTTAGGGTCCGGTTAGCGGACGGTGAGAAGCGTGCAAATTCTCCCCATCTGTTCCCTGCTGTTGCTTCATAACCAGCGATTGTTAGGTTTTCGTTAGCTTGACGGAAACTTCGTCCTTCGCCCCCTCAGCCGTTGAATCCCGCAGGGAGGCTGATGGTGAAGAGGCTCCCCTCCCCGGGGGTACTCGCCACCGCCACCTGGCCGCCATGGGCCTGGACGATATGCTTGACGATCGCCAGACCGAGACCGGTGCCGCCAACCTTGCGGCTGCGCGCCTTGTCGACCCGATAGAAGCGCTCAAAAAGCCGGGAAAGGTGGTCCCGATGGATGCCGCACCCCCAGTCCCGGACCTCGATCAGCACCTGAGATCCGTCGTTTTCGACCCGCACCAGAACCCGCTTCCCCTCCTCACTGTACTTGATCGCATTATCGATGAGGTTGACCAGGGCCTGTTCGAGGAGGGGCGGATTGATCGCCGCCGTGACCTCTTCCGGGCACTCGAGATCGAGGACGATCGAACGGGACGCGGCGACAACCGAGCAGGACTGGATGGCGGCCTGCAGCACCTCCCGCAGGGGTCCGATCTGCAGCGGGATATCGTGCTTCTCCGCCCCCTGTTCGATCCGCGACAGGGTCAGCAGATCGTCGATGATGGCATTCAGGCGTTCCCCCTGGCGGGCGATGATCTCCAGGAAACGCCGGCCGGCGGCGGGATCGGCGGCGGCGCCGTCGAGGAGAGTCTCGACGCAGCCCTTGATGGCGGTGATGGGGGTCTTCAGTTCGTGGGAAACGTTGGCGACGAAGTCGCGGCGCAAGGTCTCCAGGCGGCGCAGCCGGGTGACATCATTGAAGACGATCAGGGCGCCGAGAATCTGACCGCCGCCGCCCCGCAGCAGGGTGCCATGAGCCTGGAGAAAGCGCTCCCCCTGGTCATGCAGGGTCAGATCCGCTTCGACCGGTTCCCGGCTGGCCAGGGTGCGGGTGACGAAGCGCTGCAGGTCGGCCTTGCGCACCACCTCCTGCAGCGGTCGGCCCAGGACCTGCCCGGAGCGGATGCCGAGGAGCTTTTCGGCGGAGCGGTTGATGCGCAGAATCCGTTCCCCGGTGTCAACGGCGAGCATCCCCTCGATCATGCTGGCGAGCATCGCCTCCTGCTCGTTGTGCTGATTGACGACCGCCCGGATGCGATCGTCGAGCTGGGCCGCCATCTGGTTCATCGCCGCGGCCAGGGCGTCGATCTCAGACGAACCGTGCAGCGCCAGCCGCTGGCTCAGGTCACCGGCGGCGAAGCGTTCTGCGCCACGGGTCATCTCCTCCAGAGGCCGGCTGATGCGCCGCAACAGAAAAAGGCTGATCAGGGCACTGGCGACGACCACCCCCAGAGCGACCAGCGCCGCCCGCAGGTAAAGGCCGAGGAGAACCCGGTCGATGGCATCGACAGCCATCGCCGCCCTCACCACCCCGCTGACCCGTCCTTCCTCCATCACCGGCACCGCGACATAAAGCATCTTGCGCTTCAGGGTGCGGCTATAGCGGGTGGAGCTGCTGGTCTGACCTCCGAAAACCTCCTTCACTTCGGGCCGGTCGGCATGGTTCTCCATGCGCGCCGGGTCTTCCTCGGAGTCGCCGAGCACCAAGCCCGACGGGAGAATGACGGTGAACCGCGTCCCGGTCTGGGCCCCAAGGTTCCGGCAGATTTCCTCAATGGCGGGAACCGGGGGGGACTGCATCCGGCCGTGCAGCTGTTCCTGAAGGATCTCCGCCTGGGCCTGCAGACTGGCGGCCGCTTCCTTCAGGTAGAAATCGTGGAGGGTTTGGGAAAAGAACCAGGTGCCCACTCCCAGCGCCAGAATAATGACGCCCAGGGACGCGGGAAAGATTTGCCAGAAGAGGCGGCGACGACGGGCCATATCATTCGTCCTTGAAGCGGTAACCGACCCCGCGCACCGTTTCGATGTTCCGGCCGCAGGGACCGAGTTTTTTTCGCAGACCGACGATCTGCACGTCGACCGCCCGGTCGGTCACCGCGTAGTCTTCGCCGCGCACCGCGTTGACGATCTGGTAGCGGGTGAAGACCCAGCCCGGCCGGCTGGCGAGCAGATGCAGGACCCGGAACTCGGTAAAGGTCAGCTCCACCAGCGCCCCCTCCACCAAAACCTCGTTGCGCCCCGGGTGGATGACCAGCGCGCCGACGGTGATCGTGTCCCCTCCCGGGTCCTTCCCCTGGCCGGCGGCTTCCCCGCGGCGCCGCAGCACCGACCGGACCCGGGCCAGAAGAATGCGCGGCGAGAAGGGCTTGGTCACATAGTCGTCGGCGCCGAGTTCCAGCCCCGCCACCACATCCGCCTCCTCCCCCTTGGCGGTCATCATCACGATCGGCACAACCGCCGTCTCCGGGGCCCGCTTCAGCACCCGGCAGACCTCCAGCCCGTCGATCCCCGGCAGCATCAGGTCGAGGAGAATCAGGTCCGGATGCAGGCTGCGCGCCGCCGCCAAGCCGTCTTCGCCGCTGCTGGCGGTGCCGACCCTGAAACCTTCCTTGCTCAGATTGTAATGGACCAGGGCGAGAATATCCTCCTCGTCCTCGATCACCAGAATCTGTTCCTTGCTCATAAACGGTGACTCCTCCGGTTCGAACCTGACCATGGAAATAACCGGCGACTGTTAGATTTTCATGAGCCGGCCGATTTTTCAACAGTTTACCCGATTTTTCCACAGACCGGCGCACCCTGCACCACTCGGGTCGGCACGGCCCGGAGGACTGCTCGGGAGCGGCCTGGGGCTCCACCCGTCCCGGGCTCTGGCCAGGACCATGAGCGGGGAGGTCCGCTTCAAACCCCGCCAGCCGAACCGCAGCTGCTTCGTCGTCTCCTGTTTCGATCCCGCAATAAGGGCGGCATTTTGATTATAGGTTATTCCCCAGGATCTCCTTTTCCCGACCCGGCAAAGAGGCTGCGGCATAGATTCCGGGTCCGTTCCCGGGAAAAGTGCGCGAACCGCCCGGCGAATTCCCCCCGCGCCGTCTCCCGGTGCCGTTCCAGATTTTCGATGAGCATTCCGATGGCGAGGAGGGTCCGGGCCGGCGCCGCTCCGGTGGTCGCCAGTTCTTCGGCAAAGCCGGAGATGGCTCCGGTCTGAACCGAAAGGTCCTGAATGGCACCGAGGTTGTCCTGCAGCAGCTTCAATTCCCCAATCAGTCGTTTGACCGGTGGGGGCGAATAGAGGCCCGAAAAGAATTCGAGCAGATAGCGGAGCTTCTTGCAGCGGATGCGCAGGGCGTGCAGATCTGCCGGGGGAGACGCTTCATCGATCCGCCAGCCGTCCTTGAGGACCCGGGTAAAGAGCCGCCGGATCCGTCGGCTCGCCACTTCGATGATCGGCACCATGGCCTGCTCCGGGACCGGCAGGCATTCGGCCGAAGCTTCGAGGAAGCTGCGCCAGTCCTTTACCAGACTCCGATAGCGGCGAGAGTTCAGGGTCTTGCTGAGTTCCCGGCGGGCCGCCTGACGCCGGTCCTCCAACAAGACCCGGAGGGGCATCAAGGCGTCACGATAGGCCTCCGGCAACTCGACCTGGTAATCCACGAAGTGGAACAGGTAGACGTCCAGGTCGCGGACCGGACCGGTGGCGGCCCCGAGCCAACGGAACTCACCCCGGAACCGGGCTAACTCCCCGGCGGGAAAGAGGCCGCGCAACTGGCCCAAGGCCACGCGGGTCCGCCGGATGGCCACCCGGAAATCGTGCAGCCCTTCGATCTCCCGGCCATCGACCGCCCCCTGCCGGTTGGCCACCAGGGCGTCGAGCAACGGCCCGAGAATCATCCGGGCCGCCCGGTGGGCCGGCAGTCTCCTCAAGGCGGCGGGGGAGAGCCCGCCGGGGAGGAAAAAATTGGGAAGGTCCCGAGTCATGCCTTTATTATCAACGATAATCACCCGGTCCGCATCCGGCAGGCCGATCTTTCCTATCTGTCCCGGCCAGCGCCCGCTCTGCTCTGGAAGAAGGGGGCGCCGGGGAGGCTGAGGTCTTACTGCAGGGCGACGGGCACAAAAAAAGGTCAAACCCACTATCGCCTGGTGTAGTTTGACCCATTTCCGCCTTGGCCGGGAACCGGGAGCAGATGCTCGGACCCGCCTGGTCAGCACCTTGAAAACCGTGACGGTCAAGCGGGGTCCGATCGCGGGACCATCTTATGAGGGGAGGATAGATTCTCTTTGACCTGGGACGGGGGCGCAACCGTAGCGACGACTCCTTGGGGCGCCACCTTTTCGCCGGGGTCGTCAAGGCTTGGGCCAGGGCATGACCGGCACCGTACTGATGCTGTTTTTCGGGCTCCCTTCAAGCACCCGGTCACTGTAGGAAACGTAAACCAGCACGTTGCGCTGACGATCGAAAAACCGCACGACCTGAAGTTCCTTGAAGAGCAGGCTGCGGTGCTCGTCGAAAACCCTCTCGCCGTCCTTGATCTCGCCGACAAAGCTGATCGGCCCGATCTGACGGCAGGCGATACTGGCGTCACTGGTGTCCTCGGCCACTCCGAGAGCCCCTTTGACCCCGCCGGTCTGGGCCCTGCTGATGTGGCAGGCGACCCCCTTGACCTTCGGGTCATCAAAGCCGTCGACCACAATCTTGTCGTTTGGCCCCAGCCAACGGAACTTGGTACTCACGGCTCCGGTCGTCCCCCGCTCCGGGCGACTGAACAGCCACCAGCCAAACCCCAGCAACAGGACCAGGACCAGGGTGCCGAGCATCATGCCTGCACGTTTCATGAATTCATCCTTGGGTCGCCATGAGGGATAGATTGGCCGGGCTCAGGACCGCGACTCCGGCCATGGTTTCAGGGGACATTCCTTGGGTGGTTTCGGAAAGGTCCAAGGCCAGGACCCTGCCTCGCCCTCTCTTCTGACCCCCCTTCCGGCAACAGAGGTAAGCTTTGACGCCGTCTCGGCGCCTTTCACTTCCGCAGCGCAGTCGCCTTGAAAGTATCGCATTGTTCCAGATTCCCGGAACTGATGCCGCGACGGAACCACTCGACGCGCTGGGCGGAACTGCCGTGAGTGAAGGAATCCGGCGTCACATAGCCGCGCCCCTTCTGCTGCAGCCGATCATCGCCGATGGCGCTCGCGGCGTTGAGCGCTTCCTCGAGATCCCCTTCCTCGAGAATCCTCCGGCTGCGCTGGGCGTGGAAGGCCCAGACGCCGGCGAAGCAGTCGGCCTGAAGCTCCTGGCGCACCGAAAGCCGGTTGGCCTCGACCTTGCTGACTTGACGGCTGCGCCGCTGGATCTTTTCCGAGATGCCCAGCAAGGTCTGGACATGATGGCCGACCTCATGGGCGATGACGTAGGCCTGGGCAAAATCCCCCGGCGCCTGGTAGCGCTCCTTCAGATCCCGGTAAAAGGCCAGATCGATGTAAACCTTCCGGTCGCCGGGGCAGTAGAAAGGCCCCATGGCCGCCTCGGCGAGGCCGCAGGCGGACTGCACTGCTCCGGAAAACAGCACCAGAGTCGGTTCCTGGTAGGTTGCGCCCATGTTTCGGAACTGCTCATGCCAGACGTCCTCGGTGTCGGCCAGGACGACCGAAACGAAATCAGCCAGGGGATCCTGCCTGGCCACAGCCGGATGTGAGGCCGGCACCTGGGAGGTGGTCGGCGAAAGCCCCCCCTGCTCAAGCAGCAGACTTGGATCGACCCCGAAATACAAGCCGACCAGCACCAGGATGATGGTGCCAAGGCCGCCAAGCTTGGCGCCCCTTGCGACCCCCCTCCCCCGGCGGTCTTCGACATTATCGCTTCGCCGCCCATCCTTCCAGAGCATGAAAATATTCCTCCGAAGTTACCGGCCGGGCGTGTCAACGCCAGACCGGTAAAGATCCCGCTTCATGCGTTTTCCCGTAAAGTAATGGTGTGGAAGCGAGCCCCGCGGCTATCTTTTGATCAGCCGGAAAAGGATCAGCAGCACGATGGCGCCGCCGGTCGCCAGCAGAAGGCTCGCCAGGTTGAAACCGGTCACCGCCCCGAGTCCCAACCGCGATCCCAAAAACCCGCCGACGAAGGCCCCCGCGATGCCGATCAGGATGGTCACAATCAGGCCACCGGGGTCCTTGCCGGGCATGAGGACTTTGGCGAGGACACCGACGATCAGGCCCATCACAATCCAGGAAAAAATGCCCATGGCCAGCCCCCTTGTTCGAGTTTCGTGAGCTTCAAAATCATGCGGGGGTGGCCCGTCGAGCCACCCCCTGAGAATCCTAGACGGCCAGGTCCTCGACCTTGGCCTCTGGTGCATTCTTCTTGACCGATTCGATGCCGTTCTCCATCGCAGACTTGGACGAATAGTACTCGCTGCGGCCGATTTCCTGACCGTTCGTCGCCTTCAAGATGAAATAGGGCTCCCCCTTGGAGTTGCTCCTGACCTCGAAGGCCCCTTCCCGTGCCGAGTTCTTGCGGACCGACTCAATGCCGTTTTCCGCGCTCGGTTTGGCCTTATAAAGCTCACTGGTCAATATTACCTGCCCGTTGGTTGCCTTCAGATTAAACATGAACTGCCCATCCTTGCTTTTTTTCAGTTCGAACTTGCCGGCCATGGTGATCTCCTTTCAGTGTTTGGAATCAGGAGGATCAATAATCCACGAATTTAACCGAGAATGCCTTCAAGTTTAGGACAAATCTGAGAAATTGCGAGTGGTCCAGCCAGGAAATCGGAGCCGGAATCTGTCTCGCAAGACCTGTCCCGTCGAGGCAAGGGCTTCCTTTAAATTGCCAGCCACGCGGTTGCCAGGGTCAGATGAGTGGTGCGAGGGGTGCTCCCGGATCAGACCGTGGTCAGCTCCAATCGGCAACCGAATGCCTCACTGAAGAGATCTCCTTTGGCCTGGCCACCGTAGAGTTCGACGGAGAGGTCGCCGGCGCCGGCCAAGACCATGCGAATGCTCTTGCCTTCGCAGGCGCAGCGGACTTCATCGACGAGGAGGGCGCGGCGCCGGTCGAGGCCGTCGGCCAGGCGCAGGACGCCGCCGAGGCGCCTGACCAGAAGCCGATCCTCGGCGCAGAGGCGGGCGAAGCCGTCGTGTTTTTTCTTGGGGAGGGACTTGCGGTGATAGCGGGCGATGTTGGCGATAACCTCCCGCTCCCGGGGGGAGAAACCGAGGAGGTCGGCATGGCGGATCAGGTGGTACGAATGTTTGTGGTGCTGGGCGTAGCTGATGAAATAGCCGATGTCGTGGAGGAGGGCCGCTGCCTCCAGCAGCTGGGCCGCACGTTCCTCGAAGACGAAACGGGGAGCGAGCCCGGCGAGAATCTGCTGGGCCAGACGGTTGACATGCCGGGAATGACCCTCGTCGAAGTGGCAGGAGCGGGCGAAGTCCTCCACCACTTGCCGCCAGTCGCGACGATTGCTCTGGTCCGAACGCAGGCCGCGCTCGGCCAGTGCCTTGAGGATCAGCCCCTCGCGAATCCCCTTTTCGTTGATGCGCAGCAGGTTGACGCGGAACTGGCGCATCAACTCGTCGACGACCAGGACCCCGGCGACGATGATATCGGCCCGTTCGGGATTGAGGCCGGGGACGGCCCGGCGCCCTTTCTGGTCTTTGCGGGCAAGCATCGCCAGCAGGTGGACGACCTCCGAACGGAGGACCTCGTAGTGGTGAACCGAGTCGAACTGCTCCTTGCGCAGCGCCATGACCATGCCGGCGATGCTGGTCATCGTCCCCCCCGAGCCGATCAGATACTGCACCGGCAGGTCGGGCCGGCCCAGTTCCTTGCGGAGGGTCTTGCGCACCTGGTTGCGCAAGGTCTTGAGACTTCCCTCGGAGACCGGGTCGCCGGCCAGGTAGCGTTCCGTCAGAACCACCGCGCCCAAGGGGAGGGAGGCGATTTCATCGACGTGGTCCCCGACCAGGGTGACGATCTCCACACTGCCTCCGCCGATGTCGACGAGGAGGGTGCGGGTATTGTCGAGTTCGAAGTTGTGCCGGGCGCTGAGCGCCGCCAGCTGCGCCTCCTCCTCGCCGCTGATCAGCCGGATTTCAATCCCCGTCTCCTGCAGCATCGCGGCCAGGAACTCGCCGCCGTTGGCCGCCTGGCGGACGGCGCTGGTCGCCACCGCGGTCAAGGACTCGACCCCCAGTCCGTCGATGATCTTGCGCATCCGCAGCAGCGCCTGCCGGGCCCGCTCCCAGGCCGCCGGGAGGATCGCGCCTCCGGCCGCCAGCCCCTCGCCGAGCCGCACCGTCGCCTTTTCGTCGTCAAGAACCCGGAATTCGCCGGTCTCCGTGACTTCGACAATGATGCAGCGGATCGAGTTGGTGCCGATATCGATTGCGGCCAGACGGCTATTCATGGGGGCCTCGAAGGTGGCGTGGGGAACCGGTGCAGCCGCCCGGAAGCGGCCGGCTGCACCTGACAACAGTTTAACGGATTCCGGGGAAAGCGGGGGGCGGGAATTCAACTCAAGGCTTTTTTCAACGACTTGCGGGTCTTTTTCAGAACGCTGGCGGTCTTTTTCGAGCCCCGGCCGGCCGCCTCCTCCAGGCGCCGCTCGGCCTTGGCCAAGGCCTTGCCGGTCCGCTTGAGCCGGGCCGGGAAGTCCGCCCCGAGTTTTTCCAGGAGTTTGCCGAGCTTCGCGGCTTGCCGGTGGAGGCTGTCGGCTTGCTCGTCCCACTCGGTCGCCACCAGGGCGGTAATTTCCTTCTGCAGTTGCCCGACCAGCTCCCGGACCCGTGCCAGGCGAGCGGCTTTTCCCTCGCCCGCAACGGCGCCAGCGGCTTCAGCCGGAGCAGGAGCCGGCAGAGCGGCCAGCGCCGCCGCCTCCGCCACGACCCCCTCCAGTATCCGCGGGTTGAGCCCCGGCACAGTCCGCAGGCCATCCGCACCGGCGGCGGCAATCTTGGCAAAGTCGTCGAATCCGGCCTCGACCAGGCGCCGGGCACTGACGGCCCCGACCCCCTTGAGCTGCATAAGTGCTTTCACGGCGTTATTCTCCATGGTGTCCTCCCTTGTTGATGTTGAGAGCAGTTGCCTTCAAGCTGGGGGCTGATCTTGGTTCACAGCAGGTTGCGTTTCTTGCCGCCGCGAGTCTTCTTGCGCCGGTAGCGGAGCGATTCCTTTTGTTTCTTCTGGGCGAGGTCGATGAGGAGCTCATGGCTCCCCCTTGACTCCTGCCCCGCGGCGGGATGCCGCTGGCGGTAGGAACCGTCGGTCTGCATCTCCCAGGCGCTGACCTGGTCGCCGAGCTGGATTTCGAACATCTGCTGCAGTTCCCGGCAGAGGGCCGGGTCCTCGACCGGGACCAGGACCTCGACCCGGTCCTCGAGGTTGCGACGCATGGCGTCGGCCGAGCCGATCAGGTACTCCTCGGCGCCGCCGTTGCGGAAGTAGTAGACTCGGGCATGTTCCAGAAAACGGCCGACGATGCTGACCACCCGGATCGACTCCGAAACCCTCGGGACCCCCGGGCGCAACCGGCAGCTGTCCCGGACCAGCAGTTCGATCGGCACCCCGGCCCGGGAGGCGCGATAGAGGGCCCGGATGATTTCGATGTCGTCGAGGGCGTTCATCTTGAAGCGCAGCAGCCCCGGCCGGTCCGGGGTGTGGACGGCGATCTCCCGCTCGATCTTCGCCAAAAGCGCCTTTTTCAGCAGCTTGGGGGCCGGCAGCAGCTTGTGATAGGGGCGCTTGGGGGTATAGCCGGTCGTCAGGTAGTTGAAGAGTTCGGTGGCATCCTCGCCGATCAGGGGATCGCTGGTCAGCAGGCCGTAATCGGAGTAGAGGCGGGCGGTGCCGGGGTGGTAGTTGCCGGTGCCGAGGTGGACGTAGCGGCGGATGCCGCCGAAGTCCTGTCGGACCACCAGGATCACCTTGCAATGGGTCTTGAGTCCCACCACGCCGTAGGTGACGTGGATACCGGCCTCCTCCATGCGGCTCGCCAGGCGGATGTTGGCCGCCTCGTCGAAGCGCGCCTGGAGTTCGACCACGACCGCCACTTGTTTGCCGCCTCTGGCCGCGGCGATCAGGTGATCGATGATGCGGCTTTCGCTGGAGGTGCGGTAGAGGGTCATCTTGATTGCCCGCACCTTGGGGTCGTGCCCCGCCTCCTGGAGGAAGCGTTCGACCGAGGAGGAAAAGGACTCGTAGGGGTGGTAGAGGAGGATCGACCCGGCGTCGCGGAGGGTGTGGAAGATGTTGCGTTCGGTCTGCAGGCGCGGCGGATCGAGGGGGATATGGGGGGGATAGTGCAGCTCCGGAAGATCGAGGGCGGCGAGCTCCTGCAGATCGCGCATCGCCAGCATCCCCTTGACCTCGAAGACGTCGCTCCCTTCGTCGAGGGCAAGTTCGGCGGCGAGCATGCCGCGGTGGAGAGGGTCCATGCCGCTCTTCACCTCAAGGCGGACGATCGGCGCGAACTTGCGGTGCTGCAGTTCGGTCTCGATCATCGCCAGCAGGTCGTCGGCATCTTCCTCGTTCCGTTCAGTGTTGGCGTTGCGGGTCACCCGGAAGAGCTCACAGCCGAGGATCTCCATCCCCGGGAAGAGCATGTCGAGATTGTTGCTCATGACTTCTTCAAGGGGGATGAAGCGGTCCTTGTCGCCGACCCGCAGAAAGCGCGGCGCCCCCAGCCCCACCGGCACCTTGACCCGGGCCAGCGAAGTCTCGGTGGCCCGGGGCGTGCGGAGGGTGACGAGGAGGTTGAGGGAGAGGTTGGAGACGAAGGGGAACGGGTGGGCCGGGTCCATGGCCTGGGGAGTGACGAGAGGGTAGATGTTGTGGAAGTAGTCGTCCCGCAGCTGCTTCTTCTCCCGGCTGGAGAGGTCCTGGTAGGTCAGCAGGGCGATCCCCGCTTCCGCCATCGCCTTCACCAGTTGCGGGAGGAGCCGTTCCTTCTCCGCCTCCAGTTCCCGCACCAGGGCGTAGCTTTCGACAATCTGCTGCTTTGGCGAACGGCCGTCCGCGGTCAGGCTCTGGAGGCGGGCGCCGAGCTGCTGTTTGAGGCCGCCGATCCGCTTCATGAAGAATTCGTCGAGGTTGGAGCTGACGATGGCGGCGAATTTGACCCGCTCCAGAAGCGGCACCCGCTCGTCCCGCACCTGGTGCAGAACCCGGCGATTGAACTCCAGCCACGACAGTTCCCGGTTGAGATAGAGTTCGGGGGCGAGGAGATCGTGGTGATCGCGGCGGCTTTTCGACTTTGCGGCGGTGGTCTTTGCGGCGGCGGTCTTTGCAGCGCTCATGGCGACGACCTTTGCAGCAGGCGGCGATGGACGCTCATCCCTTGGCCTCCCGATCCTTCTTGTCAAGCCTTTCCCGGGCGGCATGGAAGCGGCGGCGGATCTCGTCGAGATCGACGGTCGGCGCCGGCAGGGACAGATCGAAGGCTTCGAGAGCCTCGACGATGATCTTTGAGACGACCAGATTGCGATACCACTTGTGGTTGGCCGGGACCACAAACCAGGGGGCCTCGGCGGTGCTGGTCCGTTCCAAAACATCGGCGTAGGCTTCCTGGTACTTCGGCCACAGCTCCCGTTCCGTATAGTCGGCGAGGCTGATCTTCCAGTGGCGGGCCGGGTCGTCGAGGCGCTCTTTGAAGCGCTCCAGCTGTTCCTCGGGGCTGATGTGGAGGAAGAATTTGAGGATGCGGGTGCCGCCGGCCGCCAGGGTCCGTTCGAAGTCGTTGATCAGTTGGTAGCGCTCGCTCCAGACCGCCTTCGGCACCAGCTTGTGGACCCGGGCGACGAGGACGTCTTCGTAGTGGGAGCGGTTGAAGATGACGATCTCCCCCCGGGCCGGCACCTGACGGTGGATTCTCCAGAGGAAGTCGTGGGCCGCCTCTTCGGCGGACGGAACCTTGAAGCCGACCACCCGGGTCCCCTGCGGGTTGAGGGGCCCGATCACGTGGCGGATGGTGCCGTCCTTGCCGGCGGCGTCCATCGCCTGCAGGCAGATCAGCAGGGAGCGGCGGTTCTCGGCATAGAGCCGGAACTGGAGCGCCTCCATCCCGCGTCCCAGTTCGGCAACCTCCGCCCCGGCCGATTCCTTATCGTGGTGGCCGTCCCGGGCATCGGGATCGATTTCTGTCAAGTTGACCTTCTGTCCCGCCTTGATCCGAAACTTGTTGCTGAAACTCATCGATTCCTCCCGGCCCTTTGCCCGCAAACCATTCTGAGTCCGACCTCAGGGTGAAACTTTACCAGATGCCGCCGCAGCCGCCAGGGGCCGGAGGGAGATAGACACGCCGTCTTCCCGATCGGCAAAAAAATCAGTTGCGACGGTGGGGGGCGTTGTGCTAGAAGAATGAACGTTCATTCCGCATAAGGGAAAGGCACTCGATGACCAAACCGGAAAAACGGGCCGAAGTCGTGCGCGTGGCCCTCGAACTCATCGCCGAAAAGGGCTTCCACGGAGCCCCGATGGCGATGATCGCCGAGCGGGCCGGGGTCGGGGCGGGGACCATCTACCGCTACTTCGAGAACAAGGAGGTCCTCATCACCGAGCTTTACCGGGAACTCGAAGAGCGGATCTTCCAGGCCCTGCTGGCCGGCTACGACCCGGATCAGCCGATCCGGGAACGCTTCCTCCATCTCGGCACGACGCTGCTGCGCTTCTTCGTCGACCACCCCCTCGAATTCCGCTACCTGGAGCAGTTCCACAACTCCCCCTACGGGGTCGAGCATCGCCGCGACAAGCTCCTCGGCAAGGGCCGGGAAGACGACATCTTTCGCGGCCTCTTCGTCGATGCCATCGTCCGGCGGGAGATGAAGGATTTCCCCCTGCCAATCCTCTTCTCCCTGGCCTTCGGCCCGCTCCTCTCCGTGGCGCGGGACGCCATCCTCGGCTTCTACACCCTCGACGCAGACCAGGTCGCGCGCTTCGTCGAGGCCTGCTGGGATGGCGTCCGGCGATGAGCAAAGGGCCCCCGTGACCATTCTTCCAAAGATTGATGCAAATAAGTCTTCATTTCACCCAACCAGCGAAGAGGTGTCTATGCACTCCCCGTTAAAAACCAAGTTGATGGTCGCTACCTTGTTTTTGTCCGCCGGTCTGCTCCCCGCCGCTTGCGGGTCCCAGAAAAGTGCCCCGCCCCCGCCCGCTCCCCCTGAAGTCGGGGTGCTGGTCGTCCAGCCGCAGCGGGTGGCGATCACCACCGAGCTATCGGGGCGGACCTCGCCCCACCTGGTCGCCGAGGTACGCCCCCAGGTCGGAGGGATCATTCAGCAGCGCCTCTTCGTCGAAGGGGGTGAGGTGAAGGCCGGCCAGGTTCTCTACCAGATCGACGACGCCTCCTACCGGGCGGCCAACGCCATTGCCGCGGCGGCCGTCGCCCGGGCCGAGGCCAACCTCCTTCCGGCTCGGCTCAAGGCCGAGCGGCTGGCCGACCTGGTCAAGATCAACGCCGTCAGCCGGCAGGACTTTGACGACGCCACGGCCTCCTTCAAGCTCGCCGAAGCCGAAGTCGCCGCCGCCCAGGCGGCGCAGGAGACGGCCCGTATCAACCTCGCCTACACCACCGTCAAGGCCCCCATTGCCGGCCGCATCGGCCGCTCCCTGGTCACCACCGGGGCCTTGGTCACGGCGAACCAGGCCGATTCCCTGGCGACGATCCAGGAGCTCGACCCGATCTTCGTCGATGTCACCCAAACCACCTCCGAACTGCTGCGATTGAAAAGGGACCTGGCCAGCGGCACGCTGAAAAAGAACG
>JBBQBQ010000040.1:0-19499 GCA_038317685.1 Desulfuromonadales bacterium | reverse complement strand
CACCCCCCTGGCGGCTCTGCACCTGCTGCCGAAGCAGGTTCACAGCGGTCCGATCCTGGCCGGCACCACCACCCTCGGGGCGCTCCCTCAGATCAAATCCTGGCCTGACGACGGCGGCGCCTTCATCACCCTCCCCCAGGTCTATTCGGAAGCTCCGGCCCACCCCGGCTGGCGTTATTCCAACCTCGGCATGTACCGGGTGCAGCTCTCCGGCGGCGCCTACGCACCCGGCCGGGAAGTCGGTCTGCACTACCAGCTGCACCGGGGTCTTGGGGTTCACCATGCCGCGGCCCTGGAGGGGGGCGTGCCGCTGCCGGTGAGCGTCTTCGTCGGCGGTCCGCCGAGCATGACGGTGGCTGCCGTCATGCCGCTCCCCGAGGGGCTCCCGGAAATCGCCTTCGCCGGTCTCCTCGGCGGCCACCGGATCCCCCTGGTGGCCGGGGTCAACGGTCTGCCGATGCCGGCGGAAGCCGACTTCGTCCTCTGCGGGACCGTCGATCCCCGCCGGACCCTCCCCGAAGGCCCGTTCGGCGACCATCTCGGTTACTACAGCCTGAGCCACGACTTTCCGGTCCTGAAGGTGGAGCGGATCTACCATCGTCCCGGGGCGATCTGGCCCTTCACGACCGTTGGCCGCCCTCCCCAGGAAGATACCAGCTTCGGTGCTTTCATCCATGACTTGACCGGGGACCTGATTCCAGCCGTCCTCCCCGGCGTCCATGCGGTCCATGCCGTCGATGCCGCCGGTGTCCACCCGCTTCTCCTCGCCATCGGCAGCGAGCGCTATGTCCCTTATGCCCCGGAACGCCGTCCCCAGGAACTGCTGACCCTCGCCAACGCGATCCTCGGCCAGGGGCAGCTTTCCCTGGCCAAATATCTGCTGATGGCGGCGCGGGAAGACAACCCGCAACTTGACATCCATGATATCCCCGCTTTTTTCAGACATTTGCTGGAGCGGGTCGATTGGCGGCGGGACCTGCACTTCCAAACCCGCACCACCATCGATACCCTCGATTACTCGGGGAGCGGTTTCAACCAGGGGTCCAAGCTGGTGGTGGCGGCCGCCGGCCCGGTACGGCGGACCCTTCCCGCGGAACTTCCTGCCGGGCTGCGCCTTCCCGCCGGATTCGACCATCCGCGCCTGGTCCTGCCGGGAATCCTGGCGGTGCAGGGCCCGCCGAACCAGGGGCGGCCCGGCTGCAGCGACGAGGGCATGGAGCGCTTCTGCGGGTCCTTCCCTCCAGCCGATCCGTTCAACGACTTCCCTCTGGTGGTGGTGGTCGACGACAGCGATTTTGTCGCCGGCGGGCTCGACAATTTCCTCTGGGCGACCTTCACCCGTTCCGCCCCCGCCTCGGATGTCTACGGAAGCGGTGCCGCCACCGTCGACCGGCACTGGGGGTGTACGGGGGCTCTGGTGATCGATGCTCGCCGCAAACCGCACCATGCCCCGCCCCTTGAGGAAGACCCGGCGGTCGTCAGGCGGGTGGAAGCTCTGGCGGCGGCCGGTGGTCCCCTGCACGGGCTCTTCTGAACTCTCCGCGGCGATCCCGGGAAGGGGAGGGGCCAGGCTGGTATCGGGGTAGGAGCAGGGGAGCGCGGGTGGCAGGAAGTCTTCAGGGACGGGGGGGACTCACCGGCCTCGGGGCGTCAGGATAGGCTGCTTTGGACCCGGAGGGAGGAGGCCCCTGTCCGCCCGGATGGCCGCAGGGGAGGCGCTTCGGCAGTGGCCGTTTCGCCCCCGCCCACTCAGTGTGAGAGGGTGCTCAAGCAATCGTCCCGCCAGCAGCAATCGAGCTCACGGCACTCCTCGCGCCAGCTGGCACCGAAGCAGGACTGATTCCCTTCCCGTTGCTGAATGGCGCGGACCAGATCCGCCTTCTTGATCCGGTTGATTCCCTGCAGGCCGATGTTGGCGGCGCGTTGGCGAACTTCTTCAAGCTTCATCGGGAGGTCTCCATGCGATCCTGTGAAAGATGGTATTAGCATCGATTAATTATACGCCCATACTCAACCATATCCGCTGAATAAGTCAACCGCAGAGTTCATCCCCGCCGCCAGGAGAGGGCAATTCGGCATTGCAGTCACCAAACGGTCTCGGTTAAGATGCCCACGGTTTGGCGGAGAGCGTCATCTCCGTCGAGGGCAGAGCACCTTACAGCAGGAATGGGGAAGATGATGGAAATGAACGGTTTCGGACTGTCGCAGGCGATCGGCAATACCCCCCTAGTTGAGTTGAGCCGCCTCAACCCGGTTCCGGGGGTGAGGGTCTTTGCCAAGCTCGAAGGGAACAACCCGGGAGGGTCGGTCAAGGACCGGCCGGCCTGGTACATGATTCGCGGGGCGGAAGCCGCCGGCCAACTCGACCGCGGGAAGGTGATTCTGGAACCGACCTCCGGCAATACCGGGATTGCCCTGGCCATGATCGGCGCGGCCCGGGGCTATCGGGTCAAACTGGTCATGCCGGCCTGCGTCAGTGTCGAACGACGCGCCGTCCTCGAAGCCTACGGCGCCGAACTGGTCCTCTCCCCGGCCGAAGAGGCGACCGACGGGGCGATCCGGCTTGCCCACCGGATTCTTGGCGAGGACCCGGACCGCTACTACATGCCCAACCAATACGCCAATCCCCACAACCCCCTGTCCCACTTTGAGACGACCGGGCCCGAAATCTTTCGGCAGACCGGCGGAGCGATCGATGTCTTCGTCGCCGGCATGGGGACCTCCGGGACCCTGATGGGGGTCGGCAGCTATCTGCGGCAGGTCAAACCGGAGGTGCGCATTGTCGGAGTCGAACCCCGCCTCGGCCATCGGGTGCAGGGCCTCAAGAACATGCGCGAGGCGATTGTTCCCGAAATCTATCGGGAGGAAGACCTCGACTCCAAGCTGACCGTCGAGGATGACGAAGCCTTCGAGACCGCGCGGCAGCTCGCGGTGCGAGAGGGGCTCTTTGCCGGCATGTCGAGCGGGGCGGCGGTGGCGGGAGCGTTGCGGGTGGCCAGGGAGCTCTCCTCGGGGGTGGTCGTCACCTTGCTGCCCGATCGTGGCGATCGCTATCTGAGCACCACCCTGTTCCGCTCGGTCTGCGCCAACTGCCCTCCTTAAGCCTCCCGGCGAGGAATTCCATGGCCGTCCCCGAACTGGTGCTGCGGGTCGCCGAAAAACAGCTCGATCTCTATTGCCGGGAGCAGAACGCCGCCGGCCGTACCGATCCCGGGCGCCTGGCCTGGGAGGCGGGGGTCGACTGCCTGACCCTGACCCTGGAGCGGCCCCCCCTGACAGCTGAGCCTCTGGCGCGGTTCCGGTACAGCACTGAACTCGGCCAATGGACCCTCCATTACCACGATACCGAGGACCGTTGGCGGCTCTACCTGAATGCCGGCGCCACCCTCGAATTCAGCCGGCTTCTCAAGGCCGTCGATTGCGACCCCTTCAATTTTTTCTGGCCCGAGTCATCTCCCCCTCCTGAAGTCTGACCAAAATTTTTTTTCCGCAGATGACGCAGATGAACCCCAAAACGGTCTACATTCGGCACTGCGTCGTACGCGAAGGCGCGAAGACACAAAAAGATCAGGCCCCTGATCTACCCCAGGTCACCGATGGGGTGCGTCATGGTTTCCTGTAAAGGGCTTGATCTTCAGGTTTTTCTCTGCGGTCCTCTGTGGACGGATGCATTTTTGGATTTTTACCCGGGTCCGAGGGGGCGTGGGTCAGGTCAGGGGAGGGCGCCGGCACGGTGCAGGAGTTTGGCGATCGCGGCGGCCAATTTCCGGTACCCGGCAGCGTTGGGGTGCACCTGGTCGCTCTTGAGATCGCGCTCGGCGAGGATGTCGGAAAGGATCTCCCCCTCGTAGGGGATATGGTATTCCTCTGCGAGCTGTTGGTAGAAGGGTGCCGCGTCGAGGAGGAGGCCCGGGCGGGGGACGCCGATCAGAACCACCTCGATCCCGCGGCTGCGGGCGGCGTCCAGCATGCTCCGCAGCTGACGGGCGGCCTCTTTTTCACCGGTACGTCGCAACAGGTCGTTGCCGCCGTGGCAGAGGATCAGGAGTGCCGGTTCTTCAAGGTCGAGGAGACCTGGAAGCCTGACGGCTCCTTCGGCACTCAGTTCCCCGGGCCGACCGGCGTTGATGACCGTCAGCCCGGTCAGTTCGGCGAGCCTGGACGGGTAACTTTCCCCGGCGCCCGCGCCGGTCCCGAAGGTAAGGCTGTCACCGAAGGCCAGAACCTTGGCGCCGGGGCTCAAAGGTGCCAGGGGTGCGGTCCGCTGACAAGCGCAGGCCAGAAACAGGACCCAGAACAGGGCCGTGAGGAGAATCCAGCCCCGTCCCTTGACCGTGCTATAATTCGACTTAGCGGCACCGGTAGTGGTGGGCGCCGGTGGCTGCTGGAAACGACCTGTTTGGGAGTTCATCATGAAACGATCAATCCATCTCCTGCTGACAGTGGGGGTCCTGCTGGGCGCCTGCAGCCTGCCCGGCGTCGAGGGCCCGGCGGCGCCCCCGGCCATCGTCCAGCTCCCCTATCGGCTGAATCTCGAGATGACTTCCAAAATCCCGGATCCCTATTATGTGCTGGCCGGACCGAGCGAATCCTACCGCCGTTATCCTTTCAATGCCTGGGCCGAGAAGGCCCTCCGGCAGTCCTTGGCGGCGAGTTCGGGGTCACCCTCGCAGCCTCAGGTGACGGTCGAGGTGCAACTGGACCAACTTCGCACCGGCTACTTCGAAATCGGCGGGGGTCCGACCCGGAGTGCCCCGATCTATGCGGGCCTGGCGGGGCGAGGTCTTCTCAGCGGCGACGACATGGACGACGACGGCCGGGCTATTCCATCGGAAATTCACAAATCGATACAGCTGACCGGTGCTCTGGAAATACGGAAAGAAGGTCAGCTCCTGACCCGCCGGGACTTGACGGTTGCCGAGGAGGAGGTTGTCCTGTGGACGGACTTCGATGCCTGGAGCTATGACTATGGCAACCTGCTCAAGGCCGTCATTGACAAACTGAATCGCCAGATCGACGCTGAGCTGGTGAAGGTTCTCGCTGCCGGCGGGGCCGGTTCCTAAAAACTCCGGGACTTTTTCCGGGAGATCTTGCCGGTCAGCCAGCCGACCAGAAAGACTGCGCCTCCCGCCAGAAACCAGCGGATCATCTCCGGGCGCAGCAGGGGGTTCTCGCCCCCCTGGCGCAGGGTTTCGAGCTCCGCCGTCAGGCGGGCATTTTCAGCCTGCAGTTGCTGACGCTCTTTGGCGGCCGCCGCCAGCTCCTCGGCGGATGGCCCCGAAGGGGGTGCAGGGGTGACGGCTGCTCCCTGGCTGCGGGCCTCTTCGAGGCGCCGAACCTGCTGCAGCAAGTCGTCCCGTTCTGTCTCCAGGCGACTGACCTGGACCGCCGCCGGGGGCGCTGGAGTCAGGTATTGGCCGAGGGCGTAACCGGTGCTGCCGTCGGGGGTGCGGACACGCACGAACCGTCCCTGATCCTCGATGATCTCAAGGGGGGTCCCGGTTTTGACCGAGGTCACCGCTTCCGCATCGAGCCCCGGACCGGAGCGCACGGTGACGACCAGCTGGTCAGTGACGTAGCGGGTCTCCGCTGCCAGCGACGGGTGGCCGGCGACCAGGATCGTCACCAGCAGCAGCGGGAGGGAAAGACGTGACATGGAGTGCCTCCTGGTATCATTGGGGAAGAAAAGTTTAATAATATTCCTCAACCTTAATCCGGTTCGCCGGGGGCGGCAAGGAGAAATCTCCGGCATCGATTGACGGGGCCGCCCTCTCCGGGCTAAACTGCGTCGCATTTCCACCCCGACAAGGAGTTGCCGATGCCGCACTTTGAGGTCACCTACCAAGACCAGGGAGAGATTCACAGCACCATCCTCGAGGCTGCCGGTCCGGTCGAGGCGGAGCGGATCTTCCTGGCCGGACAGCCCTCTGGTACGGCCGTTGTCCTGTGCGTGGTTCGCCAGTCAGCTCCCCTCCCGCCTCAGCCCGGGGATCGCGGCTGAAGGATTTTGATCAGCCAGTAGACCAAGGCTTCAACATCCCCCCAGAGTCGCTCAACCTGGCGGCGATACCAGGGTCGCCTCCGCCATTGCTCGTAGTCGAATTCCTGGGAAGTCGCGAAATCCTCCGCAAATAATGCCTCCATCCGGGCCAAAAGATCCGGGTCCCGCAACTCCTGATGGGCTTCCAGGTTCCAGCGCAGGTTCCACCGGTCGAGGTTGCTCGAGCCGATGCTCCCCCAGTTGTCGCAGAGCTGCATCTTGGCATGCAGAAAACGCGGCTGAAATTCGTAAATCCGTACCCCCGCCCTCAACAAAGGCCCGTAATGACGGTGACCGATGCGGCGCACGCTGGGGTGATCGGTGCGGGGGCCGGGGAGGAGCAGGCGCACGTCGACGCCGCTGCGGGCGGCCCGGCGCAAGGCCCGGCGCAGCTTCCAGGAGGGCAGGAAATAGGCGGTCGCTAGCCAGACCCGCTGCCGGGAGCGACGCAACTGCTTGAGGAGAGAGCGAATGATGTCGGAGGAGAGAGGGAGATGGCCGTGGGCCGTCACCCGCCCCGGGTGGCCGTCGCTCCTCCCCGTCGAGGGCGCCACGGCCGGCACATCGAGGAGCTGGCCGCAGACCAGCCGCCAGGTGTCGGCAAACAGCGCCTGCCAGTCGGCCACCACCGGACCGCGAATCTCCAGCATCAGATCATGCCACTGAAGGTCGGAGCCCTTACCCCCGTCGAAGGCGTCGCTCAAACCCGAACCGCCGGTGTAGGCGATCTGACCGTCGATGACCAGGAGCTTGCGGTGATCGCGGTGCAGGTTGCGACGCCAGCGGCGCGATTGCAGGGGATTGAAGAAGAGCAAGCCGACTCCAGCCGCGAGCAGGCACTGGCGGTCGCTCCGCAGCAGCAAACGGGCACCGAAATCATCGAAGATGAGCCGGACCCGGACCCCGCGGCGGGCGGCGGAAGCCAGGGCGGCGATGAAGCGGTCGACAACCTGACCCGATTCGACGAGGTAGAGTTCCAGCAGGACGCTTTCCTTCGCGGCGTCGATGGCGGCAAGCATGGCTTGAAAGAATTCGCTACCGTCGATCAGGAGGCGGAAGTTGTTTCCGCCCTTCCAGGGGAACAGAAAGCCCCTCCGGTTCATTGCCGTCTACCGCCGGCTCGACCCGCCAACCCCTCGGCTCGGGGGCCGGGGGCCAAGGGGCTGGCTTTGGGAGCGACCTGGAGCATGGAACCTTCCTCCGCGGCTGGGGGATCAAGGGTTGGGGCGGCAAGAGGCGTGGATGAAGGCGCGCAGCGCCTGGGCAACCTTGTGGTCGAGGTCGAGGAAGCGGACTCCGAATCCTGTCGGGAGCCGCGGTTTGATTTTGTCGGTCCGGGCGTTGACCCAGGCGACCTGACCTTGGCAATGGACCATGTGCTTGACGCCGGGAATGAGAAACTCCAGGGTCAGAGGGGTGCCGGCGGGGAGGAGGTCGGCGGTTTCCAGGAACAGCCCGCCGGTCGACAGATTGAGGGCATAATCATGAGAAGTCTTCTCCGCGGCGATCCCGTAGTGAACCAGGACCCGCGTATTGGTGCGGGGGGTCGCGCGGTCTGCGAGTTCCAGAAAACGACGCGCCACCAACAGCAGTTCCTGGCGGGAGAGCGGCTTGGCGATAATCGCATCGCAGCCCGCCGCCCGGCAGCGCTCCATGGCTTCGGGACTGGCATCGTCGGAGGTCAGGATCACCGGGGTCGTGAAGAATTCCGGGTCATCCTTGAGCCGCCGACAGGTCTCGGCTCCGTCGAGGTCGGGCATGTTCAGGTCCATGATCACCAGCTGAGGGCGCAGGACCCGCACCGTACGCAGGGCCTCGGCGCCGCTGCGAGCCACCGTGATCTCGACCTGCTGGCGATTGAAAAACGATTTTTCCATCTCCAAAAAGAGTCGGACCTTGTCGACCAGCAGGATTTTTGTCCGTTTGTCCATCAGGGGGGATCCTTCACGGGTGGCAAAGGGTTCAGGGGGGTCGGCCGGGGGCCGGGAACGGCTGGACCGAGTCGCTGCAGGTCGCAGAAGAGGAGCCAGGTGAAGATCATGCCGAAAGGTGTCAGGACCAGGGAGATGAGCGGCCCGGCCATGGGGATCGCGCCGAGCAGGGTGGAGACCGCCAGGGCGACCCCCCAGAAGGCCGCCAGCCGCCCGCAGACCGGCCAGAAGCGGCCCCGCACGTAGTCATGACTGCGCCGGAGCGCCGCCAGGCCGGAGATTCCCTCGGTCAGCAGCACGAACTGGGCGCCGAAGTACCAGACGCCGAAGATCAGGCCGGGGATCACCGCCAGCAGCAGGCCGCCCAGAATGAAGAAGCCGACCAGGGAGAGGACCCACAGGAAGGGCCACAGCTTTTCCCATCCCCGGCGCAGGGCGCCGCCGATATCCAGGTCGGCATCGACGACGGCACAGAGGAGGGCGAGGAATCCCCAACTCATGCCGAGGGAGGCGCAGAGGATGGCAACGATCGCCCCGCCCCCCAGAAAGAGCCAGGGATTTCCAAGGAGCAGGCCGAACAGGCCGGCCACCCCCAAGGGGATCGCCGCCGGCAGGATGGTCAGGGCCAGACTGATCAGGTAGAGGGGGAGCAGAACCCCTGGCCGGGCGACGAAGATGTCCCAGGAGCGGGTGAAGAGAGCGCCGACCCGGGTCAGCTCCGGGATCGGTTCGAAGAGCGGCGGCAGGTCAGGCCGGGGGGGCGGAGCGGACGATTCATCGGGGGCCGGGTCGTCGGGGGGGCTGAAGGGGAATTGCTTCCCGCACTGGCGGCAGGTCACGCGGGAGAGCCCCGGCGGCACCTGCGCCGCGTCAACCGCCCGGGCGGTCTGGCAATGGGGGCAGATGATGGTGACCTGAGGCATCGATCCTCCTGATGGGTGGGTTGGTCCGGGCCCGCCGCGCCCTTCTTATGTATACCTTTTGCCCCCTTCCGTCAATCCTCCCGGGGGTTTAATCTGATCTGGGCAGGGGGCCGGACGGCCGGCGAAGAGCCCGCTGCTCCCGCCGCTAAAAACTTGCACTCTGCCAGCCCTTCCCCGTATCATGGGGTCCCCGGTCGCCCGTGTCCGGGGACCTTTGTCGGTGGAGGACACCATGCCCTTTGACCCCCAGCTCATCGACCAGTTGCGTCGGGTTCTGGCCTCGGTGGAACAGATCCTGCCGAAACCGGTGCCGGCCATCGACTGGACGACGACCCATGCCGCCAGCTGGCGACGCCACTCCCTCGCCGGAACCCTGGAGGCGACGGAAAACCTCGAGCCGATCACCCTCGACGAGCTCCTCGGCATCGACCAGCAGAAGGCCGTCGTCGGCGCCAACACCCGCCAGTTCCTGCAGGGGCTGCCGGCCAACAACGTTCTGCTCTGGGGGAGCCGCGGCACCGGCAAGTCCTCCCTGATCCGGGCCATCCTCAACGCCTACGCCCCGGCCGGACTGCGGATCATCCAGATCGACAAGGACGACCTGCCGAGCCTCCCCGACATCTTCCAGCAGATCCGCGATCTCCCCTACCGCTTCCTCCTCTTCTGCGACGACCTTTCCTTCGAGCCCGGGGAGAAGAGCTACAAGATGCTCAAGAGCGCTCTCGACGGATCGGTCTACGCCGCCCCCCCCAACACCCTGATCTACGTCACCAGCAATCGCCGCTACCTCCTCCCCGAATACGCCACCGACAACCTCGGCGCCAAGATGGTCAACAACGAGGTCCATCACGGCGAGGGAGTCGAGGAGAAGATTTCCCTCTCCGACCGCTTCGGCCTCTGGGTCGCTTTCCACGCCTTTTCCCAGGACCAGTATCTGACCGTGGTGCGGCAAAGCCTGGAGCAGCTGGCGACCCAGAACGGCGCCGTCATCCCCTGGAACGACGACCTGCAGCGGGCCGCCATCGCTTGGTCCCACGAAAAGACCAAACGCTGCGGCCGCACCGCCCTGCAGTTCGCCAAATACTGGGTGGGACAGGCGCTCCTCGGCGAGTAAGCCTTCGTCTTGGAAAAATGAAACAGGCCGCGCAACTTGGCTGTGCGGCCTGTCGGTTTCGTCATCAGGACGGGGAGGCTCGATGTTCGTCCGATGACGTTACGGGGCGAAGAGCGACAGAATCTCCGCGGCACTCAGCACCGCCAGAGCTTCCCCTTCCTGCTTGCCGTAAATGCCATCGGCCAGGGCCTGCTTGCGCTCCTGCATGTGCAGAATTTTCTCCTCCACCGTGCCGCTCGCCACCAGTTTGTAGACGAAGACCGGTTTCTCCTGGCCGATGCGATGAGCGCGGTCGGTGGCTTGGCGTTCCACCGCCGGATTCCACCAGGGATCGTAGTGGATGACTGTATCCGCGGCGGTCAGATTCAAACCGACCCCGCCGGCTTTGAGACTGATCAGGAAGAGGGGGACGGCTCCGCTTTGAAAGCGGTCGATCAGTTCCTGGCGTTTGCGGGTCTGGCCGGTCAGTTTGAGATAGTCGATGCGGCGTTTTTCCAGTTCCGGCTCGATCAGAGCCAGCATGGAACTGAATTGGGAAAAGAGCAGGATGCGTCGCCCCTCGTCCAGCAGTTCTGCAAGCATCTCCAGCAACCGGCTGAGTTTGGCCGAGGCATCGACGCCCTTGGCGCTCTCCAGCTTGACCAACCGCGGGTCGCAGCAGACCTGGCGTAGTTTGAGGAGGGCATCGAGCATCTCGATGTGGCTGCGGGCCAGCCCCTTCTGGCTGAGGAGCGCGCCGACCTTCTCTGCCATCGCCACGCGAATGCTTTCGTAGAGGCGCCGCTGCGTCCCTTCCAGTTCGACATTCTCCACCATCTCGCTCTTGGCCGGCAGTTCGGACGCCACCATCTCCTTGGTGCGCCGCAGGACAAAGGGGGTGATGCGCCGCACCAGCTCCTGCCGGCGCAGGTCGTCCCCGCGTTTTTCGACCGGGGCGCGAAACTGGTTGTTGAAACCCTTCTCCTGCCCCAGAAAGCCGGGCATCAAGAAATGGAAGAGCGACCAGAGCTCCCCCAGGTGGTTCTCTAACGGCGTTCCGGTCAGGCAGAGGCGCTGTTCGGCGGGGATGGCGGCGGCCGTTTTGGCGGCCTGGGTGCGGGCATTCTTGATCGCCTGGGCCTCGTCCAGAATCACCGTATGCCAACGGGTTTGAATCAGGACCTCGCCGTCCCGGGCCAAGAGTGCATAGCTGGTGATGACCAAATCGAACTCTCCGATCCGTTCGAACCAGTCGCCGCGCTGCGGTCCATGCAGGACCAGTGTTCGCAGGTCCGGGGCGAAGCGCTGTGCCTCCCGTTGCCAGTTGCCAAGGACGCTGGTCGGCGCCACCACCAGCACCGGTGAAGTCAAGCGGCCGGCCTCCCGTTCCAGCAGCACATGGGCTAAGGCCTGGATGGTTTTGCCCAGACCCATATCGTCGGCAAGGATGCCGCCGAAGCCGAATTCGCGCAGAAACTGAAGCCAGGCTACCCCCTGCAGCTGATAGGGGCGCAACTCGGCGCAGAGTCCCACCGGGGCCGCCACCGGCCGAATTCCCTGGAAGCTGCGCAGCCGACTGCCCAGCTCGCGCAGGACCTGGCCGCCCTGCCAGGCCAGCCGGGCGCCGTTCGCCGCCAGCCGCCGGTCGAGCTCTTCCAGCCAGGGAGAGAGGCTGCGATGCAAACGGACCTCGCCACCCCGCCCCAGGGTCAGACCGCTATAGAGTTCGAAGAGGGTCTCCAGGACCGGGGTCAACAGCGTCGCCGGGACTTCCAGCCAGCGCCCCTCGCCCTGATCGATGAACAGCCCACCGGCCGGATCGGTCCCCTCCTCCAAGGCCTGAAGCAGTAGCGGCAGCAGGGGGATGGATCGTCCCTGCCAGACCAGATCGAGGCCGATTTCGAACCACCCCGTCTCCCCGTCCGCCACCCGGGCGGTCAGCTCCTCGGCCTGCTCGAAGCTCAGCCGAAAGCTCTCCGCCTCGGTCTCGACGCGCCAGTCGTCCGCCACCAGCTTCGGCACCTCTGCCTGCAGAAAGTGCCGCCAGCGGCCGGCGGAGGCGGCGCTTGTCCGGCCGGGAAAGAGCAACTCGTATTCACCGATGTCACCGGTACCGACCTGGGAGGCGGGGACGAGGCCGAGCTCCTCCAGGCGTTTCAGATGACCTCCCTCGGTGGCCGCATCGCGCGCCACGAGCCAATCTCGGCCGTCCTGGTGAAGCAGCGGTTGAAAGTCGTCCCCGGGGCGCCAGGGGCGCAGACGACAGGGGCCGTAATCGAAGCACACCCGGGCCAGATGGACTACTCCTCCGTTCGACCCGGTTTGCCCCAAAAGCCTCAACACTGGGATCGGTGCTCCCTGCCAGCGTTCGATTTCCAACTCCACCGGCAACGCTAAGGCGCCAGCTACCGCCAGGGGCGCCAGCAGTCGGGCCAATTCCGGCAAACGCGCTTCGGGGACCGGCGGCAGCCGGCAGAGGGCGTGAAAAAGGAGCGGTTGCACGGGCTGTTCGATGGGGCCGCAGCGGTTTCCGGTCAGGTCGAGATACCAGGGTGGCTCCGTTGGCAGAGGGAGCCACTCCCCCTCCACCCCCGCCAGAGCTACTTCCAGCAATTGTCGATCCTTCTGGCGCTTCCACGTGAAGTGGGCGGGACAGGCCGGACCGAGGGCCACGGGGGCCTCCAAATTTCCCTCCAGGAAACAGCGGTCGGTCCCCAGCAACCGCTTGAGGAGCAGGACGCCGATGTCCCCTTCGATACGCGGCACGAAATCCCAGGAGGTGTGGCCCGGGAGAAGCTCGATAATCTTGCCATCGAGGGGAGACAGCCAGTTGGGCGAGTGATAATAACTAAGCCCCGCCCCGGCCAGCTGGTGCCAGCTGGCCGGGGTAAGTTTCCCCCAGCCGCCCCGTTTGAGGGGCCGGCTTTTGAACGGGGCGATCAACACTTCACTCCCCTCGTTGCCGGCGCGCAATTTGCGGACCTGCAATATATAGACGAGCTGCTGGGTGCTGCCCGGGTTGCCTCGCACGGTCTGCGGCCCGGCCAACTTTTCATTGAGCCGTTGCCACCAGATCTGTAGCTCATCCGGGGGCGCCGAGGCGACCTGCCGGGCCATCGCCCCCCGCCTGGACGGCTGCTGCCGTTGCAGATATTCGAAGAGGACCGCCGCCACGTGCTTGCAATCGAAGCGCATCGGACAACTGCAGGATCCTTCGATTTGTACCCCCCGGGGAACCCCTTCGACCAGCACCGTCTGCCGGTAAGGCCGTGCCGCGCTTCCCTTGACCACCCCCACCAGGGTGGCCCCATCTTCAGCCAGCTCCGCCATCAGCACCTGGCCGGTCCGTTGGTAATGACGACCGCGCTCGGTGTAGGTCCGGCCGCAGGTTCTGATTATGTCTTTTTCCGAATATGCCAGGATCATGGGCGATACAGTCTTTCAAGCAGGGGGCAAATGGTGGCTATTGTAACTCTTCAACCGGCAAAGGAGTCAGAAAAAAGGCAGCAGCCCTTGGTGAAGGAGGGCCGGGGGAAGTTCTTCCTGGAAGGGCCCGGTCAGTTCAGGTCGAAGAAGAGGAACTCGGCAGGAGCCACTCCCTTGAACTCCAGCCGGGTCTCCTCGCTGATTGCCGCGCCATCCCCCCCCTCCAGCGTGGTGCCGTTCACCTCAATCGTCCCCGAAATCACCTGAACCCAGCCGTAGCGGCCGGCGGCCAGCCGGTAGTCGAAGTCGGCCCGGGCCTCGATCCGGCCGCGGTAGATGTAGGCATCCTGGTGCAGCAGGGCGGCCCCCTCGCTGCCGGCCGGGTTGAGGATCGGGGTCAGGGCATTTTGGGGCGCGGCCGAGAAGTCGCCGAGGACGTAACCGGGCTCGCGTCCGGCCCGGTCGGGAAGGATCCAGATTTGCAGGAAGTGGACCTCCTCGGTTGCCGAGGGGTTGTATTCGCTGTGCAGGACCCCGGTGCCGGCGGTGATCTTCTGCAGCTGCCAGGGGCCGATCAGCTCCCGGTTGCCGAGGTTGTCCTTGTGCTCCAGGGCGCCGCTCAGAACCAGCGAGAAGATCTCCATGTCCTGATGGGGATGGAGCCCGAAACCGCGCCCCGGGGCGACCCGGTCCTGGTTGATGACCCGCAGGTCGCGAAAGCCCATGTGGCGGGGATCGTGGTAGGTATGGAAGGAAAAGGTGTGACGGCTGTCGAGCCAGTCTTCCTGGTGGCGACCGCGCTCGTTCGAGTTACGGACGGTGATCATCTTAATGCTCCTTTTCTTGGGTGACGAAGCTTCCGACAGGGAAGCATTCCTCCGAAAAAATCAGCCCCTGCGCCCGAGTTTTTTCAGCAGGCGCCCGAGTTCCCGCAGCTCTTCGGCCGATAGGACCGACAACTCCTCCTCGATGACCTCGGCGTGGCGGGGGAAGAGCTCAGCGACGAGCTGCCGGCCCTGTTCGGTCAGGTCGACCTTGACCTTGCGCCGGTCGGCACCGGAACGGTCCCGGCACACCAGCTCCCGGGACTCCAGGGCATCGACGACCGAGGTGAGATTGGCGCAGCTCTTGAGAATCTTCCGGCTCAACTCCCCCTGGCAGAGCGGACCCAGGTGGTGCAGCGCCTCAAGCACGGCGAACTGGCTGTGGGTCAGCCCCGCCTGGTGAAGGGGCCGGTGGATGTGGCCGGTCGCCGCGTTGGTGGCCCGCATCAGCTTGATGTAGACCCCCAGGGACAATTTCTGGGATTCGTTCAGTTCGGTGGTCATGATTGCTGGCTCACTTCCTTCATGGGTGAATATTTCGATATCAAAATATCATGCCGCACTTCCTCCTGTCAACCGGGGGCGCCGGTCATTGGCACCCCCTGAATTTTAGCCTTTGAGATTGATCCAAAGCCCCCGATCCGCCGCCGTCGGCTCAGCAGCAGAAAAACGCCCCCGCCTCCCGTCAACCATGGGGGGGCAGCGTTTGCATGCCCCCCGCAGGGGAAGGACCTTTTTGCTTACTTTTTGGGGCCGCCTGGCCAAAAAGTAAGGCGGCATGGTGGGCCGCGACCCGCCGCTCCTGCCTCAAGGTTTCGATTTCGATGGTACAGCCGACACCTATTTTTTCATCCACGAAGCCTTGGTCCCGGGCCGGACCCCGTCTTCGAGGGTCGACTGGGTGAGACTCCCCACTTCTGCCTGGATACAGATGAAATAGAGATCCTCGTTCCCCGCCTTCCAGGCCCGCTCTCCCTCCAGGCCGACCCGGATCAGGCTCCCCTCCCCGATCGGAAACTCCTCGCCGTCCACAAAGAAGATGCCGTTCCCCCGCAGGACGATGTAGAGCTCTTCGTTCTTTTGGTGGGTATGGACGAAGGGCATCCCCTTCCCGGCCGGCAGGCGGTTGAGGGAGACCTCGCAACCGGTCAACCCAAATTCCTTGCCCAGGAAATACTTGCCGGGAAAGCCCATGAATTCCCGTTCCGCAAGGGACTCGAACGATCCAAGGTGCTCGACGCTGTAGTTTTTATGGTGTTCCGTCATCGGCATTCTCCCTGTTTGAGTGGTCTCTTCCCCGGCGACAGCTTCAAAACCGGGACCCCGGTTGAGCAAGGAAGGCAATCTCTTCCGCGCTGGAGGCCCGGCCGAGCACCTCATTGCGGTGTGGGTAACGGCCGAAACGGTTGATGATCGCCTTGTGTTTCAGTTCGAACTGGTAGCTCCCCTCGACCCCGTTATCGCGGAAGAGCACCTCCGCCCACTCGTGAATGAACTTAGACTCGCTATGCATAAAGGGCATGTACAAAAAGCTGCGTTCGGCCGGTTCGAGGGCGGCCGCGGCGCCCGCCGCAATCGCCTCCTGGGCCAACGCCAGCGCCAGCGGGTCTTGGGCGAAGGCCAAGGGCGAATCGCGGTGGATGTTGCGGGAGAACTGGTCGAGGACCAGAATCTCCGCCAGCCGCCCCCGGGGCTTCCGGCGCCAGGGATAGAGTTCCGCCCGGGCGGCGCGGTCGAGGAGGTCGCCGTAGCGGGTGCGCAGCTGCTGGTCGAAGGCGGAATCAGCGGTCCACCAAGTCTTCGGGGCGATTTCATGAAACCAGAAATCGAGGATTTTTTGATACACTTTGGTCCTTTTGATACGGGCTGACGATGCAAATACTTCGATATCAAAATATCATGGCGGAGATATCCGGTCAACCGGCGTCCAAAGTTCCATGACCGACGGCCCCCCCTCATTCCCCCCAGGGTTCGCTGCCCGGAAACTCCCAGCCGAATTCGGCCAGATCGATCCACCCCTGGGCATTGAAACTCACCCCTTCGGCCTCCAGCAGGAGCCGCTGGATCACGGTCCCATCGCCGTCGCTGCGCGGGCTGACCTGCCCCTGGCTGTTGATGACCCGCTGCCACGGCAGATCGTGCCCGGTCGGTAGCGCCGCCATGGCGAAGCCGACGGTGCGAGCCGTGCAGCCGGCCAGCCGGGCGATACGGCCGTAGGTGGTGACGCGGCCGGGCGGGACCTGGCGGACCAGGGTATAGATGCGGGAGTAGAGGCGGCTGGAAGGAGTCGGGTTCATGGCGGATAGAGAAAGGATAGGTCTTCCGGGCCGCGTTGGGTAGAGAAATTAAGGTCCTGCGAGGCCTACCCAAAATCTTGCTATCGCTTGATAATACTACCGCCGCCCGATCCTATCGGCTCATGATCTTAAGCTTCGCCTGCAAAGAGACCGAGCAACTGTTTCGGGGGCGATTTTCCAGGAAATTGCCCCCGGACGTGCAGCGGGCCGCACAGCGCAAGCTGAAGCAGCTTCACGCCGCCACCGCGCTCGACTTCCTCCGTGTCCCGCCCGGAAACCGGCTCGAACCGCTCGCGGGGAGCCGCTCCGGCCAGTTGTTAACAGGCATGCAAAAATGACCCACTTTGAGGGGTAATCGGCGTTCAAATTTGACCCACCTCAGCACCTCCTCCATGCTCACGGGATTATGCCCCGAGAGAGGAGCCTTCAAAAGGAGATGCTGACCGTGGAAACCATCCGCAAGATTCGCAACGCCCACCATCGGGACCACAAGCCGATTCGCCAGATTGCCCGGGACATGCACCTGTCCCGCAACACCGTGCGCACCATTTTGCGTTCCGACGTGACGGAGCTGCATTACGAACGCAAGGTCCAGCCGGCACCGAAGCTGGACGTGTTCAAGGTGTCATTAACCCAAGAGCTGGAAGAGGATGCCCGCAAGCCGAGGAAGCAGCGGTGTAGCGCGTTGCTCCTGTTCGAGCAAGTGCAGCGGGAGGGGTTTACCGGGGGTTACGACAGCGTTCGACGTTTTGTGCGGCGCTGGAAGCGGGAGGCGCAAGAACCGATCAAGGCCTTCGTACCGCTAAGTTTTGCTCCTGGCGAAGCCTTTCAGTTCGACTGGGGTTATGAGCCGATCGAGCTGGCCGGGGTGAATGTTCGGGTCAAGATCGCCCAGTTCCGGCTCTGTCACAGTCGGGCGCCGTTTTGCGTGGCGTACCTGCGGGAGAGTCTGGAGATGCTGCTGGACGCCCACGTGAAGGCTTTCCAGTTCTTCGGCGGAGCCTGCCGCAAGGGGATTTATGACAACCTGAAGGCGGTGGTGACCAAAGTGCTGCTCGGGAAGGACCGGGTGTTCAACCGGCGCTTCCAGAACCTGGCCTCGCACTCCCTGTTCGAGCCGGTGGCCTGCACGCCGACGGCCGGCTGGGAGAAAGGGCAGATCGAGCGGCAGGTCGGCTTGGTGCGCCAGCGCCTGTTTGCCAAGCGGCGCAAGTTCGCCACGTTGGAGGAGTTGAACCTCTGGCTGGCGGAGGAGTGCCGGGGGCTGGCGGCGACCCTAAAGCACCCCGAGTTCCCGGAACGGACGGTGGCCGAGGTGGCGGATCGGGAACGGCGGTCGCTCGTCAATGTCCGGGTTCCGTTCGACGGTTATCAGGAAACCGTGGCCCGCGTGACATCGACCGCCCTGGTCTCCTTTGACCGCAACCGCTACAGCGTTCATGCGGCCTGTGTCGGCAAAACCGTGATGGTGCGGGCCTATGCCGATCAGGTCGCGTTTGTGCACAACGGCCGGGTGGTCGGCCTGCATCCGCGTCAGTTTGGGCGGGACAAGACGGCCTTCGATCCCTGGCATTATCTGGACGTGCTTAAGCACAAACCCGGGGCGCTGCGCAACGGCACCCCGTTTCAGTCATGGGATCTACCGGAGTCGCTCCAACAGGTCAAGGCGCTGCGACAGGGACGCTCCGACGGAGACCGACAGTTCGTGGCCATCCTGGCCAGTGTCCCGACCTACGGGTTGGAAGCGGTCGGCCAAGCCTGCACCACGGCTCTTGCCGCCGGCCCGGTCAGCCGCGACGTGATTCTCAACCTGTTTTCCCGTTCCGGCGAGGAACCGACGGCTGAAAGCTGCCCGGAACCGGCAAGACCCATCTGGCAATCGCCATCGCCCGTCAGGTGATTCGCAATGGCTGCCGGGGCAAGTACTTCAACTTGGTCGACCTCGTCAACCGGCTCGAACAAGAGAAGCTCGCTGGAGGGGGCGGGAAACTCGCCGACAGTCTCGCCCGCCTCGACATGGTGGTCCTCGACGAACTCGGCTACCTACCGTTCTCCAAGAGCGGCGGGCAACTCGTTTTCCACCTGATTGCCTGACTCTACGAGCGTACCTCACTGCTCATTACCACCAACCTGACCTTCGGCGAATGGCCCCAGGTCTTTGGCGATGGCAAGATGACCACGGCCCTGCTCGACCGGGTCACCCATCACTGTGAAATCGTCGAAACGGGAAACGAAAGCTGGAGAATCAAAACCAGAAATTGCGCCCAAAATTAGCCCGCTGGGGTGGGTCAAAATTGGACGCCGATGGTGGGTCAATTTTCAATGCCGATTGACAAACGCGCGACAATGAGCGGCCGTTCGGTCATGAACCGGCCTTATTACGCCATGTTTTATGCGGTGTTCGACCTACTGCAATCCCGGCAGCTCGGCACGTCCAAACATTCCGGAGCGATTGCCCTCTTCGGCCGGGAGTTCGTCAAGGCCGGGGTTTTCCCTCGGGACCTTTCCAAGGCCCTCCATCGCGCCTTTGAGTTGCGGCAAAGAGGCGACTATCTGGAGGAAGGGGAGCTCGAAGGGGACGACCTGGAGGAAATCAAACCACTGGAAGAGCGATTCGTACGCGAGGCCGAACGGCATCTTGCCGGTCAGGCATAGGGAGCACTCCTGCCAAATCCCTCCATAGTAACGGCGAGCCGGGATTTATTCCCGACCCGCCGTTGCAGTCTTGTGCGTCTTAAACTAACGCCTTTCCCTCTTCTGTCCCCTTCCTTGGGTCGCCTCAGGAGTGTTCTGTTATTAACACGCGGTGTCCGACCCGTCAATGCCGCATAGAAAGCGTGTTGCTAGCAAATAGACTGTCCGGTGTTGTAGCACAACATCTGTCCGGTTCATCGTGTCTCGCAGGAGGACACCATGAAACGGACAGCACTACAACAGGAGATCCGGATAATGCGTTTCGAAGAGA
>JBBQBQ010000039.1:0-19519 GCA_038317685.1 Desulfuromonadales bacterium | reverse complement strand
GATCAGGTTGATCGCCACCTGCCGCAGCTGGTCCCCGTCGGCCAGAATCGACGGCAGGTCGGGGGCGAAGTCGCGAACGATGGTCACGTGATGCAGATCGGTGTGGTTGGCGGCGAAATCGGCGATCTGGGCGAGGAGCTGGTTGATATCGGTTTCCTCCAGATTCGGCTTGGGAGTGCGGGCGTAACTGAGGAGATCCTGGACGATCTTCTTGCAGCGCTTGCTCTCCCGTTTGATCTCGTGGATGTAGCGGTAATGAGGGTCCTCGGGGGAAAGTTTTCCCTCCAGGTGACTGGCGTAGCCGAGGATGACCCCCAGGGGGTTGTTGATCTCGTGGGCGACTCCCGAGGAGAGGACGCCGAGCGAGGCCATCTTGCCTTGCTGGGAGAGGGCCGCCTCCATCTCCTGGTTGCGCTTGATGATGTCGGTCATGCGATTGAAGGTGGCGGCCAGTTCACCGATTTCATCGTTGCTTTCGACCGGCACCTTCTGGTCGAGGCGTCCCTGCTTGACCCGGCGGATGGCCGCGATCATGTGGTGGATCGGGTCGGTCAAAAACTTGGAGGCGAAGAAGACCAGGACGATCGAGACCAGACTGGCCGCGCAGACCAGCACTATCACGCTCACCAGGGTCCGCCCCTTGATGGCGTTGGCTTCCCGGTAGAATTCGTCTTCGTAGGAGCCGACGGCAACGATCCAGTCCCAGGGCGCGAAGTAGACATAGCGGGCGATCTTCTGCCGCGGTTCCTGGTCGCCGGGGTTTTGCCAGGGGTAACGGATCCAGCCGTTCTTCTTCTCGCACATCTCCTGCAGGAAGGCATGCCCGGAGCTGTCCCGGGCGTTGAGATGGTTCTGCCCTTCCGCGTCGGGATGGATGGTGAAGGTGCCGTGGCTGTCCATGCAGTAGATGTACCCGGTTCGCCCGACCTTTTTGCTCTTGAGCTTGCTCTTCAGATCTTCGAAGGAACGCCGTTCAAAGGCGAGGTCCTCGTAGGTCTCCTCCAGGTAGCCGCTGGCGGCGATGATCCAGTCCCACTCCTTGAAGTAGCGGAAAGCGGCGATCTTCTTGCGGGGCGCCCGGTCGCCGAGGACGGCGTTGCGCCACGGGTAGATGATGTACTGAACCTCATTGTTTCGGGAGGCGACCGCCGCCCGGGCCATTTCCCGGATGAAGTAGCGGCCGGTCTCGTCCCGTTCGTCCCAGATGTTCTCCCCCTCGCGAGCGATGTGGAGTTTCAGGTCACCGGTGCTGGTCATGGCGAAGAGGTAGCCGGTTTCCCCGACGTTGACCCGCCGCAGGGACTTCTTCGCCTCCTCCTGGGCCGCCGCCAGCGACAGGTGTCCTTGCCGGTATTGGCGGTTTCCACTCTCGACGACGTTGTAAGCGATGTTATCCAACGCCCCCAGGTCGCGGATGAAGATCTTCTGCTTGTCCTGTTTGTAGACCTGATATTGCTGATAGTGGGAGTTGAGAAGGTCGATGGTGAAGGACGCCATGTGGTCGAGGTCGTCCTTGCTGGTCTGGGTGATGCCGCGATAGGCCTGCTGGACCGCGATGTAGCCGACGACGCTGCCGACGATGACGATCGGAATGACCACCAGCGGCAGGACCACCACCAGCAGTTTCCAGCGCAGTTTCAGGTTGTTGACGAACTTGAAGAGGTGTCGGCTCATGGTGATTGGATGTCCTTGGAAAATTAGAGGATTATGAGACTAGGAGGAGGCCCGTGTCAAGGGCGGGAACGTTGACACCCCCCCAATGCCCTTGCTATGCTCCGCGGTGCCATGGTGGATTCCTCCGACCTGAAAAACTACCCGACCAGCCCCGGCGTCTACCTGATGCATGATGCCGAGGGGACCGTCCTTTATGTCGGCAAGGCCAAGAACCTGCGCGCCCGGCTGCGCAGCTACTTCGTTCCCGGGGGCGATGGGCGTCCCCAGATCCGCTTTCTGCTCGGTCGTCTGGAGCGCATCGAGACGATCCTCACCGACACCGAGAAGGAAGCGTTGATCCTCGAAAACACCCTGATCAAAAAGTACCGCCCCCGTTACAACATCAACCTGCGGGACGACAAGACCTATGTTTCGGTGCGCCTAGACCCTCGGGAGGAGTTCCCGGGTCTGCAGGTGGTGCGCCAGGTCCACCGCGACGGCGCCCTCTACTTCGGCCCCTACTCCTCGGCCGGTGCGGTCCGCGAGACCCTCAAGGAAATCTACCGGATTTTTCCCTTAAGGCACTATCCGCCGGCGGTCTGCCGGCGCCGCGGTCGCCCCTGTCTCTTCTTCCAGATCGGCCAGTGCAGTGCCCCCTGTCACGGCCGCATCAGCGCTGCCGATTACCGCCTTCTGGTCAAGGGGGTGATCGAACTCCTCTCCGGTCACGAAGAGGTGGTGCTGGGGGACCTGCGGGAGCGGATGGCCCGGGCCGCGCTGGAGATGCGTTTTGAGGAGGCGGCACGGCTGCGGGACCAGATCGGCGCCATTGTTCAAACGGTGGAGAAGCAGAAGGTGGTCGAAGCCGGGGGGGGCGACCAGGACGTGGTCGGCCTGCACCGGGAAGAAGGAGAGGTGGAGCTGGTGGTCCTCTTCGTCAGGGCTGGGAAGCTCATCGGCCGCCGTCAGTACGGCCTCGACTGGCGGCTCGACGAGGCGGAACTCCTTTCCAATTTTTTACTGGAATTCTATGGCCGCGAAGTGCTCATTCCGGCTCAGGTTCTGCTGCCGTTCCTCCCGGAGGATGCCGGCACCCTGTCCGATTGGCTCAGCGATCGGAAAGGGCGGAGAGTGACGGTCTCCGCCCCGCAACGCGGCGAAAAGCGCCGGCTGGTGGAGCTGGCGGAGCGCAACGCCGCCGAAGCCTACCGGGAACGGGGGAGCAAGCGGGAAGCGAAGGTGGCCCTGCTGGCCGAACTGCAAGGCCGTCTGGAGCTGGCGCGGCCGCCGCGGCGCATGGAGTGTTTCGACATCTCCAATCTGCAGGGGGCGCAGGCGGTCGGCAGCAGGGCGGTCTTCCTCGACGGCGATGCGGCGCCCGCCGAATATCGTCATTACCGGATTCGCAGCGTGACGGGAGCCGACGACTTCGCTTCCCTGGCCGAAATTCTGCGGCGGCGCCTGACCCGGGGACTGGCCGAGGAAACCCTTCCCGATTTCCTCCTCATCGACGGCGGCAAGGGGCAGTTGGCGGCGGTCGCGGCGGTCCTCGGCGAGTTGGGTCTGGCCGGACGCATCGACCTGGCCGGGATCGCCAAGAGCCGGGTCATAGCCAATGTCCGGGGCAAAGCGGTGGAACGAAGCGAGGAGCGCCTCTTCCGCCCGGGCCGCAAGAACCCGATTGTCCTGCGTCAGGGCTCGCCGGCCCTCTTTTTGCTCGAACGGCTGCGAGATGAGGCCCACCGCTTCGCCATTACTCACCACCGGAAGTTGCGAGGCAAGGCGGCACTGCGGTCGGCCCTGGAGGAAGTCCCCGGAGTCGGTCCCGGCCGGCGCCGGGCATTGCTGAAGCATTTCGGAAGTCTGAAGCAGATTCGCGCGGCCACCGTGGAGGAGTTCGCGGCCATGCCGGGGCTGCCGCGGGGGGTGGCGCAGGCGATCTTCAGCTTCTTTCATGGCTCTCCCACACCCTGAAAATAAACAAACGCCCCCGGAGCCAGTCCCCAAGGCGTTCAGTTAATATTTTTTCGTTGCCTACCTATAACTCCAGTAATAGACCACGCGCACCCCTTCCCAATAACGAAATCCAGGTCAATTTCTGGGGGTTGAATTCAGCCGCGGTGGGAGTCGTCATAAAAAAGTACCCGCTGATGACAGGGTTTGCTCTGAAACCCTGCTTTGAAAACCTGGAAAACTACCAATATATATTATATGATAATATCAATTTGGCGGAAGGAGGAGATCATGGGCAAAAATACCAGTGTCACCTTGGGCGAACACTACGAGAGGTTTATTTCGCACGCGATCGAAGAGGGCCGCTATGGCTCGACCAGCGAGGCGATCCGCGCCGGTCTGCGCCTTCTCGAGGAACGTGAGACGCGGTTGGAGGTGCTGCGCCGGGCACTGGTCGAGGGCGAGCAAAGCGGGATGGCGGACTACTCCTTGGACGCCCTAAACCGCAGACTTGACGAGGAACTCGGCTGATGCCGCTATTTACGCTGACAAAGCGCGCCCTCGACGACCTCCGGGAGATCGGCCGCTACACGCAAGGACGATGGGGACGCGAGCAGCGGCGCACATATCTGTCCCAACTCGATCGCTGTTTTCGCGCGCTGGCCGAAAACCCAAACTAGGGTGAACGCTTCGAACGCGTTCGCCCCGGCTATCGCAAATATCCTGCCGGCCGCCACGTCATCTATTATCGAATGCAGAGCACCGGCCTGATCGAAATCGTGCGCGTCTTGCATGAGCGTATGGACGTCGATACGCATCTCTAAGGACCTCAGGCGGGCGTTGTGCCTTGACTTTATGCCGATTTTTCCGGAACCCGCCACTTCCAGGCTATGTAAACCCCGCCTGGCGATCTGGAGGGGTTTTTTCTTTGAGGCAGGATTTGTGGGAAGGACCGGTTGGTTAGTTAACCAGATCTCCCAACCAATGTAGGGCATATTCAATGACACCACTAAAGCTTTGAACTTCTCTGAAGACTTGTTTAGCCTGCGGATGTTCGCTTTACATTGAATCATGGGATGAGAAATTAGTAAAAAGTGATAGCGAGGTTCTATTGAATATCAATGAAAAGTTAATAGACTTTTATCCGTGCTGTGGAAGTGATTTTTAAGAACCTGTTAATATTTTATGTAACAGAGTTGATGAAATCATTTTCTGTGATATTGATTCTGATCGGCAGAAACAATTCCTTGGTTACAAGGCCAAGTCAAAAATCGACGTCGCCGTCAATTTTATGTCCTGTAGCGCAGAAGTTGCACTTGAGTCCTTAGCTCGGGTAGATGTTTTATTTTATCGCCGCGATAGCTGCGGCGAGGGAGGAAGTGGTATCTGTGTTTTTACGGGAAAATATTTTCTGAACCTTGTGCGCAAGATGCCGAAGGACAAAGGTATCATTATCACAGATGGCTCCAACTGCTGGAAAAACACATTTGAGAAAATGATACGCCCTCAAGGAACAAGGCGCTATGGGTGGCGTCTCCGTCCAATTGAGAGGGATCCAATTATGACGCGCCGCGGTCGTTTATGGGTGTTGTCGGTTAAATATGAGGGGGAGGCGTAGAGTATGCAATACCATGAAACTGAGCCTGGCCAGATCAGGGCTGCCTTGGCTCAAAGGACAGGTTTGATAGCTGCTAATGAATATGATGGCGAGCACGAGGTTACTTTGTGGATCTGTCTGTTGCAGACATTGTTAACCCAGTGCCAAGAGTTGATTAAGAAAATAGATGTCGGGCAATGTCCTAAAGAGATGTTTTTCTCTCCGATTACGGAAGACGTGGTTCACGGCGTTTCAAAATCATACATTGCAGAAGACAACTTCAAGCCGAATTCGAGGGTTAAGGATACTTGGTCAAAACGAGACAATTTATTTAAAGTCCTTGAATCAATCAGGAATGCTTTGTGTCACCCCAATTCAGTGGACCTTAGTCATGATTATTTGCAGACTGGGTACACTGCATTATACAAAGACAAACGTATAGATAAGATCGTTTTTATTCACTCCCAAAACGTGAACAGATATGGAAAACTTGACGTTATAGATGGGAAAGAGCAGCCTTATCGCCTGTTTCGTATAGAAATTCCCAAAGACGGCTTGTTCGATCTCCTTATGGATATATGTGAAATGCTAGCTCAGCCATTAAATAATGAATGGAATGGCAACTACGTTACACCTCTAACCGAACTTCCGAGGGCGGGAAATTATTGAGAGTGGATTGACACTAGCTGAGTAGACATTTTCCAGTCTCATAAATCACCGCTATCGGGACAAAAACAGGCGTGTTATTGATAGGGACTACTGATGGATTTGACCAACCTTGGATAAAGCTATTTCAGGCATCCAAAGAACGTTTAAGCCGCAACTATGTATTAATCGCCGGAGCAATAATTGATGCTCTCGCAAAAACTCATGGGATGGCTAAGCAAAAATTTCGTTCTACAAGGCCTGGTGGTTTTTCAGGGGCGAAGGTATACATGTGGTATGCCGAGGTCCTGAAAAACCACTGTAACGACGTCGGGCGGACTTTTTGCGACGCCATCAATAATTGCTCTGTACAAGGCATGCCGCATTTCACCGGAAGCGTGCCCGAAATTTTATGCATCGAGGAGTTTCAGTTATGAAGACAAGATTTCAGGGAGTACTGCGGGTGCTGGTGTCAGGGTTCGCACTCGCGTTAGTCGGATGTGGCGGCGGTGGGGGCGACGGATCTACGTCGGACCAACCGATACCGACCGCCGTCGTGTCCCCGCTTCCACTTCCCGGGCCATACGCTGTAGCGTGCAGCAACATCGCTCAGGATTTCAGCCTGGTAGGAATCGACGAGGAAGCTGAGGACTACTGGAAAGGCACACCCACGGCAGGCGACACCCCACGCTATGTGACAGATCTGCTCGTTGACCCGGCAGAGACCCTGTCAGTCATCGTCACTGCACCGAACGACAATAACCTCTACGGGTCATTTGCAGGAAAAGAGCAAAAGTTTGTAGTGTTAACCTGCTACCCGACCACCGCAGACAATCCCCGTGCCGATTATCCGCTGCCAACGGGTGGCGTCGTGCCGCACATGCAAGTCGGGGCGGCACTGCCACTGTTCGCCGACTTCGCGGTTCGCTATCCGATGATCGCGTTTGCTCATGGCTTCCGCGGCAGCCCACTCTCCGGCGACTATATTGAATCGATGACCAAAGTAGCGAGCTACGGTTACATCGTCGCGGCTCCGTTTTACGGCGACCCACGCTATACCGATCTCAAAGTCGACAACCTCCATGACGCCGTTGAATTATTGAGGAATCTACACAATTTTGTCGCACTTCAGGCATTGCGAGCGTTGGCGACGTCGGCCGAGATCGACCTCATGCTCTCGGCCCCGCAATGGAGCGACCACATCGACGAAACACAGATTGGTGGGTTCGGGGCGAGTATGGGTGGCGAGACATTGCTGCTACTGGGGGGTGCCGAATTGACCACGTCCCTCGATTTCGCGCGGACCCAGGTAATTGTCGATACGCGCCTCAAGGCAGCGGTAGGCTATGTACCGTTTTTCGGAGAATATTTCCTGCCGGCGTTCGGGAGCGACCAGCGCGGGCTCGACAACGTGACCCTGCCGTATCTTGCTATCAGTGGAACGGCGGATACGGTAGCGCCGATCATCATGACGGAAGAAGGCATCAACCGGCTCAACGGGAGGCGCGAACTCGTGTCGCTGGCCGGAGTGACACACGGCTTCGATGTTGAGTCGACCAACGATATCTTCACATGGGCTCTAACCTTTCTAGACGCGGAGGTTCGGGAAAATCCCGCCGCGCGCCAAATGTTGTCGACGATGGGGAGCGTGGCTGGTGGCGGCGACGATCGCGTGGAGGTTCCCTATAACGGACCGTCTGTGGATTGAGGACAATTGCAGTTAATCCTGACATGACAGTAGTCGTGTTGAGATACAAAACGTTTGTTCTGTCGCAATGTGATACGGATGGAAATCAACATTTTCAATGGCGTCCGATAACTCACGAGTTCAAGACAAAGGATGGCCCAACCTGAAATCACCGGATTGGGCCATCCTACATTTTGTTCTGCAATTAGGTCTTATATCACCTGGTACTTAAAATCCACGGCTGACAAGGCATTCCGGGAGATTTCGACTCTCAACATGAGATGGGATTCAGTTTGCTCTGCCCATAACCAGATTTCAAAACAAAATTCAGAAAAACCGAAAAAAAGCCCCCCCAATCGGGTGATTGAGGGGGGCTGAATATCAACAGATTAACTGAACGCCTTTGGAGTCAGTCCCGGGGGCGTTTTTTGGGTCTGGGTCTGGAGGCGTCCTTACTCGACGGTCACCTTGGCGTCTTCCAGAATCACATCGTACTTGTAGCCGTAACCGAAGTCCTTGTCGGCGACCACCTTGCCGATCACCAGGACCGTGTCGCCGACCTTGGCGGTGACCTTGGTGGTCACGGTCAGGTCATTGGTCCCGGCCGCGCCGGAGCCGTCCTGCAGGTGAATCCAGTTCTTGCCCATGATTTCCGGGCTGAACTTGACGACCTTGCCGCGCACCTTGACCTCTTTGCCAACCAGCTGTTTCTTGTTGGAGAAGACCTCGACGACAGTCTGGCCGCCTTCGGCCTTCTTGATGCCGGTCAGCTTGACCTCGACGGCCGGCGCTTTGGCCCGCTCGTTGATGTTCGGGTGGTCGGCGGGCATCTGCGGGTTGGCCTGGGCGGCACTGGCGCCGCCGACCATGACCGTATCGACGAAATAGACCATGTCGAAATCCCGATTGAGACTCTTGCTGTGGTAGTTGGGCATCGCCGCGCCCTGGGGGATGATGACGGCATCGCCGACCTTGACTTTGAATTCGGGCGCTGCCGCCCAGATCTTTTCAGTCCCGGTATCGACATTGACGTAGGTATACCCGCCGGCATTCATGGTTTCAAGGACCTTGCCGGATTTCCCCTGGGCGGACGGGGCGGCCGCAGGGGTGGCGACGGCAGGTGCCGTCGGTTTCTCAGCGGGCTTGGGGGGATCGTTTTTGCAGCCAACGGCCAGGCTCAAGGCCATGGCGCCGGTTACCATGAGGGTCAGAGTTCTTTTCACGGTCTTTCCTCCAACGGGGTTGTCGGGCCATCGTGGCCCAGTTGGTGTCCTGTCGCAGCGAAGGAATGAAAGCTGCACACACAGCTTGCGACCTTAACATAAACTTAAGGAGCGTGACAAGGGGCTTTCGGTCATCAGGGGCGGCGGCCATAGATTTGGCACAACTCGGCCAGGCGCTTCTGAAGGTCGGCGGTCAACGCTCCCGGAGGGAACCGCCACCCCCAATTCTCTTCCGGTCGGCCCGGGGTATTCAGGCGGCTCTCACTCCCCAGGGCCAGCAGGTCCTGAAGCGGGAAGATGCTGAGGCGGGCAACGCTGGCGAGTGCCAGGCGGATGAGGGCCCAGGGCATCTCCTCGGCGCCCGGACCCAGGTAGGTGCGGAGCGAGGCCTTGGTCGGCGGGTCGAGGGAGCGCCACCATCCAAGGGTGGTGTCGTTATCGTGGGTCCCGGTGTAGAGGACGCAGGACGGCTGCAGGTTATGGGGGAGATAGGGGTTGCCCGGTCCCGAGCCGAAGGCGAACTGAAGAATCTTCATCCCCGGGAATCCAAAACGGTCGCGGAGTGCCTCGACCTCGGGGGTGATCACGCCGAGATCCTCGGCGATGATCGGCGCCTCGCCGAACTCCTCGGCCAGTCGCTGAAAGAGGGCCGCGCCAGGGACCTTTTCCCACTCTCCCCGCTCGGCGGTTTTCTCCTCCGCGGGGATCACCCAACACGCCTCGAACCCGCGAAAGTGGTCGATGCGCACCAGGTCGGCCAACTCCAGATTGCGCCGGAAACGCTCCAGCCACCAAGCGAAGCCGGTCTCTGCCAGCCGCTCCCAACGGTAAAGGGGATTCCCCCAGCGCTGGCCGGTGGCGCTGAAGTAATCGGGGGGGACGCCGGCAACGACGGTCGGCTTCCCTTCAGAGTCGAGGCGGAACAGGTCGGGGTGGGACCAGACATCGGCCGAGTCGAGGGCGACGAAGATCGGAATATCGCCGAGGATGCGGACCCCCCTGGTATTGGCGTAGGCCTTCAGTGCCTGCCACTGCTCATCAAAGACGAACTGGGCGAACTTCTCTGCAAAGATCGTCTGTTCCAGCTCCTTCCCCCAGAAGCGCAGGGCGTCCTTTTTGCGCCAGCGGATTTCATCCGGCCATTGGTACCAGGGGGCCTCCTCGAAATGCTGGCGCAGGGCGCGAAACAATGCATAGTCGTCGAGCCAAGGCGCCTGGACGGTGCAGAACTCCTCGAAAATCGCCCGCCGCGCCGGGGTCGTGTCGCGGAATTTCTGCGCCGCCTGCGGCAGCAGTCGCCTCTTGAAGGCCTGGGCTTCATCAAACAGCGTCGCCCCCTCGGGTATCCTCAGCCCGACCAGGCTCTCCGGGTCCAAATCTCCCTTCTCAACCAGTTGTTCCAGGCAGATGAGAAGCGGGTTGCCGGCGAAGGCGGAGAGGGCACTGTAGGGTGAATGTCCGTAACCGGTCGGGCCGATCGGCAGAATTTGCCAGATGCTCTGGCCAGCGGCGACCAGAAAGTCAACGAAGGCAAAGGCCTCGGCTCCGAGGACGCCGATGCCGTGTGGTCCGGGGAGCGAGGTTGGATGCAGCAGGATGCCGCTGGCGCGGGGCAGCTTCATCGGGGACTCCGAGGCAAGAGGTTCGCAGCATTATGCCACACCCTGCCGGATTGCGCAGGAGGAGATGAAGGCCTGTCGATTCCGACAAATTTTATTGGCGGGACGATTCGGATTGAGTAGACTGCCCAGGTGAATCACAGAGGCGGTTGTCCCGCCCACCGTTCCGACCAAGGGGAAGCCGTGCTCAAAGTCAAATTCCTGCGCAACATTCTCCTTCTGGCGATCTTTATCGCGGGCGCTCTGCCTACCTATGAGATGGTTTTCGTTCAACCGTCCTATCGGAATCTGCTGCTGGACGAGACTGAAGACGAGGCGACCCGCTACGCCCGCTACCTGATCCAGACCCTCCGCTTGGACCGCATTCCCCTGGTTTCAACAGCGATTCCGCAGGAGATTGCGGCTGAGGTCGGCCTCCAGAGGATCGATCCGCTCCTCATCAAATTGCGCGTCTTCGGCCCTTCCGGCGAGATCGTCTTTTCGACCCTGGCCACGGAGATCGGTACGGCAAACGACCAGCCGTATTTCCGGGGGCTGGTGGCCAAAGGCCAAATCTATTCCAAGGTGGTGCATCGGGATGAGAGGACTGCCGAAGGGCAGCGGGTCAAAACCGACATCGTCGAAACCTATGTGCCGATCATGGCGGGCGGTCGCTTCGTCGGCGCCATCGAGACCTATCACGATCTCACCCTGAAACAGGCCCAACTCGATGTCCTGACGCGGCGTTCGACCTGGTCGCTCCTGGCTATCTGCACTCTCTTCCTGGTGACGGTCGTCCTGGTCCTGCATAAGGCCCATCAATCGATCACAGCCCGGGAGGGTGCCGAGGAAGCACTCCGTCAGGTCAACGACCAGTTGGAGGAAAAGGTCAGGGAGCGGACCGACCAGCTGGTTTTGGCCAACCGGCTGTTGACCAACGAAATCGCCGAACGAACCCTGGCGGAGCAGGCGCTTGCGGCAGCCCTCGGTGACTCGGAGGAGGTCGGTGCCAAACTCGACGGGATTCTCGCCTCGGTCGACGACGGATTGCTGGTGACCGATGGCGAGGACCGGATCGTGCTCCTCAACGCCGCGGCGGAGTCCTTGCTGGAAGTCGGATCGGGTGTCGCCCTGGGACGTCGGGCGGCCGAAGTCATCCGTCACCCGGAACTGCGGGCCAAGATTTTGGCAGTGTTGGCCCGGGGAGAAGCCGGGCAGCAGTTCGATTTCGACCTTCCCGCCGAGGGCGGCGGCCGCTTGCGGGTCTTCCAGGGGCGGACTTTCCGGTTCAGTGGTTCGGCGGCCGGCCGGGGAGGGCTCATCATCCTGGTGCAGGACGTCACCCGGGAGCGGGAAGTCGAGCAGATGAAGAACGAGTTTCTGGCCATGGCGGCCCACGAACTGCATACCCCGCTGACCACCATCGTCGGTTATTCCGAACTGCTTTCGACCGCGCCGGACGAGGCCTTCCCCCCGGAGCAGCAGCGCGAATTTCTCGGTTACATGCACCAGAAAGCCCTGTCTCTGGCCCGAATCGTCGACGATCTCCTCGACATCAGCCGCTTCGAGGCCGGCCAGCCCCTTCCCCTGAGGGTCACGAACTTCAACCTCGACGAGATGCTGCTGCGGATGGTCGGCCAATACCGGGAACATGGGGGAGCGCATCGCTTCGAATTGCAACTGGGGGACGAGCCGATTGAGGTGCATGGCGACCAGGGGCGCATCGAACAGGTGTTGGAAAATCTCCTCAGCAACGCCGTCAAGTACTCACCGGGGGGCGGGACGATTCGCGTCTCGGCGGTCACCGAAGGCGACGGTTATTGCCGGTTGCAGGTGAGAGATGAAGGCCTGGGCATGACCCCGGAGCAGCTTGCCAAGATCTTCGACCGATTCTACCGGGTCGACACTTCCGATACGGCCACGCGCGGGACCGGCCTCGGCCTGAGCATCACCCGCCACCTCATCGAGGCGCACGCTGGAGAAATCAACGTCGCCAGCGCGCCAGGCATCGGCACGACGGTTACGGTCCGGCTCCCCTTACGGTCTCTGGAGAAACTCACCCAAACCCTGCCTGCCGCAGAACGGAGCGATCATGATCGATGAACTCGCCGGGGAACCGGACTGGACCCCCCTGGTGGCCGGGGAGGTGATCGGGACCTCCGTCTCCTTTCTGTCCGGTGACCCGGACAACCTTCGCCTGCGGCTGCGCTACTTCCAGCGAGGCTCGGATCAGGCTCTGGTGGCGCGGGTCTGGTTCGGTCCGGGCGCCCAGGGACCCCCGGGGCATGCCCACGGCGGCAGCATGGCCGCGGTCCTCGACGAGACGATGGGGATGGCGGCCTGGGTCGCCGGCCACAGTGTCGTCGCCGCCGGGCTCAACATCGAGTTCCGGCGGATGCTCCCCCTGGGTACGGTGGCGACGGTGGAGACCCGGATTGCCGCGGTCGAAGGACGCAAGATTCGGGTCGAGGGGCGCATCCTCGATCGGGAGGGGAACTCCTATGCCGAGGCTGCCGGGCTCTTCATTGTCATCTCCCTCGACCGCTTCGGCGGCGTCCGGCCGGGCGGCTTCGGTTGAGTGGTTTTTTCCCCCAGGCAACGGGCCGATTGACCAGGCCCGGGCCTTTGCGGTATCATCCCTTCCGTCCAGCACGGGCCGACCACGGCCCGTTTTTATTCTTCCAGAAAAGAGATCCGTATCGCCGTGAGCAAACAGCTGCAGCAGGAAGTTGCCAAACGCCGCACCTTCGGCATCATCAGCCACCCCGACGCCGGTAAAACGACCCTCACCGAAAAGCTCCTGCTCTTCGGCGGAGCGATCCAGCTCGCCGGGGCCGTCAAGTCCCGCAAAGCCGCCCGCCACGCCACCAGCGACTGGATGGCGATCGAGCAGGAACGCGGCATTTCGGTCACCACTTCGGTGATGAAGTTCGAGCACCGCGGCTGCGAGATCAATCTCCTCGACACCCCCGGCCATCAGGACTTCTCCGAGGATACCTACCGGGTCCTCACCGCCGTCGACTCGGCGCTGATGGTGATCGACAGCGCCAAGGGGGTCGAGGCCCAGACCGAGAAGCTGATGGAGGTCTGCCGGATGCGCAACACCCCGGTCATCACCTTCATCAACAAACTGGACCGGGAAGGGTTGGCGCCCCTCGATCTGCTCGCCGACATCGAGGAGAAGCTGCAGATCGAGTGCGCCCCGATGTCCTGGCCGATCGGCATGGGCAAGCGCTTCAGAGGGGTTTACAACCTCTACCGCAAGGAGCTGCGCCTCTTCACCCCCGGCGGCGAGACCTGCCACCACGAGGCGATCGTCATCACCGACCTCGCCGACCCGCAACTCGACGAACTCATCGGCGGCCAGGCCGACGAACTGCGGGCCGACATCGAACTCCTCGAAGGAGCCGCCAATCCCTTCGACCTGAAGGAATATCTCAAGGGGAACCAGACTCCGGTCTTCTTCGGCAGCGGCGTCAACCCCTTCGGCGTCGAGGAGCTCCTCGACGCCCTGGTCGACCTGGCCCCGGCGCCGGGGCCCCGGGCGACGGTCAGCCGCGCCGTGGTGCCGACCGAAGAGCCCTTCTCCGGCTTCGTCTTCAAGATCCAGGCGAACATGGACCCGATGCACCGCGACCGCATCGCCTTTTTGCGCATCTGCTCCGGGCACTTCACCCGCGGCATGAAGGTCCGTCACCACCGCCTCGGCAAGGAGGTGGTCCTCGCCAACGCGACGATCTTCATGGCCCAGGACCGCGCCAACGTCGAGGAGGCCTGGCCCGGCGACATCATCGGCCTCCACAACCACGGCACCATCAAGATCGGCGACACCTTCTCCGACAAGGAACCCCTCAAGTTCACCGGCATCCCCAACTTCGCCCCCGAGCACTTCCGGCGGGTGCGGCTGAAGAACCCCCTCAAGGCCAAGCAGCTCGACAAGGGTCTGCTGCAGCTCGCCGAAGAAGGGGCGGTGCAGGTTTTCCGGCCCTTCCTCGGCAACGACTGGATCCTCGGCGCCGTCGGCGTCCTGCAGTTCGAGGTGACGATCGCCCGGCTGCGCAACGAGTACGGGGTTGACGCCCTCTACGAGGGGATCGACTTCGCCACCGCCCGCTGGATTGAGTGCGGCGACAAGAAGATGCTCGCCGACTTCGAGAAGAAGTGCCAGGCCAACCTCGCCCTCGACGCCGAAGGGAACCTCGCCTACCTCGCCCCGTCCGAATGGCGGCTCGGCTTCGTCCAGGAGCAGTGGCCGCAGGTGATCTTCCACAAGACCCGGGAGCACAACTGACGGCAGGGTGGTGGAACGGGGCGAGGGGGGCGCTGGATATACAACACAAAACCGTCGCTCGGAGTATCGCCGGGCGGCGGTTTTGCTTTGCCCGGTTCGCCTCAGCCGAACCCGGTTGGGTTATTTGAGGAGGTCTTGCCAGGAATTCCAGAACCTTATTGACGGCAGGGAAATGAGGGGGTAAAAAAGGGGAACGCATTTTCCGGCAAGGAGCGGGGAGATGACCGGAACCGACAGTCGATTGAGGATACACAGCCGCCCGTAGCCGGACCTAGAGCCGGTGGGCGGCTTTTTGCGCTTTGGGGGAGGGGGAGATGGACGATCGGAAGGGGGGACCACCCGCAGCCGCGGTCGAAGGGCGGCCGCCTAAATTGCTTGACCAGATGCGGGACGCTCTTCGCGCCCGGCATTACAGTCGGCGCACCGAGGAAACCTACTGCCAATGGGTCAAGCGCTTCATCTTCTTTCATAAGGTCCGCCACCCGGCGGAGATGGGGGAAGGGGAGATCAACGCCTTCCTGACCCATCTTGCAGTCAAGGCCAAAGTCAGCGCCTCGACCCAGAACCAGGCGCTCAGTGCCCTGCTCTTTCTCTACCGGAATGTCATCGGCCGAGAGGTGGGCGAATTGGGCGATGTGGTGAGGGCCAGAAAGCCAACGCATCTCCCCGTGGTTATGACCCGGGAGGAAGTAAAGGCGGTTCTGGCCAATTTGACGGGTGACAAATGGCTGATAGCGGCATTCTTGTACGGAGCCGGCCTGCGTTTAATGGAGTGTTTGCGCCTGCGGGTGCAGGACATCGACCTGACCCGCAATGAGATTCTGGTTCGAAACGGCAAGGGTGCCAAGGACCGGATCACCATGCTCCCGGAGTCCCTTAAGTTGCCGCTTCAGGACCATTTCAAAAGGACCAAAGGCGTCCACGATAAAGACTTGGCCGATGGTTGGGGCCGGGTCCAATTGCCTATGGCGCTTGACCGAAAATACCCCAATGCTCCCGGCGAATGGGGTTGGCAGTGGGTATTCCCCCAGGAAAAAAGGTGGATCAATTTCTCAAGTAAAGAGCAGGGGCGACATCATATGGACGCCTCCCTTGTTCAGAAAGCAGTTCGGGATGCCGTTGCCAAGGCGGGGCTGGTGAAACATGCCACCTGTCACACCTTCAGACACTCCTTTGCCACCCACCTCCTTGAGGGGGGATATGACATTCGAACGGTCCAGGAACTTCTCGGCCATAATGACGTAAAAACGACCATGATCTACACCCATGTTCTTAACCGAGGGCCGTCGGGTGTCCGTAGCCCCGTAGACAATCTTTGATGGTTTTTCAGGAGTCGGGCGGGGTTTTATACGGATCCGCATAAAATGCTGCAATATCTCGGAATAGAGTTAAATTTCCTTTAGTTTAGAATGCTTGCCTAAGAACCATGGAACACGCATTGGAGTGTTATGCGGCAATGGGCCGCAAATTCGCAGGTAACGCGGACCCGTCCATATACTGTTATGCCTTCTTCAGTGCGCCTAGTAAAAAATCGGCGAGCCTGAACTGTTGTTCGACTTCTTTTCGGTATCTCTCTTCTTGTCCAGAGAACTTGCTAACATCGGTAAAAAAGAAGAGGAACCCAGAAATATCTCTTATCCCATAGGGCTTATTGTGCTTGTATATTATTTCAACCTTGCCGCCAACGACAGGCATAACAAGGCGTTCAACTTGAACCAATGGGGCGTGGTTTGCCGCCTCTTCGTGGTTCGGTGTTTTCGTTATTTCTGGCATGGTCTTGTCTCCCATTGGTCTAGTTAACTATTTCGTTATGCGTCTACATCAAGCCAGTGAGGACTCCAGGCGGATACTTGCAAATGAGCTTAGCCTACGTTGATCTTCGCCTGAGTGGCTTTCACTACGGTCATAAGGCAATAAGATGTATTTCAGAAGTCCATGAGAATCATCAATGATTGAACAACAAATCGAACAAGCCCTGATCGAAAAACTGGGCAATCTCAAATACACCTACCGCACGGACATCCGCGACCGCGCCGCGCTGGAGCAGAACTTCCGCGAGAAGTTCGAAGCCCTGAACCGCGTCACCCTGACTCCCGGCGAATTTTCCCGCCTCCTCGAAGAAATCATCACCCCGGATGTGTTCACCGCCGCCCGCACCCTTCGCGAGCGCAACAGCTTCACTCGGGAGGACGGCACGCCGCTCAATTACACCTTGGTCAACATCAAGGATTGGTGCAAAAACACCTTTGAAATCATCAACCAGCTCCGGATCAACACCGACAACAGCCACCATCGCTTCGACGTCATCATCCTCATCAATGGCGTGCCGGTTGTACAGGTCGAACTGAAAACCCTCGGCATCAACCCGCGCCGGGCCATGGAGCAGATCGTCGATTATAAAAACGATCCTGGCAACGGTTACACCCGCACATTGCTGTGCTTCATCCAGCTTTTCATCGTCAGCAATCGCGACAGCACCTATTACTTCGCCAACAACAACGCCCGCCACTTCGCCTTCAACGCCGAGGAGCGCTTCCTGCCCATTTATCAGTTCGCTAGCGAGGACAACAAGAAGATCACCCACCTCGACGACTTCGCGAACACCTTCCTCGTCAAATGCACACTCGGCCAGATGATCAGCCGCTACATGGTGCTCATCGCCAGTGAACAGAAGTTAATGATGATGCGGCCGTATCAAATCTATGCGGTCGAGGCCATTGTGGACTGCATCCACCAGAACTGCGGCAACGGCTACATCTGGCACACCACCGGCAGTGGCAAAACGCTTACTTCCTTCAAGGCCTCCACGCTACTGAAAGACAACCCCGACATCGAAAAATGCCTCTTCGTCGTGGACCGTAAGGACCTCGACCGGCAGACTCGCGAGGAGTTCAACAAGTTCCAGGAAGGCTGCGTGGAGGAAAACACCAACACCGCTACCCTCGTCCGGCGTCTGCTCTCCGATGACTACGCGGACAAGGTCATCGTCACCACCATTCAGAAGCTCGGCCTCGCTCTGGATGAAAACAGCAAGCGCAACAAGCAGCGCAAGAACAATGACCAGCTCACTTACAAAGAGCAGTTGGAGCCGCTTCGCGACAAACGCATCGTGTTCATCTTCGACGAGTGTCACCGCTCGCAGTTCGGCGAGAACCACAAGGCCATCAAGGAGTTCTTCCCAAAAGCCCAGCTCTTCGGCTTCACCGGCACCCCCATCTTTGAGGTGAACTCGACCGCCAAGCAGTTTGAGGGGGAGGAGGGTCAATTCAAGACCACGGTGGACCTTTTCCAAAAGCAGCTACACGCCTACACCATCACCCACGCCATCGAAGACGCGAACGTCCTGCGCTTCCATGTGGACTACTTCAAGCCGGAGGGGAAAAGCGCACCCAAGCCCGGCGAGAGCCTCGCCAAACGCGCCATTGTTGATGCCATTCTGACCAAGCACGATGCCGCCACGGGCGGGCGCAGGTTCAATGCCCTGCTCGCCACTGCCTCCATCAATGACGCCATCGAATACCACGCCCTTTTCAAGACCGTGCAGGACGAGAAACAGGCCACCGACCCCGACTTCCATCCGCTGAATATCGCCTGCGTCTTCTCCCCGCCAGCCGAGGGCGACAAGGACGTGCAGCAGATTCAGGAAGACCTGCCGCAGGAAAAAGAGGACAACGCCGTCGAGCCCGAGAAAAAGAAAGCCGCCCTCAAGGCCATCATCAAAGACTACAACACCCGCTTCGGCGCCAATCACACCGTCAGCGAGTTCGATCTCTACTATCAGGATGTGCAAAAGCGCATCAAGGACCAGCAGTGGGCTAATGAGGATTTGCGGAAGGCCGACCCGAAAATCCCGCATCACAAAATCGACATCACCATCGTGGTGGACATGCTGCTCACTGGCTTCGATTCCAAATACCTGAACACGCTCTATGTGGACAAAAACCTCAAGCATCACGGCTTGATCCAGGCTTTCTCCCGCACCAACCGTGTGCTCAACGGCACCAAACCCTACGGCAACATCCTTGACTTCCGCCAGCAGCAGGACGCCGTGGATGCCGCCATCGCGCTCTTCTCTGGAGAAAATGCCGGACCAGAAGCCCGCGAAATCTGGCTGGTGGACAAAGCCCCCGTGGTCATCGAAAAACTGCAAGACGCAGTGCAGAAGCTCGATGCCTTCATGACATCCCAGGGCTTGGCCTGCGCCCCGGAGGCCGTGCCCAACCTCAAGGGTGACGATGCCCGCGCCGCCTTCATCAACCACTTCAAGGAAGTGCAGCGGCTCAAGACCCAGCTCGACCAATACACCGACCTCACCGACGACAACGCCGCCACCATCGAGCAAATCCTGCCCAAGGAAAACCTGCTCGGCTTCCGTGGCGCCTATCTGGAGACCGCCCAGCGCCTCAAGGCCCAACAGGGCAAGGGCGGTGACAAGCCCAGCCCGGACGTGGACCAGTTGGATTTCGAGTTCGTCCTCTTCGCCTCCTCCGTCATTGATTACGACTACATCATGGGCCTCATCGCCCGCTACACCGAGCAGACACCGGGCAAGCAGAAGATGAGCCGCGAGCAGCTCGTCGGCCTCATCCATTCCGATGCCAAGTTCATGGGCGTGCGCGAGGAGATTGCCGCCTACGTATACACACTGAAGACGGGCGAAGCCCTCAGCGACAAGTCCATCCGCGAGGGTTACCAGCGCTTCGAAGCCGAGAAACAGTCCCAAGAACTCACCGGCCTCGCCCAGCGCCACGGCCTCGAAACCGCCGCCCTGCAAACCTTCGTCGACGGCATCCTCCAGCGCATGATTTTCGATGGCGAGCAATTGGGCGATCTCGTGGCCCCGCTCGGCCTCGGCTGGAAAGCCCGTAAAGA
>JBBQBQ010000038.1:0-19669 GCA_038317685.1 Desulfuromonadales bacterium | reverse complement strand
CACCTGGTCTCCTTCGCCAAGACGCAGCAGTCCGTTGTCGACAAAGACGCAGGTCAGCTGATCGCCAATGGCCCGGTGGATCAGTGCCGCCGCCACCGAGGAATCGACCCCGCCGGAGAGACCGAGAATGACGCGGTCGTTGCCGACCTGCCGGCGAATTCGGTGCACGGCGTCTTCGATGATCTGCCCCGGGGTCCAGTGGCCGTGGCAGCCGCAGATGTTCCGCACAAAGGCATCGATGAGCAGTTCGCCGCGGGGGGTGTGGTTGACCTCCGGGTGAAACTGGACTCCGTAAAGGTTGCGGGAAACATCCTGAATGGCGCAGACCGGGGCGTTGGCCGTGACGGCAACAATCTCGAACCCGGCCGGAACCTGTTCCACATGGTCGCCGTGACTCATCCAGACCGGGCTCTTCCCTTCGAGAAAGAAGCCGGCGAAGAGGGGACCGGGTTGCCCCGCCGCGTGCAACTCGGCGTGGCCGAATTCCCGCTTGCCGGCCGAGACCACAGCGCCGCCGAAGTGACGGCTCATCAACTGCATGCCGTAACAGATGCCGAGGACCGGCACTCCCAGCTCGAAAAGGGCTTCGGCGACCGCCGGCGCGCCGGGGTCATAAACCGATTTGGGGCCACCGGAGAGGATGATGCCGTTGGGTTTGAAGGCGCGGATCGCCGTCATGTCCATGTCGAAGGGATGGAGTTCACAGTAGACGTGAGCCTCGCGCACCCTCCGGGCGATAAGTTGGGTGTACTGTGAGCCGAAATCGAGGATCAGGATTTTTTCACTATGAATGTCCGACATCGGCAACCTCGTGGCGATGGTGCGTGGGAGCCTGACCGGGACAGGTCATCAATTCCCGCGCTCCACCCGGTAGTTGGGCGCTTCATGGGTGATCGCCACGTCATGGACGTGGGATTCCCGCAGGCCGGCGTTGGTGATGCGCATGAAACTGCCGTTTTCTTTGAGTTCCCGAAGGGTGCGACAGCCGGTATAGCCCATCCCGGAGCGCAACCCCCCCATCAGCTGGTGGATGTTTTCGGAGAGCCCGCCGCGGTAAGGAACGCGCCCTTCGATTCCTTCCGGGACGAGTTTGATGTCGCTCTCCACATCCTCCTGGAAGTAGCGGTCCTTGCTCCCCTTCTTCATGGCTCCAAGACTGCCCATCCCCCGATAGGACTTGTAGGTCCGCCCCTGGTAAAGGATCGTCTCCCCGGGAGATTCGTCGGTCCCGGCAAAGAGGGAACCGATCATGATCACATCGGCGCCGGCGGCGATCGCCTTGGGCAGTTCCCCCGAATATTTGATGCCGCCGTCTGCAATCAGGGGAATCCCCGCTGGGGTAGCGACCCGGGCAACTTCCGCAATCGCGGTAATCTGCGGCACCCCGACCCCGGCAACGACCCGGGTGGTGCAGATCGAACCGGGACCGATGCCGACCTTGAGCGCGTCAGCCCCGGCCCTGATCAGCGCCTCGGCGGCAGCGCCGGTGGCGATGTTGCCTGCGATCAGCTGCACTTCGGGCCAGGTGGCGCGGGTAGCCGCCACCGCATCGAGAACCAGCTGGGAGTGGCCGTGGGCAGTGTCGATAATGATGACGTCGACGCCGGCCTTGACCAGCGCCTCGATTCGTTCTTCCCGGTCCGGTCCGACCCCGACCGCCGCCCCGACCCGTAGCCGGCCCATTTCATCCTTGCAGGCCAGGGGATATTTACGAACCTTTTCGATGTCCTTGATGGTGATCAGCCCGCGCAGGGCGAAGTGCTCGTCGACCACCAGCAGCTTTTCAATGCGGTGTTTGTGCAGGTGGTGCTTAGCCTCTTCCAAGGTGGTCCCGGGAGGAACGGTGACCAGATGATCCTTGGTCATGACGTTGGAGATCGGCTGATCGAGCTGGGTTTCAAAGCGCAGGTCCCGGTTGGTCAGAATCCCCACCAAAAGCCCTTCCTTGGTAATCGGAACCCCGGAAATCCGGTACTTTTTCATCAGTTCCAGTGCTTCGTAAATCTTCTGATCGGGGTGCATGGTGATCGGGTCGACGATCATTCCGCTCTCAGACTTCTTCACCTGATCGACCTCGACAGCCTGCTCCCGGGTCGTCATGTTCTTGTGGATGATCCCCATCCCCCCTTCACGGGCCATACAGATCGCGGTCCGAGCTTCGGTCACGGTATCCATGGCGGCGGAAAGCAGGGGAATGTTGAGGCGGATTTTCCGGGTCAGCTGAGTGGTGAGATCGGTCTCTTTGGGGAGGACCAGGGAGTGGGCGGGGATCAACAACACGTCGTCGAAGGTGAGGCCTTCGCGGATTTCGGAATCCAGCATGATCGGCTCCTTTGGGCGGACGGACGAAAGAAAAAGATTAGTCGATAATTCTATGCGAGGGGGAAAGCGCCCGTCAAGGGGAAAGGCGGACTGGCTCCTATACAGGGATAAAGTCACGCCTGTCGTGGATGCGGCCGATGGTCGCCGCCAGCAACCGGACCGTCTGCTCGAGATCGGCCAGAGAGAGGACCTCGGAGGGAGTATGGACATAGCGGGTCGGCACCCTCACCAGGGCCGTGGCGACCCCGCCCCGGGAGAGTTGAATCACGTTGGCGTCGGTGCTGGTGGCGCGTTGTTCTCCGATGACCTGAATCGGTATCTGTTCATCCCGGGCGACGGCGACCAGCAGTTCGAAGAGGGCCGGGTTGATGTTCGGTCCTCGGGAAAGGACCGGGCCGGCGCCGAGGCGCACCTCGCCGATCGCCTTGGGGTCGTTGGCCGGAGTGTCCGAGGCATGGCCGATCTCCACCACCAGCGCCAGATCAGGGGCGACGTCGAAGGTTCCTGCCTGGGCGCCGCGCAATCCCAGTTCCTCCTGGACCGTGGTCACCCCGAAGAGGTCGACCGGGGCCGGTCCGCGCCGCCGGACTTCCTGCAAGACCCGGGTCACGGCAAAGGTCCCGGCCCGGTCATCAAAACCGCGTCCGGTCACCAAGTCACCCTGCAAACGCTCGAGGCCGGCACTAAAGGTGACCGGATCGCCGATGGCGATCAGCCCTTTGGCCTCTGTCCCCGAACCGCAGCCGATATCGATGAACTGTTCGGCAAAGGGGATAACCCGTTCCCGGTCCTTCCCCTCCAGCAGGTGAATCGGTTTCTTGCCGACGACCCCCGGCACCGGGCCCTTCAGGGTATGAATCCGGACCCGCTGTCCCGGGACCAGATGCGGGTCGACACCCCCGATAGGGGCAAAGAACAGAAAGCCGCGCTCGTCGATGTATTTGACCAGGAAACCGACCTCGTCACAGTGGGCTGTGATCATCACTCGCGGCCGGTTCTCGCCGCGCCCTTCGAGGTACGCCACCAGGTTGCCGAGAATGTCGGTCTCCAGACGATCGACAACCCCTGCCAGCTCCCGGCGCACCAATCGCTGCACCGGCTGTTCGTAACCGGAAGGGCTCGGGGTGGCGATCAATTCCTGGAGAAAAACAAAATCGCTGTCGGTCATGGGAACTCCGCTGACGAAGGACGGATGAGTGCCGGGGGAAGACCGCGGGATGCGGATTCCGTCACCAGCCGGTGAGGGCTTTTTGGACCAACTCCTCACTGTTTTGAAAACATTGGTCGATCTGAGATTCTTCAAGACCGGCCCCGCGGGCGATCTTCCTGATCATCTCGGGGGACAGCAGATCCCCCGGGGCGTGGGCGTCGTTGTTGATGACCAGCTTGGCCCCGGCAGCCAGGGCCATGCGAACGACGTGGCCGTTGGTCAGAGAATGCCCCTTGCGAGTCGTTACCTCCAGGCAGATTCCGTTCCGGGCGGCCAGTGCCGCGTCTTCGGCACTGATCAGTCCGGGATGGGACAGGATGTCAATTCCTGCCTCCAGCGCCGCCCGGTTGGTCCCCGGTGCCACCGGTTCAACGATTGTTTCACCGTGACAGACGACAATCCTCGCCCCCAAGCTCCGGGCCTCGCGAGCCGCGGCGGCGATCTCCCCGGGCGGGATATGGGTCAGTTCGATGCCGGGGAGGACCGTTAAGCCCCAAGCCCTGCCCAGGTCTTTCGCGACCCGCACCAGGCGCGGAATGATCAAATCCAGGTTGGAAAAATCACCGTGGTCGGTCATCGCCAAGCCGCGATAGCCGGCAACCGCGACCCGGCGGGTCAACTCCGCCGGAATCAGTTCACCGTCACTGAAAAGAGTATGGGTATGCAGATCGATCATATTACCTCCGCGGGGGGCGGCTCCCCGGTAAAGCGGGAAGCCAGGTCGGCAAGGAAGCGCCGCAAGGCCTTTCGATCATTGCGGCGAAGCAGATGGCCATGGTTCGGGGATGTCCCGTTGCAATCGATGCGAACCACAGGAACATGCGCGGTCCCTTCGAAAAAGGCGATCGCTTCCTGCAGCCCAGGGTCGTCGCCGAGGGCGGCCACCCCGAACAACCTCCGCCGGAACGGGGTCCAAAGCGGCGAGGTGGCGGTGGCGGCAGGAAGGCAGAAGAGCCGCAGCGACAATGTCTCCCCGACCAGCAGGCGACCGATATCGCCGAGGCCAAGGGTGTCCCCGGACAGCAGAAAATCACTCTCCGGCTCGAATTCCGGCACCCCCTGCAAGGTTTGGGCAAAGGCCCTCACCGCGCCCTGGTCGCACGCGAGAAGGATCAGCTTGGCCGAGGCGGTCTCCAGAAGGGCATCCCCTTCCCCGAAGAAATCCTTGACCGCAATCACTTCCTCGGAGGTCAAGAGCGGCAAATGCTCTACGGCCGGGACCTGCTGTACTTCCTCCACTAAACCCTTGTCGAGAAGGACCTTGAGAAGCTGCAAAATCTCGAAATCGGGCCGGGGACAGTGTTCCAGGAGGTCCCCGACTTGCTGATAATACTCCATCAACAGCAGTATTTCCTGGGTCGTGGGACGCAGACCGCGCGGTAATCGATCCCGGGGGACCTTGAGGGTCAGCAGGGTTTCCGCGCTCGGGAGGGAGCTTCGCTGAGCGGCCAACTCATCGAGCTGACGCAGTCCTTCCATGAGCAGGTGATCGAGAGGGGAAGCGATCTGGGTTTCGATCTCCGGAACCCCGGGGGCGAACCAGAACTTGCCGTTTTCCCAACTGAGCAGACGAAAGAAAGCCTTCTCCCCGCTGACCCGACCGACCCGGGCGTTGACGACGCACCCTTCCACCAGATAGACACTGGCTCGTTCCTCGCCCCGGGTGAGTTGAAGGACCCCGTCCTTGCGGTTGAGGCCGAAAACCTGCAACAGATCGACCAGGGAGATCTGATCGAGGCTTCCGGTCACTTCCCGATCCTGCCGACTGACCTGCTCGGTCCGTTCCCGGCGGCCGAAGAAGGAGGCAATGGCGGTCAGAAGCTGTTCGCGGTTGAAGGGGCGTAGGATGAACTGGTCTTTGTGGCGCCGGAAGCCCGCGATCTCCTCCCCTTCCTGCCCGACGAAGAAGAACGCCATCCCCTCGGTGCGGGGGTTGGCCCGCAGGATCTGGGCGAGTTTCTCAGCGGCAAGCAGCGGCACGTCGCAATCGACGACCATCAGTGCGCAGAATGATCGCAAGGAGAGCTCCAGGGCCTTGGCACCGTCGCTGCAGATTTGCACCGCGTACCCCTGCTGGCAAAGGGGCTCCTCCATCTTCAGGAGCGCTTCCCGGGCACTGGCCAGAATCACGGTTTTCCCCTTGCTGGTCACGGCCGCCATGGCAGGTTCCCTCAAATCTGAGCCTGGAGCTGGTATTGCTCCTGGAGTCTGGAAATCAGGTTCTCGATGAAATAGAAGTCGGAGGTATGAAAACCGACCAGTTCCGACCCCCTCTTGCGGGCAAAGAGCCCATAGGCGAAGTCTTCGTTAAGATAGAGCAGAAAGACCGTCTTGCGGAAGTTTTCATCCTCGATATAGATCGGCACGATCCGCTGGCTGTCCCAGGTCACCCGCCGGCGCCCTCCCAGCAGATAGATACTGGTCGCCGAACTTTCCAGCCCTTCGGTTTTCCGCAGGCACTTGCGCACCACATCGAAATCGACGCAGCCCCGGTAGATAACCCCCCGGATGCGCGGCGATTCAGCCACCTCCCGGCAAAAGGTCCGCATCACTTCGTCGAGGCGTTCCTCGGGCATGCGGATATAGCGGCTGCGCAGGTCCTCCTCGTGCCCCGTAAGAAGCTCAGCGACCCCCAAACTCCCGTCAGCTTCCAGGTGGTATTGGGCGGGGGTCCCGAGAAGGCGGTCGACGATTCCCCAAAAGGACATGGCGCCGAGCCGGGAGCGTTGGAAGAGGCTCCCCCGCAACCGGTCCAGGCGGCGTTCGGCAACATGCAGAAGTTCTTCCAGAGTTCCCCCGTCGGCGGGGAAAGCTGCGGAACGCATCAAGACTTCGATGGAGTGACTCTTCTTCAGATCGCAAAGGGTCGACTTGCCGCGGAGCGCCTTGCGAATCCGCTTCTGGGTCACCAGGGAGCCCCAGTAATCGGTCTCCGGCAGCATGATCAGGTATTCATCAGGGCCGGACATGGCGAGAATGTCCGCGTCGCGCAGGGCGGTATTGACGGTTTCGACCAGACTGACCATCGCCGCCTCCAGGTCCCGGTCGAGAAAGCGGTTCCCCAGCTCGGCATAATTCTCGATCACCAGGAGCACCAGCGACAGTCGTCGGCCGTAACGCCGGCCCTTGTGCAGTTCCTTGACCACATGGTCCCGGAAAAAGGCCATGGTATAGGCCTCCCCCCGCGGCACCCGCAGGCTGTCCTGTTCAAGTTTTCGATAAAGCAGGAGGTTGTAAAGGGCACTGGTGGCGAATTCGGCGACCAAGTCGGCCACCTTGAGGTCCCGGCGGTTGAAATGTTCACGCCCGACGGGAGCCTCGATCCGAATCACCCCGAGCGGTTCGAGGCCGGCCAAAAGGGGCAGAAAGATGGTCCGGCCGCCAGCGGTGAGAACGCCTTTCCCGTTCAGGATCATTTGGCGCTCCCCGGAATCGGGCTGTAGGCTTTCCTCACCGGCGGCCACCTGTGCCAACCCACGGCGGCAGCGCAGGCGATAATTGTGGCCACCGAAACCGATCACCCAGAGGGCCGCCCCTTCGGCTCGCAACAGGTCCATCAGGTTATCGAGAACCACGTCGCCGAGGCGATCAAGATCGTGAATCTGGAGAAAAATCAGGCAGCGTCGATAGTAGGCCAGGGTGGCGACGAATTCCAGATTCTCGTCGAGAAGCCGGCGGTGTTCCCGACCGAGGCTCTGGCGAAACAGGACCTTGTTGATGACAAGCAGGAGTTCATCGGGGTTGATCGGCTTGAGCAGGTACTCGGAAACCCCCTGCTTCATTGCCTCCACCGCCAGGGAAACATCTTGCTGCCCGGTCACGATCATGATCTCCTGGTCGGGGTTGACGCGGCGCACCGCCTCGGTGACGGCGAGGCCGTCCAGCCCGGGCAGGTGCATGTCGGTTACCACCAGGTCGAATTCCTCTCCGCGCAGACACTCCAAGGCCTCACTTCCGCTGGTGGCGGTGCGCACGTAATAGCCTTCCCCCCGAAGCAAATCCCGGTAGAGAGAACGGAAGAATTCTTCGTTATCGATGGCGAGGATGCGACCCTTGGCCATGGGGCGGATTCCGTTCAGCGTTCAGGTTTCAAGATTTCAGGACTGGGCCAGTTCACCAACCTGGGAATTTTTATTGGACCTGGTCACTCGGACCGCAACGGTCCGGCCGACCAACTCAACCGGGCCCTGGAAATTGACGATGCGGTTCCAGGTGCTGCGCCCGAAGAGCTGCCCCTCCCCTTTCCGGCTGCGGCCTTCGGCCAGGACCGCCAGGGTCCGGCCAACATCCTGCTGCCAGATCTCCCTGCTGATGGCGGCCTGCAGCGTCAGCAGGCGATCGAACCGTTCCTGCTTCACCACCGTCGTTTCCCCGTCGGCCAGGTCCGCGGCAGCCGTTCCAGGCCTGGGCGAATAGAGAAAAGTATAGACGTCAGCATACCGCACCTCATTGACCAGCGACAAAGTGGCAGCAAAATCAGCTTCGGTCTCGCCAGGGAAACCGACGATGATATCGGAGGTCAACCGCAACTCGGGACAAACCTCCCGCAACCGCCGAACCTTGTCAAGATAATCACCGCTGTCGTAGCCGCGGTTCATCAGACCAAGGATGCGGTCGGATCCGCTCTGCACCGGCAAATGGAAATGTTTGCAGAGTTTCGGCAAGGTGCCGAAAACCTCGATCAGGGCCGGGGAAAGATCCTTGGGATGAGAAGTGGTGAAGCGGATCCGTTCGATTCCTTCCACCTCGTGAACCCGTGATACCAGTTCGGCAAAAGTGATTTCCCCCGATTCCTTCAGGCCATAGGAATTGACGTTCTGGCCGATAAGGGTGATCTCACGCACTCCAGCTGTTGCCAGTTCTTCGACTTCCGTGAGGATGTCAGAACTCGGACGACTGACTTCGCGACCACGAACGAGAGGAACCACACAGTAAGAGCAGAAATTGTCGCAGCCCTGCATGATGGTCACAAACCGGGTCAACGTTTCGGACTTGATGCGACGGGGGAAAAGCCGCAGGCGGGTTTCACGGTCGAGGAATTCCGTCTCGCGGCAACGCTCGCGATTTTCTTCAACCCGCCGTACCATCTCCGGCAGTTTGTGGACGTTGTGGGTGCCGAAGACCAGGTCGAGATAAGGAATCTTGGTCAGCAGCCGCTCCCCTTCCTGCTGAGCGACGCAGCCCCCGACCCCGAGAATCAAGCTGCGATTTTGATCCTTCAGGGGTTTGAAGCGTCCGAGGTGGCCATAGACCTTGCGTTCGGCCTTATCACGAATCGAACAGGTATTAAGGAGGATCAGGTCAGCCTCCTCGGGGGCGGCCACCGGATGGTAGCCGATCTCCTGGAGGAGTTCGACGATCCTCTCGGAATCGACCACATTCATCTGACAGCCGAAGGTTTCGAGGTAAAGCCGTTTGTTCAAAAACACTGTGAATTATTCTCCATGGGGAAAGGAATGGGGCATGGCAAGCGGGTGGCCGGAAAAAAGTAAAATCCGAATGGTTGAGCTAAACCCCTTCTCTTAAAGGGCATTCCTGGCCGGAGACGGCCATGGCCCCTTCCAGCAGAACCGTGACTTTGCGGGGATACTCGATACAACTGAGGGTCAGGCGGGCCTGGGGGTCGCGGCCGCGGATTCTCAGAGTTCCGAGTTCTTCCCCATGGGGACGCAGCTGGAACCAGACAACCTCGTTCAGGGGCAGTGATTCAAGGGTCTTACCCCGCAGGCCGCGCCGCACCAGGATACGGCGATCCGTAACGGCATAGAAAACCTGTTCCCATTCGACCCGCGCCGCCGCCAGTTGCCCCAACCCAAGGAAAAGCCCAATCAAGAGAAAGGGCACGGGTATCCACGGCAGCCAAGGGAGCCCGTAGACCGCGGCCAGTTGCACGCCGATGGTCAACCAGTAGAGGGAGAGGAGGAAAAGAAAGACCCCAAAGAGCGCGTGCCGCCAGTTGCGAAAGGTATAGCATCGCGGCGCAGGCCTCCCTTGCCAGTATAACACTTCATTGCCAACCAGGACCCCGGCCCAATTCATCGTCGGCCGGACCCGTTCTTGGCTGCCTGCGCCGGTTCGATTCATGGTTTCAGTCGGTCCCGCAACTGTCCGGCATCCTCAAAGAAAGCCGTCGGAGTGAGACTTCCTCTCACCTTGAAGCCCGGGGCTTTTAACGACGCCTGAAATTCGGGAGTCTGAGAAAAGTCCTCCTCAAGCGATTGGTTGACCAGGACCGCGGCACCGACCAGCAGTACTCCGACGATGGCAGAGGTACGGATCAGACTGACGGAGGAGCCGGCAGCGGTCAGGCGCAGATGCATAAATACCAGCCACCAGACCAGTATCAGGGCCAGACCGTAGGAGAGATATAGGTGCCATGGGTCCAGACCCAGGGAAAAACAGGCGTACCCGGTCAAGGTATTCAAAGCCAAAGCACCGAAAAGCCCTAAACAGGCGATGCCGGAATGGATTCCGAAGTTCCAGCGATGGCTCAAAGTTCGATTGACGAAGGACCACAGCGAGGTCCAGACGAGACCAAAGGACAAAGCCATCACGAGGCTGGTGGCAAGCATTGAACTCTGAAATTTTTCGGCCGAATCAAAATAGAGCTGGAGAGCGAGTGCCGACCCCGTCAAAAGGTAGACCAGACCCAGGACACCGGCTTTTCCCAGCCACCGCTGCGGGCCCGAGGCGTCCCGGTCGAGTTTGGTCGGAAGCAAGGGTGCGTCACAGGCAAGATAACGCAGAACAGTGCGTCCGATGCGAAAACTCGTGCCGCTCGGCAGATGGCATCCCTCCTGCCGCAATCTGACCGAGCCGATCGAAAGACCGTTGACGCTCCCCAGGTCATGGACCTCAAGCCCCTCCCCGTTCCAGATGATGCGGGCATGCTGAGGGCAGACGAAGGGATCATCAAGGATGAGATCATTGCCGAAGCCCCGTCCTAGCGTCAGTCCGGCCGCGGTGATCGGGAAGCGCTGGGCGGTTCTGCCGGATCGGTTCAGGACCTCCAGGTAGCCGAAGTTCGCGGCGGCCGGCTCTAGCCTCGGCCCCGGATCAAACCCGATATCTAACGATTCCAATGCAGGGACTCCAGATAACGCTGGGAAAAGCTGAGGGCATTTTCAAAACTGACCCCCGTCAAACCAAGGGAGGTCTGAACGGCCTCACGAGGGCCAACGAGGGTCGTGGCGGACAGAAAGGCATCGTAAAGCCCTTCCAGTTTTTTGTAGCGACGCAGGCAGAGGACCACTTTGGAATCAAGGCTGCCGTTAGCAACGAAATCCGTTTGGCAAGCGAAGTTGCTGACATTCGATTCTTCACCAGAAAAACCAATACGGGGCTGGCTGAAATTCTCTTCAAGAAAACCGTAAAACCGGATGGGGTTGAGTTGGATAGTAGAAAAGAATTCATGGTTGAACCGGATTCCCCCGGCCTTCAAATGATCTCCGAGAAAAATTTCGTCCTCGGTGGCGCAGGACTGGAAGACGACCTTATAAAGTTTTTCTTCCTGGGGATGAGTATTCCCCCAGCACCTGATGAAGGAAGCCAGTTCCCCGGGGAGCCGATAGCCGTTCATGACCGAAGTCGGAAACGGCTGGGCCAAGAGAGGTGCAAGATATTGATCCTGGTTGGCCAAAAGCTGCCGCCGCACCAGGCTGCTGAAGGCTTCCGGAGCGTCGACAGTTTGATCGGACGCTGCCAAAAGCGCCGCGACAAAGCGGGCAGGAACCAGGAAACTGAGCTGGTTCCCGGCCGTTGAAACATTCACCCCGACCAGGGCCCCGGCGGCGTTGACGGTCGGTCCGCCGCTCATTCCGGGGTTAATCGATCCGGTGAAATGAATTTTCTCGTAGAGGGACCGTTGCAACAGACCGTTATACGTCCCCTCAACGATGGTCAATCCAATATCATGGGGGTTGCCGAAGGCGTAGAGCCGCTCTCCCTTCTCAGGCACCGTTCCCGATACCTCCAGGGGGCGACCGGTCAGCCCGTTGCCACGCAGGACGGCCAGGTCGTGAACCACATCCAGATTGACGAGGCTCAGCGGACCGCGAGCCCCGTGCTGATCGACATATTCGGCTCGGTAACGGCCGGGTTGATTGATAAGAGCCGCGATGACATGAAAATTGGTCACCACCACCCCGTCTGGCGCCACCAGGAATCCCGAACCGATGGTGGTCTTGGATCCAGAGGAAAGGTCAAGCACCTGAATTTGCAGGACCCGGTCCTTGAATCGGGCGTAAACCTGCTCGGTCTCTCCGCCATTGGCCAGAACGCCCGGAGGAACGGCCAACCCCAACCCCAAAATGACCATTGCGGCGTATCGTCGGGAAATCTTCCCCCACCTAACTGAACCAGCCATGAATCCCTCGCCGCCCCCAAAAACCGGAAAAAGTTTGCGCTGACGTGCGGTGGGCAACAAGAATCAGGGCCATCTCCGTTCGCTACGTCGCAAGTGCCTCTCACCCTTTCAGGCCCCGGTGACGACATGTAACACGGGCGGGGGGAGCTGTCAATTTCCGGGATGACTCCTTTTAATGCACGCTGAAAAATCTCGGCGAAAAATTTTTATCTGGCATTTCGTATTGGACTGGTTTATTCTGACTGGATTTTTCAGATACAAACACCGACCGGTTCCACCGGCAAGGAGTTATTCACCGTCATGCCCCAGAACATCCGCAACATCGCCATCATTGCCCACGTCGACCACGGTAAAACCACTCTTGTCGATGCCATGCTCAAGCAATCGGGGGTTTTCCGTGAAAATCAGATCATCACCGAGCGGGTCATGGACAGCAATGATCTGGAGAAAGAGCGCGGCATCACTATCCTTTCCAAGAACCTCTCGGTTCACCACGGGGGCCTGAAAATCAACATTGTCGACACCCCTGGCCATGCCGACTTCGGCGGGGAGGTCGAACGAGTCCTGAAAATGGTCGACTCGGTCCTTCTGCTGGTTGACGCCTTTGACGGCCCGATGCCTCAGACCCGTTTCGTTCTAAAAAAATCCCTCGATTTGGGGATTCGCCCGATCGTCGTCATCAATAAAATCGACCGGCCTGGAGCTCGCCCTGATCATGTTCTCAACCAGGTTTTCGATCTCTTCTGCGAACTCAACGCCAACGAAGACCAACTTGATTTTCCGATCGTCTATGCCAGTGCCAAACAAGGCTACGCCAAACGGGAGCTGACCCAGGAATCGATCAATCTGGAACCCCTTTTCGATATGATCCGTGAGCGGGTCGCACCACCGGTGGCCGATCCCGAAGCTCCGCTGCAGATTTTGGTGGCAAGCATCGCCTACAATGACTACCTCGGCCGCATGGCCACCGGTAAAATCTTCAACGGCCGAATCCGCTCCGGGGAAACCGTGGCTCGGATCCGCCGGGATGGCACCATCACTCGCGGGCGCGTCTCCAAACTTCTCGGCTACGAAGGTCTCAAACAATTGGAATTGAGCGAAGCCATCGCCGGCGATATTGTCACCATCGCCGGCTTCGACGACGTCGGTATCGGTGAAACCTTTGCTGCCACCGACAATCCGGTTGCCCTCCCGTACGTGGCCATCGACGAGCCGACCCTGGCGATGAATTTCATCGTCAACACCTCTCCCTTTGCCGGCCGCGAAGGCAAGTACGTGACCAGTCGCAACATCCGGGACCGTCTCCATCGCGAATTGCGCACCAACATTTCACTGCGCATCGAGGACACCGACAACACCGATACCTTCAAAGTCTCGGGCCGCGGGGAACTCCACCTGTCAATCCTTATTGAAAACATGCGCCGCGAAGGTTTCGAGGTGGCCGTTTCTAAACCAGAGGTCATCTACCGGGAGATCGACGGGGTGCGCTGTGAACCGATGGAATACCTCGTTATCGACGTGCCCGAGGAATACCAGGGAACCGTCATCGAAAAACTCGGTCCCCGCAGAGCTGAAATGGTCTCCATGCATCCGATGGACGGTATCGTCCGCCTGGAGTTCGTCATCCCCGCTCGGGGACTGATTGGATTTCGGACTGAATTCCTTACCGATACCCGCGGAACCGGAGTCATGACTCACACCTTCCACGAATATGCCCCGTTTCGGGGGACCATTCCCAGTCGCAAGAATGGGGTACTGATCTCCATGGATTCAGGAGAGACGGTGGCTTACGGCCTATGGAACCTCCAGGAACGCGGCGCCCTGTTCGTCGCCCCCGGGACCGAAGTCTACGAAGGAATGATCATCGGACAGCATGCCAAGGAAAATGATTTGGTGGTCAATGCCTGTCGGGAAAAGAAGTTGACCAACGTTCGCGCTTCCGGCTCCGACGAAGCCGTACGCCTGACGACCCCCCGGCTGTTGACTCTGGAGCAAGCCCTCGAATATATCGATGACGACGAGTTGGTGGAAGTCACTCCCAAATCGATTCGATTGCGCAAAAAGTACCTCGATGCCAATGAGCGCAAGCGCATGGAGAAACAGTTTAAATAAACTCATCACGCTCTATTCAAAACGGCAACGGCCCCGTTATCGGGGCCGTTGCCGTTTTGGCCCACCGCTTCCCGGGGGAATTTGCATCCATGAATAATCCGGACAATCCCAATGAGGAAGGTTTTAAAAACCCGGTATATAGCGAACTTACCCTTTAGTTTTCAGGCAGTTGCCAAAGAATGATTACTCCTGGGAGGTTCCGAGCCCCCGGTCAATCAAAAAATGGTCTGGCAAGCAAAACAAAAAAAACCATAACATGCTGGTTTTAAACATTTTTTTTAAATTTTTTAGTTGCATTCCGCAGAGGATCCCGCTATTCTCGACCACGCTTGGGAATAAAGACCATATAGCAAATAGGGAGAACCTGGCCATGGAGTGCCCCATCTGTAACAACCCGTATCATGTCGAGATCGATACCCATTCTGATGGATTTGCCGCCAATCTTCAGGAATGCGGCAACTGCGGTGCTCTCTGGACCCGCAAGGCAAACCGTTCGATCATCCTGCACGGTTCGACCCTCCCCGCCGTTGCCAATTACTAGGGTTCCGGGGCGAGAACTTGACGTCGCCACTGCGTCGTTAAGGAGCGAACCACCGCCGCTCAGGACGCCGTCTCCCCTTGTTGGGGAGGCGGCGTCTTTTTCCTTTCGCAGGTCTGCAATCAGTTATCAAATACCTTGAAAAGCGCTGTGTTTCTGACTATATTGTCACCATATTAGGTGACTCATCTTATATTCGATTTCGCTGGAGGCTTCGTGGAACAAGCGCTGAACACCAAAGAAAAAATCACACTGCTCGCCATCGCTCGTAAATCGATTGAATCGTGGGTCCGCAACAACACCCTTTATATTGAACCGCGGGAGGAAAAATCCCTCAACAGCCGCAGCGGTTGTTTCGTCACGATCAAACAGAATGGGCAATTGCGGGGCTGTATCGGAAATTTTCAATCGGAGTTTCCGCTCTTCAAGGAAGTTGCAGAGATGGCTGCCTCCTCGGCCACCAAAGACCCGCGATTCTATCCGATGAAGGAAGCCGACCTAGACAATTTTACCCTTGAGATCTCGGTCCTCTCCCCTCTCCGTAAAATCGACGACCTCACTGAAATCATGGTTGGAAAACACGGCATTTACCTGGAAAAAGGCTTCTACAGAGGGGTACTCTTGCCCCAGGTGGCCACTGAACACCACTGGGACCGTGAAACTTTTCTTAAGCAAACCTGTATCAAGGCAGGTTTGCCGACCGAAGCCTGGATGGCTGAAGACACGGAGATTTACATCTTCAGCGCCGAGATTTTTGCTGAGAGCCAGCCTTCCTGAGGTGAAACTTCAAACCGGAAAGCCGTCGATAGCGGACTTTCCGGTTTGAACTCTTTAAAAACCCAGCGGACCCTTCACTTTTTCCTTCAAATCGGCCCTGGGTCGGTCCTGTTCTCCAGTTCCATCAGCCCCTCCAACGCCTCCGCATGACTCGACCCGCACATCTCCTCGCTCGGTCTCAATCGGCTGCAAACAACCGGCCGTTCAACTTTGCCAAAAAGCCGGCAGCGATTATCGGAAGTCAGCTGCACACAGCGCACCCCGCCCGGTTTTCCTTCCGGCATCCCGGGTATCGGGGAAGAAATGGAGGGGGCAATGCAACAGGCCCCGCACCCGACCCGGCAGTTCATGATGGCGGCAACCCCTTCTTGGTCTTATCCCGCATCCTTGGCAGCGACCGCTCTTGGAAAGCACGGTCGTGGTCCTCAGTGAAAGGACCTTCAAAATCCCGTTCAGCGCTTAGGTTCATGACCTGTTCGACGAATTTGAGGGTCCCGAGCGACGCTCCCAGGATGGTGGATGCATGGCTCCAAGCGCAAGGAAGAAGCTCCTTTTCATGAACGACGGAACTGACCAACCCGATTCGATCAGCCTCGAAGGCTTCGATGCTGCGGCCTTTAAAAACAGGAAGTTTCTGCAAGCGTCATGCATTATTTGCATCGCCTGTGACGCGTTGCGCCAAAATCGGATAGCGATCCATGAGTGGTTATGAAAAGCAAAGGGAGTCAGGGTTCAAGGGACGCAGGCACCTGGAATCTGAGCAGTGGGCCATCCGTTTCATCATTCCGCCGTTGTTTGGGTAGGTTCTTGCTGGGTTTTGCATGGGGTTCCGGTCTCCATGCAGATTCTGCGAAGCAGATCGAAGGAAAGGCACAACCCTTCAACCACCTCCTTTTCATTCATCTCACAACTGCTGAAGTCATCAAGTTCATTGGTCATGGCGTACCTCTCCGGCAGTGGCTGAAAGACGTCCCTGATGCCCATGCCGAGATGTTTAGCAAAGGGCGTACCAGAAATCGATGTTCGGTCGCCTCCTATCCATAACGACCAACAGCCACCCGGCAGGTTGCCAAATGGCTGTTGGTAATTGGCGGCCCCGGCGCGATTTGAACGCACGGCCTACCGCTTAGGAGGCGGTCGCTCTATCCAACTGAGCTACGGGGCCAGGAAGATTGCGGAGCAAGTTCCGATTAAAATTTCAGGAGGCTAAATACCTTTCCTTCCGGCAACCGATTGCGACCGTGGAGAAACTCGAGTTCGGCCAGGAAACAGCATTCGACGACCTCGGCCCCAAGTTCTTGAACCAACTCGATAACGGCGGCCATGGTGCCCCCGGTGGCCAGAAGATCGTCGGCGATCAGCACTCGTTCCCCGGGCCTGAAAGCGTCCTCGTGAATTTCCAGGGTGTCGGTGCCGTACTCCAATGCATAGGATTTTTTCCGGGTTTTATAAGGGAGCTTGCCCGGTTTGCGGACCAGGGTAATTCCGGATCCGAGTTTATAAGCCAGGGCCGCTCCAAGGATGAAACCACGGGCTTCGACCCCTACCACCTGGGCGATCTGTCCCCCGAGATACCGGTGGGCAATCAGATCGACCATACGATGGAAGCTTTTGGCGTCGCTGAGCAGAGTCGTTATATCCTTGAAAACAATCCCCTGCTTGGGGAAATCGGGGACATCCCGAATGATCCGTTTCAAATCGTCCACAAACCGCTCCTTCTCAATCCCGCAAGGGGTTCGCTATCGGTCGTTTTCGGTGAAGACCTTGCTGGAGAATTCCTTCTCTTCCATGATGTGGCGCAACTTTTCAAGGCTTTTGGCCTCAATTTGGCGGATCCGTTCCCGGGTCACACCAAAGCGTCGGCCAATGGTATCAAGGGTCTGTGGTTCGCGATCATTCAACCCGAAGCGCAGGGCAAGAATTTCCTGCTCATTATCGCTCAGGGTCGCCAGCCATTCCTTGACATGTGCGAACTTATTGAGATCTTCGATGAGTGCAGCCGGGTCGATGCTACTGGTATCCTCGATAGTATCCATCAGGCTGTAGTCGTTGTTTTCTCCCATCGGATGTTCAATGGAATAGGTCTTTTTGACTAGGACCATGAGGCGACGAATATAGGCGGGATCAACCCCCATGGCATCCGCAATCTCTTTTGCTTGCGGTTCCCGGTTAAGCTGATGAATCAGTTCGCGGCTGATCTTGATGTACTTGTTGATGTCATCAGAAACATGCACCGGCAGGCGGATGGTGCGACTCTGGTTGACCAGGGCTCGTTCAATCGATTGCCGGATCCACCAAGTGGCATAGGTCGAAAAACGGCACTCCTTGGACAGTTTGAAACGTTCGACCGCTTTGATCAACCCCATGTTCCCTTCCTCGATCAGATCCAGAAAGGGTAGCCCGCGGTTCATGTAACGCTTGGCAATCTTGACTACCAGGCGCAGGTTCGATTCGATCATACGGTCCCGGGCCGCCATGTCCCCGGTGGAGATACGCCGAGCCAGTTCCCGTTCTTCTTCGGCGGTCAGGAGAGTCGTCTTCTGGATTTCCTTGAGGTAGAGTTTGATAGCATCATCGGAATGGTCATCGAGGGGTTCTCGTTCGGCGACTTCAGCCTCTTCCTCTGCTTCTTTTTCTAACTCGGCTTCGGCCATGGCTTCGAGGTCCTCTTCATCGACCTCCTCGCCGCCAACCACGTCAAGCTCCTCACCACCACTATCTAATTCTTCGTAATCGCTATGATTGTCGTCCATGATCAAACTCCCTGAACCATCCCGAAAAGGGGTGGGAAAGACCCCAGAAGTCTAAGAGAAGGGTCCGCCTAAGGCAAGTAAAAAATCGGATCGACAGGTTGCTTGCCGTAACGGATTTCAAAGTAGAGACGAGGTGCTCCGCCTTTAGGGGGCGGGCCGACGAGGGCAATTTTCTCACCTTTGCTGACAAATGCGCCGGTGGTCACCAAATTCTCACGGTTATAGCCATACACGGAATAGAAGGAGTCTTCGTGGGCAAGGATGATCAGGTTCCCGTAGCCGGCAATCCCCGCACCGCTGTAGATCACCTTACCGGCGGCGGCGGCAACGACCGGGGTCTCCTTGGCGGCTGCGATCTCCAGGCCGTTGCAAACCGTCTCTTCCTTTTCGCCGAATTTACGAAGCAGTTTCCCGCGAACCGGCCAGACGAAACGGACCCTCCTGGCCAAAGGGAGGCCGGTTGAGTTCGGCTCCACGTAAGGACCGGGACCAGGTTTTTTGGTTGCAACTCCGGCAGGCGGCTGTGGGCGTGAGGAGTTGGTCGCCGAAGGCTGACGGGAACCCGCTCGGGGGGGGGCTGGGATGGACTCAGGCGTTGGCTTCTGCGCTATCCAGGGAACGGTCACCGGAACGGGCCGGGATTTCTCGGCGCCGGGGATAAAGAGTTGTTGCCCCGTGTGAAGTTGATCGGGATCAGAGATTCCGTTGATCCGGGCGAGATAATTAGGGTCAACACCGTAGCTGCGGCTTATGGTAAAGAGGGTTTGACCCCTTTTTACCGTATGGTAAGCACCTCCATGGCCACTGCAAGCGGCAAAGAGGAAAAACAGAGACAAGGCAAGCACAAATCTGAGCGGCATAAGGCGGTACCATGGTCTGAGCTGAGAACACTGAAACGAACCGCCTCATGGTAACCGCTGGGAGAGATGGCGTCAACCAAACCGGGACAAATTCCGCCGAGTTAACTCACGGTTGAGGATGACCGGGCCATCAAGGGTCCTCGCTGGTCCAGCCACGAATGCCGACCAGGGGTACAAACCGGCAATCGAGGAGTCGCTCTTCGCGAAAGTCCCGCTCTCCAAAGCGGGTAACCCTGACCAGGACTTGCCGGAAGCGATCGCCGACGGGTATGACCAGCCGCCCACCAATTTCCAGTTGTTGGCGATAGTCTTCAGGGATAAAGGGGGCTCCGGCCGTTGTCACGATGGCATCAAAGGGGGCCTCTGCCGGCCAGCCAAGGGTCCCGTCACTGACCTTGATATTGACTTCTCCGCAACCGATGGAATCGAGTACCTTCCTGGCCCGGCGAGCCAGACTGGCGTGCCGCTCGACGGTATAAACCTTCGCGGCAATCTGGGCCAAAACAGCCGCCTGGTAGCCGGAGCCGGTGCCGATTTCAAGGACGCGTTCGCCACCTTTTAGTTCCAAGGCCGCAGACATGTAAGCCACCATGTAGGGCTGAGAAATGGTCTGGCGCTCACCGATCGGAAGCGGGAAATCACTGTAGGCTTGGCTTTGCAGTGCTTCTTCGACAAACAGGTGCCGGGGAATCCGGAGCAAGGCCGCCAAGACCAGGGGGTCGCTGATACCCC
>JBBQBQ010000037.1:0-19702 GCA_038317685.1 Desulfuromonadales bacterium | reverse complement strand
CAATGCCCACGGCACCGGCACCCCGGACAACGACCGGGTCGAGAGCCGCACCCTGGCGGAGGTTCTGCCGGGGGTGCCGTTTCTTTCCACCAAGGGCTACACCGGCCATACCCTCGGCGCTTCCGGCGCCATCGAGGCGGCCTTCACCATCGCGGGTCTGGAAGCCGGGCGCATTCCGGCCAATATCGGCTTCACCACCGCCGATCCCGAGCTGTCGGTGACACCGGTGGCCGTTCCGACGCTGACGACGGGGGATTTTGCCCTGTCCCAATCCCTCGCCTTCGGCGGCAACAACGCCGTCGTCATCTTCGCCCGGGGAGACCGCCCATGAGCGAACTTGCCATCGCCGGTCTCGGCGTGGTCGGCGCCTTCGGCTGCGGGTCAGGCGCCCTCGCCGCCAGCCTGAGCGGCGCGCCGCCCCTTCCGACCCGGGTTGTCATCCCCGCCGACGGCGGCGAGCTGGAGCTGCCGGCCCTGTTGGCCGATGCGGCGCCGCTGGAGCGCTTCGTCAGCCGCCGCGCCACCCGGCGCATCGATCATTTTTCGCGGCTGGCCCTCCTCGGGGCGCACCTCGCCCTGGAAGACGGCGCCGCCCTGGAGACCTCCCGGGACCGCCTCGGGGTGATCATCGCCACCGGCTACGGACCCCTGCGCACCACCTTCGCCTTTCTCGACTCGGTCCGGCTCGACGGCGACAGCTGCGCCTCTCCGACCCATTTCTCCAACTCGGTCCACAACGCCGCCGCCGCCCACGTTGCCATCGAACTCGGCGCCATCGGGCCGAACCTGACCGTCAGCCAGTTCGAACTGTCGGTCGCCTCGGCCCTTCTCACCGCCCGGACCTGGCTGCTGGAGGGGCGGGTCGAGCGGGTCCTGTTCGGCGCCGTCGACGAATTCTGCAGTGTCCTCGGTTACTGCTGGGAGCGCTTCTTCCCCGGCGCGAGAAGCGGGGTCGCGGAGCCGTTGGACTTCGACCGGCAGAGCGCCGTGGCGGGGGAAGGGGCGGCTTTTTTTCTCCTTGAAGGCCCCGCCGGGAGGGACCGCTACGGGCGAATCGGGGAGGTTGGCTTCGGGCGAAGGGGGGTGGCCGGCTCAGTGGCGCCGGCCGCGGCCACCTATCTCCTCGGGGCCGACGGCCATGCGGGGTGCGGCGCCCACTACCCGCCGCTGCTGCCGGCGGGCGCCGCCGTCGCCGCCTTCGCCCCCCACTACGGCAGCTTTCCGGCGGCGGCCGGTTTCGATCTGGCGGTCGCGGCCCTGGCCCGGCGCGATGGGCATCTCCCACAGCAGGGGACGGCGCTGGCAGGACCGCTCTGCTGCCTGAAGTGCGACCGCGAAGGACGCTTCGGCGCGGTTCTGGTCAATTCGATGGGAGGTGGACGATGAAGGGATTCATTCTGGGGGGGATGTTGCTGGCGGTGGTTCTGGGTCTGGCCGGGCCGGTTCTGGCCGAGGAGGTGGCGACCCGCACCGGGATCGGCCTCAACTTCGGGCAGGGCTACGATCCGGGGAACGAGATCCGCTTCGTTCAGGTCAACGCCTTCGCCCTCTTCGACTACGACCGGATCTGGCCCCACCGGGCGCCGGAAGCGCTGCGTTTCAAAGTGGAGGCAAACCTCGGAGCGACGATCTCGCCGCAGGTGCGGACCCTGGTTTCGGCCAACATGCTCGCCCTCTACTTTCTCGACCCCTTGCGCGTCGCTGCTCTGCGCCCCTACGTCGAGGCCGGCATCGGCCTGATCTACAACGATTTCCAGGTCGAGGGGATGGCCTGGCGCTGCAACTTCAATCCGCAGCTCGGCCTGGGAACGGAGATCGCTACCGAGGCTGGAACCTGGCTGGCGGCGCTGCGGCTCCATCACATCTCCAACGGCGGGCTGAACGGTGACAACCGGGGGAATAATTCGGTGCTGCTCCAGATTGGACGGTATTTTTAGCGGGCTGATGAAAAACGCCCATCTGCGGCGTTCCCCTCATCCTTCGTCAACGACGTACCTTCCGGTACGGCTTATTCCTTCAGGATTTCCGGAGCCTTGCATCCGGACATGGTTGCTCCGCCCCGGACCTGGGAACTCCTGGAAAGACGATAATTGCGGAAAACGGATTTGAAGTGATGAAAGAGACCGACGTCCCTCAGGATCAGGCAATCCTCGGCCCCTGGCACGAGATCTGTTACGCCCTCGATGAAGGGGGGCGTTACGTCCTGGCGCCGAGCGCCGGCTGGGATCCGGCCAACCTCGCCAATCGCCAGGCCTGGGAGACGATCGCCGCCGAGGTGGCGCGGGCCGTCTCAGCGGTGCGCCGCGGGGTCGAAAGCCCCCTCTCTTACCACATGGCGGTTCAGCAGATGGATGTGGCCCTTTTGGCCCGTTACGTCAAACTGTCCCGCTGGCGGGTACGCCGCCACCTGCGACCGGAGATCTTCCGCAAGCTGAATCCCCAGTTGCGGGAGCGCTACGCCGCCGTGTTTCGCCTCGCCGCTGCCGATCTGGATCGCCTCCCCGAGCATCCCGAAATCGCTTGCGAGGTTCTCGGGGGAGAGGCCCCGGCGCCATGACCGTCGCCTTTCAGCATCGCCAATCGGCTCACTGCGAAAGCGGGGTCGCCGCCAACCTCCTGGGTTATCTGGGTCTGGAGGTCTCCGAAGCGCTAACCTTTGGCATCGGCGCCGGACTCTTCTTCGCCTATCTCCCCTTTATCCGGGTCAACTACCTGCCCCTCGTCACCTACCGGAGCAAGCCGGGGGAAATCCTCCGCAAAGCGACCGGGCGCCTGGGGGTGCGGGTCACATCCCGGCGCTTCCGTTCCCGAACCGAGGCCCGCGCCGCTCTCGATGAAAGTCTCGACCAGGGCCGACCGGTCGGACTGCAGACCGGGGTTTTCTGGCTTCCCTATTTCCCCCCGGCGCTGCGCTTTCACTTCAACGCCCACAACCTGGTCGTCTACGGCCGGGAGGGGGAGTCCTACCGGATCAGCGATCCGGTCCTCGATACCCCGGTCCTTTGCCCCGCCGACGACCTGGAGCGGGCCCGCTTCGCCGAGGGGCCGCTTGCCCCCCGCGGGCGGATCTACTCATTGCAGCCGGGTGAGCGTCCCCTCGATCTGGCCGGGGCGGTCCGGGCCGGTCTTCGCGAAACCGCCCGCGCCATGGTCAAGACTCCGGTGCCGCTTCTCGGGGTGCGGGGGATCCGCTATCTGGCCGGGCAGCTGGAGCGCTGGCCCCAAAAGCTGGGGACGGAGCGGGCCGGCCGCTATCTCGGCCAGGTGATCCGGATGCAGGAAGAGATCGGCACCGGCGGCGGCGGCTTTCGCTTCGTCTATGCCGCCTTTCTGCAGGAAGCGGCGGCGATCCTGGAGCTGCCTCGGCTTTTCGATCTCTCCCGGGAGATGACGACGACCGGCGACCGTTGGCGGGAATTTGCCCTGCTGGCCGCACGGCGCTGCAAGGGACGGGGCGATCTCGCCGATCTGGAGCCGCTGGCCTTCGTGCTGCGCGACTGTGCCGCCCGGGAGGAAGCGATCTTCCGGGAACTTTTGACCCTGGTCTGAGGCCGTCATGGAACCAGCCACCACCAGCGAACCTTCGCCTTTGCCCCTGGTGCGGGCCGAGCGTCTCTCCTTCCGCTACCCGGGAGCGGCGCGGGCGGCGGTGTCGGAACTTTCCCTGTCGATCGCCGCAGGGGAACTCTTCGGTCTCCTCGGCCCCAACGGCGCCGGCAAGACGACGACGATCTCGATCCTCGCCACCCTGCTGCGGCCGACCACGGGAACAGTCGCCATCGCCGGTCACGACGTGGTCCGGCAGGGGCGCCTGGTGCGCCGCGATATCGGCCTCGTCCCCCAGGAGATCGCCCTCTACCCGAGCTTGACGGCCCGCGAAAATCTCGCCTATTTCGGCCGCCTTCATGGCCTGACCGGGGGGGGGCTGCGGGACCGGATCGCCGAATGCCTGGCCTTCGTGGGGTTGGAGGAGCACGCCGACCGGCGGATTTCCGAGTATTCCGGCGGCATGAAGCGCCGCGCCAATCTCGCCGCCGGGATTCTGCACCGGCCGCGGCTGCTCTTCCTCGACGAACCGACCGTCGGCATCGATGCCCAGTCCCGCCACACCATCCTCGCCCATCTGCAGGCGCTGGCAGGGGAGGGGATGACGATGGTCTATACGACCCACTACATGGAAGAAGCGGAACAACTCTGTTCGAGGGTGGCGATCATCGACGACGGCCGGATTCTGGCCGAGGGCGCGCCGGCGGCCCTGGTCGACGGTGCTGTCGGCTGCAGCAACCTGGAAGAGCTGTTTCTGGGTCTGACCGGCAAACAGTTAAGAGACTAGAAGGGCGGCGACAATGTTACAGTTCTGGGCCACCTGGGCGAAGGATCTGCTGGTGCTGCGGCGCGACCGCGCCGGGCTGCTGATCCTGTTTCTGATGCCGGCGGTGCTGGTGCTGGTCATCTCCCTGGTGCAGAACAACGTCCTGGAACGGAGCGGCGGCAGCGACCTGCGGGTCCTCTTCGTCGACGCCGACGGCAGTCCCTTCTCACGGCAGCTGGGGGAGCGGCTCGGGGCCGTGGAGGCGCTGCGGCTGATCACCCGCGAAGACGGCGCCGTCCTTACTCCAGAGCGGGTCCGGACCCTGGTCGCCGCCGGTGATTATCCCTGCGGGGTCATCATTCCTCCCGGGGCCGGCGCGGCCCTGGCCGAACGGGTCCGGGCTCTAGCGGCGCAGATCGGCGGCGTCCCGGGGCCACCGGCGGTCGGCGGCAGCGAGGTCGTCCTCTGCTTCGATCCGACCGTGCAGGGGATCTTCCGCACCGCGCTGAAGAGCGCCCTCGGCCAGGTGCTCCTCGGCCTGGAGGTCGAGGCCAAGGCCCGCGAACTCAGCCGGTCCCTCGGCGGCGGTTTCGCTGGCGGTGCGCTCGGCGGCGGGGACCAAGCGCTGCGGATGCTGGCCGGGGAGCGGCTCCTGACCTTGCAGGTCGAAAGCACTGCTCCCGGCCAAAAACCGACGGTTCCCAACGCGGTGCAGCAAAACGTTCCGGCCTGGGCCCTCTTCGGCATGTTCTTCATCGTCGTCCCCCTCTCCGGCGCCCTGATGCGGGAGCGGCACGAGGGGACGCTGCTGAGGCTGCGGACCCTGCCGGTCTCCTACGGGGTCATCCTCCTCGGCAAGATCGCTGCCTTCGTCTGCGTCTGCCTGGTCCAGTTCAGCGGGATGCTTCTGGTCGGCCGCTACCTCCTGCCGCGTTTCGGCACCCCGGCCCTGGAACTGCAGGGACACCTGGGGGCGGCCTTTGGGCTCGCCTTCTGCGCCGCGCTGGCGGCGACCGGCTACGGCCTGCTGGTCGGCAGCGCGGCTCGCAGCTACGAGCAGGGGGCGATGTTCGGGGCGATCTCGGTGGTGGTGGCGGCGGCGGTCGGCGGGATCATGGTGCCGGTCTACGCCATGCCGGCCGCCATGCAGACCCTCAGCGTCGTCTCGCCTCTGGGTTGGGGGCTGCGCGGCTTTCTCGAAATCTTCGTGCGTGGCGGCGATTTTGCCGCCGTCGCCGGTCCGGCCGCCGCCCTGCTGGCCTTTTTCGCCGGCTCCCTGCTGCTGGCCTGGTTGTTCCTGGCCCGTGCCGGCAGCCGCGGCCGCTGAAGCGACCGACCTTATTTCTTCTGGAGAGGATCCATGTCCGATACCGTTGCCACCCCCCTAGAAATCGAACTCCAGGCCTTGATCATCGAGGTCTGCAACATCCCCGATCCCCCCCTGACAGTCGAGCCGCTCGCCCCTCTGATCGGTCCCGATTCCCCCTTCGGTCTCGACTCCCTCGACGCCATCGAAGTGGTGGTTGCGATCCAGCGGCGCTACAGTGTCCGGATCGGAGGTCAGGAGACGGCCCGCGACATCCTGCGTTGCCTGCGCACCCTCGCCGATTTCATCCGCAGCGAGGGGATGGCGCCGGGCTGAAAGGCCCAGCCTTCCCATGCCCGATCCCCACGAGTTTTTACGGGCCCTGACCGTTGTCCTGTGCGTGGCGGCGGTCACCACCGTCGTTTTCCAGCGCCTGCGTCAGCCGGTCATCCTCGGTTACATCCTCGCCGGTCTGATCGTCGGCCCCCATGTGCCGGTGCCGCTGGTGGCCGATACTGCGGTGGTCCAGACCTTGGCCGAGATCGGGGTGATCCTGCTGATGTTCTCCCTCGGTCTCGAATTCAGCCTGCGCAAGCTCCTGGTGGTCGGTCCCCGCGCCGCCATGACGGCGGTCGTCGAAACCAGCCTGATGCTCTGGCTCGGCTTCAACGTCGCCCAATTCTTCGGCTGGACGGTCCTGGAAAGCCTCTTCCTCGGTGCCGTCATCGCCATCTCCAGCACCACGATCGTTTCCAAGGCTTTTCAGGAACAGGGAATTGCCGGCCCATTGCGGGAACGGGTGGTCGGGGTCCTGATCGTCGAGGACCTGATCGCCATCGTCCTCCTCGCGGCCCTCACCGCCATTGCCACCGGCAGCGGCCTCGCCGCCGGACCGCTGGTCCGGACCGTCGGCAAACTCGGTTTTTTCCTTGCCGCCCTTCTCGGGATTGGGCTCTTCGTCGTCCCCCGGGCGGTCCGCCTCGTCAACCGCCTGGGGCGGCCGGAGACGACGATTGTTGCTGCCGTCGGTTTCTGCTTCGCCCTGGCCCTCCTTGCTCAGGCCTGGGGCTTCTCGGCTGCTCTCGGTGCCTTCCTTGGCGGCTCCCTCATCGCCGAATCTGGGGAAGAGGGAACGATCGAGCGGTTGGTCGAACCGGTCCGGGACATCTTTGCCGCGGTCTTCTTCGTCTCCGTCGGCATGCTCATTGATCCGGCCCTGATCGCTCGCTATTGGGGGGTGATCCTGACCCTGACGGCGACGGTGATCCTCGGTAAAATCCTAGGCGTCTCGGTCGGTTCCTTCCTCACCGGGAGTCGTCTGCGCACCTCCCTGCAGGCCGGCATGAGTCTCGCTCAGATCGGGGAATTCTCATTCATTATCGCCGGACTCGGTCTCGTCCTTAAAGCGACGGGTGAATTCCTCTACCCGGTGGCGATCGCCGTCTCGGCGCTGACGACCCTGACCACCCCCTGGCTGATCCGCGCCTCGGGACCGTTGGCGAGCTGGGTCGACCGGCGCCTTCCGGGACCGTTGCAGACTTTTTCGGTCCTCTACGGCAGCTGGATCGAGGCCCTCCTCAAAGCCCCCCGTTCGGGAGGGAGCGCCGCCCAGCTGCGCCGTCTGCTGCGCCGCCTCCTCGTCGATGCCGTCCTCTTCGCCGTCATCGTCGTCGGTATCGCCGCCGGCAGCGATCGGCTTCTGACTTTGGCCTTGGTCCGGGCGCACATCCCCGGCCCGATCGCCTGGCCGGTCATGATCGGAGTCGCCGCCCTCCTCGCCGCCCCTTTCTTTCTCGGCGTCATCCGCGTCAGCCGCAAGCTCGGGCGGGCCCTGGCCGAACTGGTCCTCCCCGCCGGAAGTGTCGACCGGGTCGACCTGGCTGCGGCTCCCCGCAGACTGCTGATCGTTTCCTTCGAGCTGGTGATGGTGTTTCTGGTCGGGGCGCCGCTGCTGGTCCTGACCAGGCCCTTCCTCCCCGGCGCTCCCGGCGGGGTGGTGCTGGTCCTGTTTCTGACCGTCCTCGGCGTCGCTTTCTGGAAGAGCGCCACCAACCTTCAGGGGCATGTGCGGGCCGGCGCCGAGGTCATCGTCGCCGCCCTGGCCAGTCAATCCCAGGGGCGGACCTCGCGAGGGAAGGGGGAGATGGATCTGAAATCGGTGGGGGAACTCCTCCCCGGCCTCGGCGCCCTCACCGCCCTGCGTCTGGAGGCCGGGTCGCCGGTCGTCGGCAAGACCCTGGCCGAGGTCAACCTGCGGGCACTGACCGGCGCCTCGGTCCTGGCGATCACCAGAAACGGGGGACATGTGACGATTCCGGCGCCGGCGGAGTTGCTTGAGGTGGGAGACCTCCTGGCCCTGACGGGGACTCAGGAGGCGATTGCGGCGGCCATTTCACTGCTGGCGGGGGAGGAGTGAATCCGGAGGCGGGTTTGGGGCGGATGGCGGCCGGGTACGAAAGCCGGCGATCATCACCCTCATCGGCATCGGGATCGGAAGGCCTGGGTCATACCCAGCCGTGGAGCTGTTGCGGCTCTTTCTTGACCAGCAGGACCGAACAGGGTAAATGCCTGATCAGGTCGTTATTGCTGCGGTTGAAGAAGAGATGTTCGATCCGTCCCTCGTCGTGGGCGAGGAGGATCATCAGGTCGATCCGATGGGTCTTGACGGCGGCTTCGACCTCCTTGACCGGGTCTCCTTCGGCGATCAGAACGGTGGCGGAAAGGCCCTTGGCGCGCTCGGCGGCCACCATTTTGTCGAGGCTGGTCCGGGTCTCCGCGAGGAGCTTCTGGTAGTCCTTCTCCAGGGAGACGATCGGCAGGTTCCACCCCTCGTAGCCGAAGGGGTTGTGGATGACATGGATGACGAACAACTCCGCCTGGTATTGGTTGGCCAGGGAAATCCCCTGTTCGACCGCCTCCCGGCAGTACTGGGTCATGCGACTGACGACGAGGATTCTGCGGATGGGTTTCATGATATTCCTTTCCGGCCGATAAATAACTGGAATATAAGTGAGATTCCCTTTTCTCTGATATCATAGCGCGATGTTGCGGGAGCGCAACCCTGACTCGGCCGGTTGCAGTTCAGGAGTCTTGTCCATGGTCATTCTCGGGATTTCCGCCTTCGTTCACGATTCGGCAGCCTGCCTCCTGATCGATGGGAAGCTGATCGCCAATGTGGAGGAGGAGCGGTTCGACCGGATCAAGCATTCAAACGCTTTTCCTGCCCGGGCCATCGCCTATGTCCTCGCAGCGGGGCAGGTACGGCTTGCCGATGTCGACGTCATCGCCTACAACTGGAATCCGTACCGGTCCATGGTGGCCGAAGCCGCCAAGCTGGTGCTGGCGCCGGCCATCTATTTCAAAATTCAAAGATACGCCCGGCCCCCGATAAATTTCCGGTCCATCGCCTCGGCTCTGCGGCTCAAGCGCACCGTCAACCGCTGCTTCCCCGGCGAATTCTCCGGGCGGGTGGTCGGCGTCAAACACCACCTGGCCCATGCCGCGTCGAGCTACTACCTCGCCCCCTTCTGCGGCGAAGGGGCCGATGTCATTGTCGCCGATGGCCACGGCGAGGACTGCTCGACTTCCGTCTACACGGTGCGGGAGACCCGCTTCCAGTTACGCTGGAAGGCTCCGATCTGGTCGTCTCTCGGCATTCTTTATACGACCTTTACCAACTTCCTCGGCTTCGAGAACTATCAGGAGGGGAAGACCATGGCCCTCGCCGCCTACGGCCGGGACACCTACCGGGAAGCCTTTGAACGGATCATCGAGCTGCGACCCGGGGGGGCGTATTCCATCCCCGACCAGAAATACCTGGGGCTCTGGTATTACGGAGAAAACCGGGTGGGGAGGGAATTCGGCCCGCAGCGCCGGAAGGGCGAACCTCTGGAGCAGCGCCACTTCGATATCGCCCACAGCATGCAGAACCGGATCAAGGAGGCGATCCTCCACCTGGTCCGCCACGCGCCGACCGTCTCCGGCCATCAGAACCTCTGCCTCTCCGGAGGGCTCTTTCTCAACTGCGACATCAATCGGGAGATCCTGAAGTCGGGAGCTTACCGGCAGGTCTTTATCCCACCCTTTCCCTCCGACAGCGGCGGGGCCGTCGGCGCCGCCCTCTATGCCGCCTTTGCCCTTTGCGGCGAGACCCCGAAGGAACATCCCCCCGCCTTCTCCCCCTACCTGGGGCCGGAGTACGGGAATGAGGAGATCATCGCCGCCCTAGAGAAGCGCGGCATCGCCTCCACCAAGGTCGAAAAGCCCTGGCGGGCCGCGGCCGAAGCTCTGGCGGCCGGGAAGGTCGTCGGCTGGTTCCAGGGGCGGATGGAGAGCGGTCCCCGAGCCCTCGGCAACCGCTCGATCCTCGCCGATCCCCGTTCTCCAGAGATTAGAGACTACCTGAATAATAAGGTCAAACAGCGCGAATTTTTCAGGCCTTTCGCCCCGGTGACGACCCGGGAAGCGGCCCTGAAATATTTCGACCTCCAGGAACCGCTCTCAGAGCTGACCCGCTACATGCTCGTCACCACCGAAGTCAAACCGGGGTTCCGCGACCTCCTCCCGGGAATTACCCATGTCGACGGCACCGCCCGTATCCAGATCGTCTCGCTGGAATCGAATCCCGTTCTCTACCGGCTCCTTCTCACCTTCGAGAAGCTGACCGGCTATGCGGTTCTGATCAATACCAGTTTTAATCTTCAGGAACCGATTGTCTGCTCGCCGGAGGATGCGTTGAGTTGTTTTTCCCGGACTCCGCTCGATCTTCTTTTTCTGGGGGATTTCATGGTGGGCCGGTAAGGGCACTTCGGCAGGCAAGAATCTGGAAGAGTGGCAGTGGTTATTGCAACGGGCCGTCGGCAGGATGCCGGCGGCCCGTTGGTATTTTATGGAAGGGGAGGCGCTTCAGACCACGCTGAGCTGCATGTAGCACATGGAGAAACGGCCGCTCTCGGGGATGAGGCAGAGCAGCTTTTGCCCCGGACGCAGTCGCCCGGAATGGAAGAGTTCTTCGAGAATGATATAGATGGACGCGGCGCCGGTGTTGCCCTTGGTCGGGAGGTTGGTAAACCAGCGCTCCTGGGGAATCGCCAGGCCGTGATCGCGCAAGCGGTCGTGGAGATCCTGGCGAAAGAAGTCGGACGAATAGTGGGGCAGGAACCAGGCGTAATCGTCGGCCTCCAGACGGTGTTTGGCTCGCAGCAGCGGCAGGGTCCGATCGACGGCGGTGTGGAGGATTTCGCGGTTGAGGAGCTTGACGTCCTGCTTGATCAGGAAGGTGCCGTTACGGTTCGCCTCCTCCATGGAGGGTTGTTCCCGCCAGCCTCGCAGAACCCCGTCTTCATCCTTGGTGGCGCCGGCGTACATGCAGGTCTCCAGTTCGTTGGCGAAAGAGACCTGGTCGATCCAGTCGATGCGCAGCGACAGACCCTCGGCCCGGGGGGCGGCGGCGAGGAGGGCGGCGCCGGCCCCGTCGGAGAGCATCCAGCGCAGGAAGTCGGCCTCGAATGAGAGAACCGGCTGTTCCTCAAGGGCCACCGCCTTTTCCGTCGGGACCGGTCCGCAGAGGCGGGTGCGCAGGAAGGTGCTGGCGAGCTCCGAACCGGTGGCGACGGCCTGGCGGGCCTGGCCGGTGGCGACTGCCAGCCAGGCGTATTTCATGGCGCTCATGCCGGCGATACAGATCCCGGAGGTGCTGTGGACTTCGCAGGGGCGTCCGCCGAGTTCGCCGTGGACCATCGAGCCGTGGCCGGGCATGATCTGGTCGGCCGAGGAGGTGCCGCAGCAGAGGCAGTCGATGTCGTTGACGGAGAAGCCGGGGCCGGGGCGCAGCCGGCGGACCGCCGCGGCGGCGAGTTGGGCGTTGCTGTGGGTCGTCAACCCGGTCAGCGGGTCGATGGCGTAATGGCGGCTGACGATGCGGTTGTTGCGCAGGATGATGCGGCGGGTCCGGGAGGGGAGCTGGTTGATCATCCCGAGCACGGACTCGATGGCGTCATTGGCAACCGGGGCGTTGGGGAGAAAGGCCGCCAGGTCGGTAATGTAAACGGGCATGGGCAAGGGACGTTCCTTAAACTCGGGCCTGGGCATGGGCGGCCTGGAGGAGGCCGGCGTAACGCCGGTAAAAATCTTCCTCTGGAAGCCTGGTCGGGAGCACCGCGTTGGTCAGAGTGTAGTAGTCAAGGTCATGATTGCAGATCTCCTCCCGGCGCCGGCTATACAAAACAGTGCCGGGGAGGGGGGTGAGGACGGTGATCATCGGCAGGTCGACGGGGTGCGCCGCCAGGTGTTCGGCAAGCGCCTCGAACTGACGCTCATCGTAATCGGGGGCGATGATATAGTCGCCGACGATGGTCAGGCCGATCTCCCGCAAAAGGGCGACCGCCTCGCGGTTGATTGCCGCCGAACTCGCCTTGTTCATGGCGCCGAGGGCCGCGTCGGTCACCTCCTCGAAGCCGATAACGACGGCGCGCAGACCGATCTCCCGCCATTCCCGCAACAGCTCCGGGTGGCGCACCACGGTATCGGCGCGCACGTCGGCGAGGTACTGTTTGCGGATCCCGGCGGCGCGGATTTTCCCGGCCAGTTCCCGGGCCTGGGCCGGGTTGCCGAAACTGTTGGCATCGACCAGGCGGATCACCGGGGTTCGCGCCAGCAGTTCGATGTCGCGCACCACCGCGGCGCTCTCCAGATTCAGGTACCGGCCGCCGGCCAGCGGCCCGATGCAGCAGAAGGAGCAATCGTAAGGACAGCCGAAGGCCGAGGCGACGAAGCCCATTTCCAGTCCGAGCGTCGGCAGGAGGTAATGGGGGCGGTAGCGCTCGACCAGGTCATAGCGGGGAGGGGCGGCGGCGACCAGGTCGGCCGGCCCGTAGGCCCGCGGCACCCAGGCGAGTGAGGCCCCCGGCCGGACCACGGCGATGCCCGGAATGGCGGCGCCGTCTTGCCCGCCTGCCAGGGCGTCGGCCAACTCCCGGAAGCTTGCCTTGCCGAGACCGAGGACGACGAAATCGATCTCCGGCCGGTTGAAGTACTCCGGGTCGTTGGAGGCGTGGATTCCGCCGACGGCGACCCGGGCTGCGCAAACAGCTTTTACCTGCCGCCCCAGGGAAAGGACGGTGTTGGCTTCACAGGTCATGGCGGTGAAGCCGACCAGGTCGGGGCCGAAGCTTGCCAACTCCATCCCCAGGGCCTCAGGCTCCACCTTCAGATCGACAATCCGCACCTCGTGGCCAGGAAGGTTGCCGGCCAGGGTCTCCAATGCCAACGGCTCACCCCGGAAGATCTGCTTCAGCGAGGTAATGCCGAAACGTTCCTCGGGGATACTGCGACCGCAATTGGGTGGATTGACAAGGAGTATGCGCATGGTTATTGAGGTGACGGCCTCGGCGGAACCGCCTCGCAATGGGAAAGCCAGCGTGTCGGATGCGGGCGAATAGTAGCGTTTTTCCCGTAGGATGTAAATTCCCGAAATGCCGCTCGCAAATACGGGGATTGATAATCAGCTGGAGAGGGGTGCCAGGTCGATGAGGGGCCGCCAGGAGTTGATCCGGAAAGTGGTGACCTGCCGCAGAGTGCGAGCCGCCAACCTGCCGGCCTGGGCCGTGGCCTCTGCCAGGAATTGATCGAAAAGCGGTCCGGTGGTTTCGATCAGCTCAAGTTCCAGGGCCACGCGCAGGCCCTGCCAGGCCAGGAGTTCCGGGGCCGGCAGGCAGAGCAGAAGGGTGGCTTTGGGATTTTGACGGAGGTTGGCGAGGGAGCGGTTGTCCCCGAGGCCGAGGGCCAGGGTCTGCTCATCGAGGCGTCGCAGGGAGCCGAAGACGGCCGCGTTCGGCTGACCTGCCCGGTCGGCGGTGGCGAGGACGGCGATGTGTCCAGGCGCCGCCAGCAGGCGGTCGAGTCGGGCTCCGGGCATGGCGTTCATTCCTCTTCGGGGATCTTGAAAATCTCCAGAACCCCGGGCTGGCAGCGCAGGGCCTCCCGATCGATAGCGGCGGTGTCGCCGATGACCCCGAGGATCACGCGGTTGGTGCCGGTTGACTGGTGAAAGTCGAAATCGCGGTCGATAAGGTATTGCTTGACCTGCTGCAGATCAGCTTCACTGGCGGTTTTGCGCATCACGATCAACATTTTTCATTCTCCCCGGGTGCGGATGCGTTCGAGACGGCGGGATTCGTCGATCACCCGCTCGAAGAGGCGCACGATGGCGCCGTTGTCGAGGGGGCCCGGATTGGCGGCTTGCATGCGGGCGAAGATGAGCTTCTCGCGTTCCGGGTCGTAGACGGGCAGGTCGCGCTCCTTTTTGATCTCCCCGATCAGCAAGGCCAGAGCGGCGCGTTCGTTGAAGAGGCACAGCAGGTCGCTGTCAAGCCGATCAATCGCCTGGCGGATGTCGTCGATAGTCAAGGCAAGCCCTCCGGAGCAGGGGGAACGGGGAAGACTGACGCGGGACTCAGAATCCCTTGCGCAGCAGGGTGTCGCATTTCCAATGGACGTCGTCGGTCTCGGGATAGTCGATATTGTAGTGGAGGCCGCGGCTTTCTTCCCGTTTCAGGGCGCTGCGGATGATCAATTCTGCGACCGTGGCGATGTTCCGCAGTTCGATGAGGTCGGAGGTGATGTAGAAGTCCCAATAATAGTCGGCGATCTCCTCCTGGATCATCTGAATGCGACGCAGAGCCCGGACCAGACGTTTGGTTGAGCGAACGATCCCGACGAAATTCCACATGCAGAGGCGGATCTCATGCCAGTTGTGGGCGACCACCACCTCTTCGTCGCTGTTGGTGGCGCTCCCCGAATCCCAGGTGGCGATCGGCGGGTAATCGGCCGGGGTGGCATCGAAGCGTTCCAGGGTCCGGCGGGCAGCCCGGTCGGCGAAGACGACCCCCTCGAGGAGGCTGTTGCTCGCCAGCCGATTGGCCCCGTGGAGGCCGGTGCAGGCCGTTTCGCCGATGGCGAAAAGGTTCTGCAGGTCGGACTCTCCCCAAGTGTCGACCTGAACCCCGCCGCAGAGATAGTGGGCGGCCGGGACGACCGGGATCGGTTCAGTGGTCATGTCGATGCCATAGGAGAGGCAGGTCTCGTGGATGTTGGGGAAGCGTTCGCGGATGTAGTCGGCCTCACGATGGGTGATGTCGAGGTAAACGCAATTGTCGCCATGGACCTTCATTTCGTGATCGATGGCGCGGGCGACGATATCCCGCGGAGCCAGGTCCTTGAGTTCGTGATAGGCCGGCATGAAGGCGGTGCCGTCGCGTCGCCGCAGGATCGCCCCTTCGCCGCGCACTGCTTCGGAGATCAGAAACGATTTGGCGAGGGGGTGGAAAAGCGTGGTTGGGTGGAATTGCATGAATTCCATATTGGAGACCGTCGCCCCGGCCCGGTAGGCCATGGCGACGCCGTCACCGGTGGCGACGTCGGGGTTGCAGGTATAAAGATAGACCTTGCCGGCGCCGCCGGTGGCGAGAACCGTCACCCGGGCTCCGAAGGCGAGAACCTCGTTGTTGCGGATGTCGAGGACGTAGGCGCCGAGGCAGCGATTGGGGCGTTCCCGGCGGTGGGTAACCTTGGAGATGGTGATCAGGTCGACGGAAATGTGGTGTTCGTAAACGGTGATGTTGGGATGATTGCGGACCGCTGCCACCAGGGCCCGTTCGATCTCCCGTCCGGTGATATCCTGGGCATGCAGAATCCGCCGCGCGCTATGTCCCCCTTCCCGGGTCAGGTCGTAACTGTCGTCGGGGTTCTTGGTGAACTGCACCCCCCAGTCGATCAGATCGCGGATGGCCTGGGGGGCACTTTCTACAACCATGTGAACCGTTTCTTCGCGGGAAAGGAAGGCGCCGGCGACCATGGTGTCCTGAAAGTGAGCGTCGAAAGAATCTTCGGCGGAGATGACCGAAGCGATACCGCCCTGGGCAAGGTTGGTTGCGGTTTCGGAGATCTCACGCTTGGTGATGACCGCAACCGTGCCGCGTTCCGCGACCTTGAGAGCATAGGACAGACCGGCGATGCCGCTGCCGATAACCAGGAAATCGGAGGTGATCTTCATCGGAGCCTCATAGAGTGGGGTGGCGGCGGTCCCCCGACCGCGATTGGCATTATCGGCACCACAGGTAACCTTGTCAAGGATTTACCCCTTGTCAAACAGGTTGAAATATGGCTTGTTTTCGGTTATAGTCGCGAACGGAGGTCGTTTCCCAATGAGAGTTGTCATGTGTGCTCTGTTCCTGCTGCTCCTGTTCGATGGTCTGCTGGCGCCTCCGGTGGCCCGTGCCGACATCTATCGGTATGTCGACAAGAGTGGGGTGGTGCACTTCACCAACACCCCGACCACCTCCAAATTCGTCCTCTATCGCCGCGACAGCAGCAGTTCCGGCAACTCCGGCCTTGGTGACGTGATCCGTCGTTATGCCTCGATCAACCGAATCGAGGAAGCTCTGGTGCGGGCAGTCATCAAGGCGGAGAGCGATTTCAACCCCCGGGCCCGTTCCAGCAAGGGCGCGCTGGGCATGATGCAGCTGATCCCCGCGACTGCCCGGGATCTGAAGGTCAATGACCCCTTCGATCCGGAACAGAATATTCGCGGCGGCAGCCGCTACCTGCGCTTGATGCTCGATCAGTTCGACAATAATCTGGAGTTGGCCCTGGCCGCCTACAACGCCGGCCCCAACGCGGTGATTCGTCACGGCGGCATTCCTCCCTACCCCGAAACCATCCAATACGTCGGTCGCGTCAAGAACTTTCTCAAGTATTACCGCAAGAACCAGGACGCCCTGCTGTGAGTTGAACTCCCTAGGGGGGGGACGAGCAAGGCACGACCACCTGTTTTGAGTCCAATCCTCCCTTGCCGTTTCCTCTGACTCCTGGCCATACCAATAGCTATCTTCCTGAAAATATTTAATTTATTTCCTGAAGGCGGGATCGGTAATCGGGAATATTTTTACCGAATTTTTTGTTGACTTGGGTCAGGCCTTTTGCTATTAATAACCGCGCTCAAGGGAGCGGTAGCAATCCGATGGGCGGGAATAACTCAGTGGTAGAGTGCAACCTTGCCAAGGTTGAAGTCGCGGGTTCGAATCCCGTTTCCCGCTCCAAAAAACTCAGCGGAATCCTTATGGATTCCGCTTTTTTTTGGGCGACTTTCACCAACCCGTTCACCAAGGATTGGGGAACGGTGCGTGATTGCTATTGTCCCAGGAACCTCCTGAGAAAAGCTTCCCCCCGATAGACAAGAATTTCCCCGCGATCATCGTCCCTTCCCTCAATTTATTGTCCGTAGACCCCGAACACCATTTTGGGAGCCGTGGACCATTAGCGGGACCAGTTTGTTCATGCCAATCCCGTGGGTCAATTCCCAGACGGCAAAAGGAATGCCGCAATCTATAGGGACCCGATGGGAAGACCGCTTTCAACAAGGCAGGATCCTAGATTTTGCTGATGAAGTTGGTTGCCCGAAGGGCTGTTCCGGGCGGGCGGGGCACTAAGCACACCTCTGGGGCGCGTGAGACGAGAAATTCGAGGCATTCGCCGATGGCCCTGGTGATGAGGATTTTTCTTGTGGGGTTAAGGGACTCGATTTTGTCTCGCTCACGATCATGGACCATGGTTTCCGGTCCATGAATGAATCCGCCACGACGACGGGATTTTTTTTGGGCTGTCAACTCTGGGTTGATCATGCTCTTCAAAAGCCTCAGTTCAGCAATCGTCGCCGGGATTGACACCGGACTCCCCTTCATGGCAACGTAAGCGGCAAATAAATCAAGATCTTTCCCCGATTTAGGCGCCTTGCGCCCGCCCTGGATTTGGATCGACATGCCCGTTGCCCTTAAAGACATTCAGGATACCGTCCTCCAATATGCGGAGATCATCGCCCAGGTGATCAATGTCGACGTCGAAATTGTCGACGCCCACTTTATCCGTCTGGCCGGGACCGGTTTCTACCAAGACGGCATCAACGAGAGCATGGCCTCGGAGGGGTTCGTCTTCAAGGCCGCCCTGGCGACCGGCACCACCCAGATCATCCGCAATCCGGGACAGCACAAGATCTGCATCTCCTGCCCCAAGCAGCTGATCTGCGCCGAGAAACTCGAAATCTGCATGCCGATCCGGCGCGGCGCGGAGACCGTCGGGGTCATCGGCCTGATCTGCTTCAACGACGAGCAGCGGGCGCGGGTCCTCGACCACCTCGACGCCTACCTGGCCTTCCTCGAAAAGATCGCCGAGTTCATTTCCAGCAAACTCTACGAGCGGGAGGAGAAGGATCGCGCCGAGCAGATGGTGGCGCTGATGAACCAGGTCATCGACAAGATCAACACCTGCGTCTTCATCCTCAACCGCGAGAACCGGATCAGCTACATCAACCGCAATGCCGTCAAACAGCTCGACCTGCAGGGGGATTGGCTCGGCAAGAAGCTCAATATCGTGGCCACCGGCGATTCGATCCTCGACAACGAGGAGTTCAAGATCCGTATCGACGGCAAGGAGTTCGTCCTGGTCGGCAATATCTTCCCCGTCGCCCTCGACCTCGACGAATACGCCAAGATCATCCTCTTCCGGGAGATGAAGACCTTCAAGTCCCGCCTCTACGAGCTGACCCGCAGCGGCGAAAAGGTCGAACTCGAGCAGATCCTCGGCACCTCTCCGGCGATCCGGAATCTGAAGCGGCAGATCGTCAAGATCGCCGGATCGACCTCGACGGTTTTGATCCGCGGCGAAAGCGGGACCGGCAAGGAGCTGGTGGCCCGGGCCATCTTCACCCAAAGTGAACGGCGCCTGGAGCCCTTCATCGCCATCAACTGCGGCGCCATCCCCGATACCCTGCTGGAGAGCGAGCTCTTCGGCTACGTCAAGGGGGCCTTCACCGGCGCCGATCCCCGGGGGAAAATCGGCAAGTTCGAGCTCGCCCACAAGGGGGTCCTCTTCCTCGACGAGATCGGCGATATGCCCCTCTACCTCCAGGTCAAGCTGCTGCGGGTCCTCGAGGAGAAGAAGATCATGCGCATCGGCTCCAACAACCCGATCAGCATCGATATCCGCATCATTGTCGCCACCCACAAGGACCTGCCGCAGATGATCCGCGACAATGCCTTTCGGGAGGATCTTTTCTACCGTCTCAATGTCATCCCCCTCGACCTGCCGCCGCTGCGGGAGCGCAAGGCCGACATCGAAGAACTGGCGCGCTTCTTCATCGACAAGTACGCCAGCCTCTTCGACAAGGACTTCCGGCGGGTCGAACCAGCGGTGCTGACGGCCTTTCTCGAATACAACTGGCCCGGCAACGTGCGGGAGCTGGAGAACTCCATCGAGTTCATGATCAACATGATGGACGACGACGGCCTGCTCGACGTCGATCTCCTCCCCCGGAGCCTGACCGAGACGGCGCCGGCATCGGCGTCGTCGCCAGGGGCGGTCCGCTCCCTTCAAGAGCTGGAGCGGGAAGCGATCCTTCACGCCCTGGCGACCTACGGCACCACCACTCACGGCAAGAAACTCGCGGCGCAGAAGCTCGGCATCGGCGTCGCCACCTTGTACCGCAAGCTTGAGACCTTTTCCTTATCAAAATGAGAAAGACCCTCCGTCGGAAAAACTCTCCTCGCTGAACCGAATCTCCCCTTTTTGCGGACTATTTGAAGATTATTTCTGCGGGCGCTGCCGGTAGGCCTGGGCGATGCCGGCGCCGGCGGTCTCGCGATAGAGGGAGGGGAGGGCCTGGCCGGTCTCCTTCATGACGGTGACGATTTCGTCGAAGGGGATCTTGTGGCGCCCATCGGTGAGAAGGGCGAAGTGGCAGCAGCCCAGGGCGCGCATGGCGGCGTGGGCGTTGCGCTCGATACAGGGGATCTGGACCAACCCCAGGACCGGGTCGCAGGTCAGCCCGAGATGGTGCTCAAGGCCCATTTCGGCGGCATATTCGATCTGCTGCAGCGATCCGCCATGGACCATGGTGGCCGCCGCGGCGGCCATGGCGCAGGCGGTGCCGATCTCCCCCTGGCAGCCGACCACGGCCCCGGAGATCGAGGCGTTTTCCATGACCAGGTTGCCGATACGGCCCGTGACCGCCAGGGCCCCGCGCAAGTCGTCCC
>JBBQBQ010000036.1:0-19805 GCA_038317685.1 Desulfuromonadales bacterium | reverse complement strand
CCGATGGGTGGCTCCAGAATGGACAAGGGGTTGGGCGCATGCCCAACCCCTTGTTGTTTGATTCGGTGATTGCGGAGCAGGGTTTGACCAGCAGGGTTGGCGGAGGTCAAGGAGAGCGACCGGGGTGTTCGGTCCGCTACTTTTTGATGGCGTCGCAAAAACGCGCCAACTGTTGCGTTGCGGCCATTGCTCTCACTGCGTCGACGTCCGCGAGAACTCGTCCTTGCTCGACAATGGGGCGCCTTGCAGGTGGTGACGCTATTGGCTTAGCCAACGCATCGTTTGCTTGCTTGCGAAAGCATCACTTTTTAAAGTAGCTGAAAAGACCCATATCGCCGATGCGGCCCCGTGGCGCCGAAGGGTCACTGTCGTCCACCGGCGGGCTTCTCAGGGCATCGCCGATAATCAGACCGCCGACCGCGCCATAGAGGAGCGCCGCACCGCCGCCGACCAGCAACGTGGTCATTTCAGTACCGATGCCGACGCCGGTGAAGACCAGGCCGGTGACCAGCCCGACGAACGCGAGAATGACGGCGCCGAACCACTTATTGCCGCTTCTCTGCACCGCCCAGCCGCCGACCGCCCAGGCCATCATCGAATAGACGGCGAAGCCGCCGAGGGCCCAGCGGGCGGAAAAGGTGTCCATCCCGACGATGGAGGTCATGGCGGTCGGAATGATGGTGGTGGTCAGGCTCAAGCCGGCGAAGGCGCTGAGCAGGGTCGCACCGACCGCGCGAAACTTGATGCTCATGATGGCGTGAACCACGGCGGCGTTAAAACGACGAATCGTCTTGACGATCATGTTGGTATGGCTCTCCACTGTCGATGACGAAACCGGCATGCCAGACTCCTCCGGGCAATGACTATAGCCGAAAATAGCGGCCAAGGGGAAAAAAATCCCCTCCCCCACAGCGGGGGAGGGGGGAGTTCACTGCAAAGCAGAACCAAACCTCAAGCCGCCGGCTCAGTGCGACGACGCCGGAGGCAGTTTGCCAGGGTAGCGCAGGCTGCCGACCAGGTCCTGAATCTCCTGGGGCGGGGCCGGGGTGAACTTGCTCACCACATACATGGTGATGAAGTTGAGGGCGGCGCCGACGGTGCCGATCCCTTCCGGCGAAATGCCGAACCACCAGCCCTTGGCGTTGTTCATCGCCGGGTTGACGAACTTGAAGTAGATGATGTAGGCGGCGACAAAGACGATACCGACGATCATCCCGGCCATGGCGCCCTCTTTGTTCATCTTCTTGTTGAAGACCCCCATGAGGATACAGGGGAAGAAGGAGGCGGCAGCCAGACCGAAGGCGAAGGCGACGACCTGGGCGACAAAGCCCGGCGGGTAGATGCCGAAGAGACCGGCGATGCAGACGGCGACGCCGGCGGCGAAGCGGGCCCACATCAGCTCGGATTTTTCCGACATGTCGGGGGTGATGATCCCCTTCATCAGGTCATGGGAGATGGCGGCGGAAATGACCAGGAGCAGACCGGCCGCGGTGGAGAGGGCGGCGGCGAGACCGCCTGCGCCGATCAGACCGACGACCCAGTTCGGCAGTTTGGCGATTTCCGGGTTGGCGAGAACCATGATGTCCTGGTCGATCTTGACCTCGTTCTTGGAGTCGGGCTTGTCCCAGGCGCCTTTGGCAATGGTCATGATGCCGTCTTTGTTCTTGTCATTGAATTTGACCAGGCCGGTCGTCTCCCAGTTTTTGAACCAGGAGGGGGCATCGACATAGGCGACGTTATTGATCGACTTGATGAAGTTGGTGCGGGCGAAGACGGCGATCGCCGGGGCGGTGGTGTAGAGAAGGGCGATGAAGATCAGCGCCCAGCCGGCGGAGGCGCGGGCATCGCGCATCTTCGGCACGGTGAAGAAGCGGATCAGGATGTGCGGCAGACCGGCGGTGCCGATCATCAGCGACATGGTGATGAACCAGACGTCGATGCGCGGCCGGATACCGGAGGTGTACTCGGCGAAGCCCATGTCGGTCTGGATCTTGTTGAGAACGTCAAGGAGATACATCCCCTGGTCGCCAGGGGCATTGAGGAGAGCGGCGCCGCCGGCGGTGACGGTGGAGCCGTAACCAAGCTGCGGGATCGGATTGCCGGTGAACTGCATGGAGATGAAGATCGCCGGGATCAGGTAAGCGGTGATGAGGACGCAGTATTGGGCGACCTGGGTGTAGGTGATCCCCTTCATGCCGCCCAGGGTGGCATAGAAGAAGACCAGCGCCATGCCGACGATGACCCCCATGTTGATGGAGAGGCCCATGAAGCGGGAGAAGACGACGCCGACGCCGCGCATCTGGCCGGCGACGTAGGTGAAGGAGACGAAGATCGCGCAGACCAGCGAGACGACGCGAATGGTGTTCGAATAGTAGCGGTCGGCCATGAACTGGGGGATGGTGAACTTGCCGTACTTGCGCAGATAGGGGCCGAAGAGCATGGCGAGGAGAACATAGCCGCCGGTCCAACCCATCAGGTAAAAGGAGCCGTCCCGGCCCATGAAGGAGATCAGGCCGGCCATCGAGATGAAGGAGGCGGCGGACATCCAGTCGGCGCCGGTCGCCATGCCGTTCATGAAGGCCGGCACCTGCTGCTCGGCGGCGTAGAAGTCCCCCGTCGATTTGGCACGGGCGGCATAGGCGATGTAGATGTAGAGGGAAAAACTCAACCCCGTCAGAATCCAGGTCCAGGCTAAAATACTCATAATTCGTCACCTCATGATGATTTTTAGTGTTGATGCGTTTCCAACGCGTACGGCGTTAAGTCCGGGAGGGTTATCCTTCGTGAACGTCATACTTTTTGTCGAGCTTGTTCATCATGGCGACATAGGTCCAGATTAGAATCACGAAAACTACGATTGACCCTTGATTGGCGAACCAGAAGCCGAGGGGGAAACCGCCGATCCTGATGGTATCGAGTTGATCGACAACCATGATCCCGCATACGAATGACACGAAGAACCAGATCGCCAGATGGACGACGATGATGACCAGATTTTCATTCCAATAGGCTTTTTGCTGTGCTGCATCCATAATTGCTGCCTCCTTGCTGTTTGTTTGGGTGTTCAGTGTTGGCTTACTGGCAGGCTGAGTCTCGTACCAACACACCTCCTTTCCTGAATTGTATTGACGTGGCAAGATACGAACCGCTTGGGGGAGTCACATTCAAGACGTCGGCGGCGCGCAAACGCTCGGCGACCGTCGTCTTCAACCCGCATATTATGAAACCCTGTTCTCAAATCGGTAATGATGCGTTCAAACCGGGAACAGCGGTTTTTTGGGAAAAGATATGCCGAGTCTCGGAATCAGTCAATAGAAAAAATATAACTCCGTTTTGATTTTCCCGAAAAGACTTTTCTTTAATCCTTCGAAATGCCATGATTCCAGTAGGTTCTGGAATCGAACCGAGTATAACCACAAAACAGAATTTGGCCAGCAGGGGCGACAAATTTTCTCCTTCCGGCGCCCTGCCGGGTCTGGCCGCAAAACGAAAAAGAAACGGTTGCATCGTTTTACGAAAAGAGGAAATATAGGTCTGCCGCAACCAGCCGCTTCATGGAGAGTTCATGCCAAACAGTGCCATCAGCGACGACAGTCTTCTCTTCATCCGGGTCGATTCCCTGTGTCAAGGCCCGGCGGTGACCTGCGCACCGGAACTGGGGGTGGTGGAGGTGGCTCGCCTGATGCGCGACCACGACATTTCCGGGGTAGTGGTGGTCGCGGGGCAGACCCCGCTGGGGGTCGTCTCGGTGCGGGAATTTCGGGGGTTGATCGCCGACTCCAAAGGCTTGATTTCCGGGCGTCGGGCCGGAGACATTATGCTTCCGGGGTTGGTGACCATCCGGCGCCAGAGTTATGTTTTTGAAGCCATTTTTAAAATGGCCAAGCACAAAATCCACCGCCTGATCGTTCTCGACGAAGATGATCGACTGGTGGGCATCCTCACCGATACCGATATCCTGAGCCTCCAGACTCGCACTCCCCTTTATCTCAGCCAGGAGATTGAAGCGGCCCAGTCAATCGATCAGCTGCGCAAGGTCAACGGCCGTATCCTCGAGATGGTCAACTATGCGGTCCTCGCCGGGGCCGACACCAAGAGTCTGATCCAGTTGATCGCCCATTTCAACGACGCCCTCACCGGCCGTGTCATCGCCCTTCTGGAGAACCTGGAAGGAATCCGGCTGCCGGAAGGTGCGGCATTCCTGGCGCTAGGGAGTGAAGGTCGGAGCGAACAGACGCTGCGCACCGACCAGGACAGTGCCGCCATCTTCCGCGACGATCTGCCCCCGGAACAGGTGGAAGAGTTGGAACGATTCACGGTCCGGTTGGTGGATGCATTGGAGACGGTAGGGGTACGCCGCTGCCCTGGCAACACCATGGCCAGCAACCCCCTCTGGCGTCACAGTCTCAGCGAATGGAAACGACTCCTCGACCAATGGATTGGCGTCCCGAAACCCGATCACATGGTTAATTTCGGCATGTTTCAGGATTTGCGCATCCTGCACGGCGACCCGCGTCTTGAGACCGAGCTACGTGATCACATCCGCAGTGCCGTTCAGCAAAACTCCCTGTTTCTCCCCTACGTTGCCCGCAACATTGTGCGCTTTCAGCCTCCCCTGGGATGGTTTGGGCATATCCGGGTCGAACGGCGGGGCGAGTATCGCGGTAAGGTCGATCTGAAAAAGGCCGGCATTTTCGCCCTGACCCTGGGGGTCAGCCTCATCGCTCTGGAAGGGGGCATTATCGGCGGCAGCACCTGGGACAAGCTCGAAAGACTCGGTGCTCTCGGTATGCTTTCCCCCGCCGAGCGTGCAAACATCGATGAAGCCTTCACCTTCCTGGTCCAACTCCGCCTGCAACGGCAGCTCCGGGCACTGGCAGTCGGCCACCAACCGACCAACCATGTCGATCCTCTGGCCATGAATGACAAGGAGCGCGCTCAGTTCCGTCAAGCGCTCCGATCCGTCCGCACCTTTCTGCGACTTATTCACGACCGCTACCAACTCGATTTTATCTCTCGCTGACCGAGACAGGACCACAAGCCAAACCGGGCCAGCACTGCTTCGCCCGAGGCTTTTGTCTCCAAGCATCCCGCCGTTCACAGCACCCTCTCAAGTACTCGGAGAGGCAGGGAGATTTCGACTAAACTCCCCGGGAGAAGTTTTGCTTGCCAATTCGCAACAGAGTGATTTTCAGGGATCAGGCCGATTCGAGGAGGGAAAGCGGGCCAAGGAGAATGGGGAGGCTGGCCAGGGTTAGAAATCCCAGCAGGGCCAGGAGGGCAACGACCAACCAGCGACGCTCGGCTCGGGCCAACGCCTCTCGCAGGGAGGAAAATCGGCGTAATGGCGTGAAGATTCCCGGCATCAGTCCGCAGAGGACAGTTGTAAAGAGGCAGAGATAGAGGGGATAGCCGATATAGTGGTAATGATTCTGGAAGAGGTCGAAGGGGCAATGATGGGTCGGAAGTTGATAGATATACAATGAAATAAAGGAGATGATGGCTGCCAATGCCAGGGGGAAAAACCCCGCGGCAAGGACTGCCAGGATGACTCGAAGGACCCCGCTGGGCCAGCACCAGGCGCTCCCCAGGGCCAGCAGCAGCAGTCCAGCCCCGGCATAAAAGGCGACCATGGTCGGCCCTGGCGGGAGCCCGGCAAGATCGGCCGCCAGCCCGCTACCGCCGCTGCTGAAAAGTGCGCCACAGCAGGAGGTGATGACTTCCGGTTTTAAACCGGTAAAGAAGGAAACTTGATAGTAGAGATCAAGTCCAATCAGCCAGGCGACCAGAGGCAATGCTAAAAATTTGCCGCGGACCAGGGGATAGTCCTCGGCCCTGTCATCAAATCGGTTGAGGACCAGCCAGAGGGAAGCCCCGAAAAAGAGGGCAATTTTGGTGGTCAGGGCATTCCACCCGACAGGATTGGCGTTGAGGGTGCCGGTTGCGCACATCGCCCCGACGAAGAGGGGGTGCAACTCATCGACGGTGTAGATGAACAGAAGACCCGAGGCAATCTCAAACACCAAGGCCAATCGGACCAGGGTCGAAATCAGGACGGTACGTTGTTCGAGGCGATACTGCAGAGCACTGGTACTGTTACGGTCCCAATACCGAAGGATGTAGAGCCCGCTGCCTGCGGCGTAAAGGCAGAGAATCAAGGTCAGGACTGAGCCTGTGAGCAGGGCCAGAATGCCGGGGTGAAGGATCACGGCGGGTCAGCCTCCAGGCGGCCATCGTGGAGTGGCACGATGCGTCCAACCAGAGGGTGCTCGTAAACGAATCGGTCATGGGTGGCAATGACGACCGTCTTCCCCTGGCCATTGAGGCGGCCGAGAATCTCCATCAGCTCTCCGGCCAGGCCGCTGTCGAGATGGGCAGTCGGTTCGTCGGCGATAATGATCTGCGGGCCGTTGACCAGGGCCCGGGCAACGGCCACCCGCTGTTGTTCCCCGCCGGAAAGATAGCGAACCTTGAGATGCTGTCGCAGGGAAAGCCCGAGTTCATCGAGGAGCGCCTCAGCGCGACGGTGCATCTCCCTCAAAGAGCAGGGTAACGGATAGAGGGGGAGAAGGACGTTGTCGAGGACACTCAGCTGTCGCAACAGGTTGAATTGCTGAAAGATAAAACCAAAGGTCTCGCGGCGCACTTCAGTCAGAAATCGCTCCGGAAGCCTGGACACGTCTCTTCCGGCGACCGTTACTCGCCCCGAGGTGGGGCGGGTCATGCAACCGAGAAGACTGAGGAGGGTCGACTTCCCCGAACCGCTCGGACCCTTAAGGACAACCACCTCACCCGCGTCGATTTCGAGCGAAACCTCTCGCAGTGCGCGAACTTCGTCGGGTCGCCCGGCGTTGTAAATTTTTTCGAGACCTTCGGTTTTGATCAAGACCGCCATCGGTCAGCTCCTCATCATGCTGTCCGGATCAGCACTGGCGGCTCTCCAGGAAGGAATAACGGTGCTGGCCACATAGGGGGTAACGGTCAGAAAGGTGATGACAAAGAGTTGGTAGAGATCGACGTGGGGGGTCACGACCAACCTCGGGAAAAGGACCGACCAGCCCTTGAGGACCGGAGCCAGCAGGGTGGAGTCGAACCAATAGACGTGCACCCAAGCAAAAATCAGCCCGAGGAGGAGCGCGGTCAAAGACAGGATCAGCCCTTCCCAGACTTTCAGCTCCAAGACATCGGCGGTGTCCCAGCCGACCGCCTTGAGGATTCCGATCTCCCTCTTCTCTTCGGCACTGATGCCAGTGGCCTTGTCCCAGGCCAGAATACAAAATGCGAGGAGCGCCGAAGCGAAGACAGTGAGGAGGATGCCGCTGCGCCAACTGAAGACCGAATCGTAGGTGCGGAGGATTTCGCTGCGGGTAATAGGGCGCGTATCGGGAAGACGTTGTTTGATCTTGGCCGCGACGGTGGCGACTTCCTGTGGGTTGAAGACCTGGACCTCGAAGTCGGTGGCGCTCCCCTCCGGAAAGTTGAAAAAGACCCGCAGGTCGGTTTCCGGGAGGAGGAGAAGGTCGTTGGTCAGGAGTGCCGCTTCCGCCGCAAAGATGCCGGTGACTTCAAAGGAGACACCGAGGTTGTGGCTATCGATCAAGACCAGGTCGTCGCCGATTTCGGTCCGCCGGGCCGTGGCGACACCGGAGCCGAGGGCACATTCCCCAGAACCGGTCGGCAACCGCCCCGCTAACAGTTCAAGGTGATCCCCCCCCCCAGCACTAAGGCCGAGGAGGGTAAAGTTGCAGGAGGTCAGGGAGTCATAATAGTAGCCCCAAAATCGAGGGGTGACCCGACCGACGCCGGGGACTGACGCCAAGATCGATCCATAGCTGGTCGGGATCAGGTCGTGGCGTCCGGCGATGAGGCGCTGCACAGTCAGTTCCGGAGCCCCAGCCAATACCCGTTGGGCCTCCTCTTTGAGCCCACGGGTTAAAAACAGGACCGAAGCCAGGATCGTAATCACCAGGGAATAGACCACCAGGATCGCCAGGTTGCGCCCCTTGTGCCGCAGTGTCGCGGCCACTGCGAATTCAAGAATCTTCAGGTGCCTCAGCATAACGGATTACCGGGTCGGCACGGAAGCAGGGGGATTGACGATCGATCCCGCCGGGAAATGGTCGAAAGAACCTGGGAAGTCTTGAAAGGCGGAGAAACGGTCGGATTGCGAGGGGTGCCGGGTATAGCGAGCTTCGGTCCAAAGTGACAGATCGGTCAACCCGAAGCGTGCGGCCAGCCCTCGTAATTGAAAATCCTTGAGACCTGGGGGTCCATCCGCCTCTGGTCGGCCGAAAAACACCAACCCCGCCAGGGTCAGACTCAACACCAACAGGAGGGCCAGGAAGGTATTGGCGCGGCTCATTGCTGAATATCTACCTCAATGAGCGCCTGGCCATCAAAGCGCAGCAACTTCACCCCGCCGTGATCGCGTAAAAAGGCACGGGCTGGTTCTAAACCTTTCACCGGCACCAATTCCTTCCCCATCGGGCCGAGAACATCACTGCCATTGATGAAGTAGACCTGCCGCGCCGGTACCGGTTGGACGGTATAGTACTCCGTAACAAATATCTCTTCGACTGCCTCCGGCCCTGCCCCGGGGCGATACTTGTTCAGGTCGAAAAAGTAGCGGAACATATCCTTTGGCCCGTCAAAAAAGACCCGGGCCCCATCCTTAAGGATTATAGAAGCCGTCCAGTTGTGATAGGACGCGACGAACATGCCACAGACCGGGCAGCGTGCATCGGCACCGGGCGCTCGCCATTCGGCTGCGAAGGCCGGCCCCCCCCCCCACCCCAAGCCAAGAACTATTGCCAGAGAAATCAAGAATTTCCGTATCATTATCGACGAATCCTTCCCTAAGACAAGATCACCAGCCACTACCTCTCGGCGGCGCGGGACGGGTTCAACGTTAGCCGATAGATCACTCATTTGCAAGCCGGGTTGCCTGTTCCGCCGGACCCGGAAATTCATTCTTGACAATACCTAATGAACAATTTACAGTTAGCTCCATTTAACATCCCCCATCAACAGCAAGGAGAGAACCATGAAAAAACTGCTCATCGTCGCCCTGCTCATGACCTTTGCCGTCACCCCGGCCTTTGCCGCAGACACCGTCGTCCTCAAAGCCAAGAACGGAGACGTGACCTTCAACCACAAAAAACATAGCGAATCGATGGAATGCAAGGTCTGCCACGGCGAAGGAACTCCGGGCAAGCTCGTATTGGGCAAGGACAAAGCTCATGCCGTTTGCAAAGACTGCCACAGCAAGAAAAGCGCCGGCCCGACCAAATGCGGCGATTGCCACAAGAAGTAGTCGCGGCCAACGTTGAGGGCAGACCCGCCCCTGGGTCGTGCCCCGACTTCAGCAATGCCTGGGAATGACCAGAGCGGGACCGGCCATGCGCCAGTCCCGCTCTGGTGTTTTCCTGTTGCCGCCTCTCTTTAGCCGGTCAGGGAACCTCGGCCCGAGAATAACCTGCTCCGCTCTTGTAGTGGGAAAAAACATCGCCCTGGCCCCGGGCCTTCTGAAACCAGAATTCAGCCAGTGCCTGGTCGGCAGGACCTCCCCGCCCAATCTGGTACATCAGGGCCAGGTTACGCTGTGCCTCCGGGTCGCCCCTTTCAGCTGCCACCAGAAACCAGTGGCGGGCAGCGACAGGATCCTTGACGACCCCCCCCTCTCCCTCCAGGTACATCTCCCCCAATACCACCTGGGCCTTTATCTGACCGGATTCGGCCAGGCCCTGCAGCAATCCGCCCGCTTCCCCTTCGGTGACCGATCCTACCGACACCTTTTCCGCACCGGCACAGACCAGCGGTGTCAGGAGCAGGAGCAACAGCAATGTCGGCGGGCCAGCGTTGCGCATCCCATGGTCTCACTTGGAAAAAGTAAAAATAAGAATATTTAATTTGTACACACTTATTTGTCTGCCTGCAATAAAAAACCTCAAGACCGCGGCGTTCAAGAATGTCTTCCCTGGACGAGCAGTGAACCAGCACAATCCACGGGGAGGATAAGCGGGCCATGGTGGAATGGCCGCAGGGCAGGTGAATAGCGCGTTTTGGGTTCGTTATTCCATGGAGCTGGCTCGGGGGGAAGCGCTGGGCTCTGGCCTTTTGCGGGGAATGGTGATAAAAAAGGCCAGTCTCTCCAACCGAGCACCGGAGGTACCCATGCATCATTTCGCCCTGACCATCATCGGCCGGGATCGTCCCGGGATCGTCTCACAGGTCACAGAGATTCTGTTTCGCCTCGGCTGCAACATTGCCGACTCAAGCTGCACCATCCTCGGTGGTCAGTTCGCCATGATCCTGATCATCTCCCACCCTGCCTACAGTAGCCGGGAGAGTTTCGGTGACGCCTTCCTCCCCCTGGAAGAGAGCGGCCTGTCGGTCTTTCTGCGCACCCTCAAGCCCGGAGGAGAATTACACCCCGAGATGCGGGGCGAAATCTGCATGATTTCAGTCTACGGCTCGGACAAACCGGGAATTGTTTACCAGGTCACCCGCGAACTCGGCGAACGGCGGGTCAACATCACCGATCTCAACACCAAGCTGGTCGGCAGCGAACAACGCCCGGTCTACGTGATGATGCTCGAAGCGGTCCTGCCGGAGGAACTCTCCCCCGAGGACCTCAAGGCGATCATGGCCCAGCTTCAACAGAGCTTGCAGGTCGATATCAGCGTTCGCTCCATCACCCCGGTGGAACTCTGAACCATGGCCGTCCGGGAGATCATCCTTTACCCCGACCCGATCCTGAAGACCGTCTGCGCCCCGGCTAGGTTTCAGGATAAGGGTCTCGACGAACTCGTTCAGGATCTTATCGACACCATGGTGGCCGCCGGGCACTCGGTCGGAGTGGCGGCCCCGCAGATCGGAGAGGCCCGGCGGGTCGTCGTCATCGATGTCTCCAAGAGCAAGCTGGGGAGGGATAACAACCACGGCTTGCTGGTCATGATCAACCCCGAGATCCTCGAACAGTCCGGTCAGGAAACCTTTCGCGAAGGGTGCATGAGTGTCCCCGATTACACCGGCAACGTGACCCGTGCCGAGAATATCGTGGTCCAGTTCCAGGACCGAGGCGGCAACGAACGGGTCATCCGCGCCACCGGCTTCGAAGCGGTGGCGATCCAGCACGAGCTCGATCACCTCGACGGCTTCCTCTTTCTCGATCGTGTTTCCAGCCTCAAGACCGACGTCTTCCGCCGCAAACGATGATCTCCTCAGCGCCCCCTCCCCCGGTTTAACCCAAACCAAGTCGCAGGGCGGCATCGCGGGCCGCGGCTGCGACCAGCGGCCTTGGATCATCCTGACATTTCCGAACGACTTTGGCGGCCCGCGGCCCTCCGACCTGGGCAAGAGCCCGTAAGGCCCCAGCCCTTACGGCCGGCGATGCCGGCGACCGCTTCACCCCCATACCGAACCAGATCGGTTCCTGCAGAAGGGTCAGGAGTGCGTCTTCGAGAGGTGGGCGCAGAGCGGCGGGCAAGGAGAGTTCCGCGGTGGTCCTGAGCGCCTGGTCGAGGAGCGTCGCCTCCCCCGCGGTCCCGTCCGACAGGATTTTCTGCAGGGTCGCCAACAGTTCACCATGACTGCACCCGAGTTGGCCGAGGACCGCCATGACCCGCTTGCGGACTTCGGGATGAGGGTCCTTCAGCAGGGGCAGCAGGAGCGGTTCGGCCTGATGGCGATCCCATCCGGCTAGACCCTGCACCGCCTCGCGCCGCACGGTCGGCTCGGCATGGTGCAAAGACCGCCGCAGCAGCTCAACCGTCTGGGGGGCCTGGCCGGCGGCCTTGGTGAGGACGATCAGGCAGTTGCGCAGGTAGTACCACCCTTCGCGCTGCGGCAACACCGCCAGCACCAGAGGTGCCACTCCGGGGCCCATGGCCGGCAACCGCTCCAGCACTGTCCGGCGTACGAAACGATTCTCTCCGTCGAGGAGTTCCGCCAGCACCGCCGCCCCGGAGCGCCCCAGAACAGTCAGCAAATCGATGAGGGCGACCTGTTCCTCCCGCTCTCCCCGCAGCCGATTTCGAACCAGCTCCAGAGTGCGGCGAAAGAGCTCGGGCCGTCCCGGCAGGTCGAGGGAAATCTGCCGTGTTCGAGCCAGGGCGAAAAGATTGCGAAGGTCGTCCAGTCGGCCGCCCTTCAGCAGTTCCGGCACCGCCTCCATCACCCCCCGCAGCCGCCGGGCAGTCTCCTCCGCATTATCCAGACCTGCCGCCTCGGCCAGAAACGCTCCCGGACCGGCGAGGAACCGTTCCCGCAACCGACCTTCGGCCAACCGTTCGCGAAGCTCCGGGGGAAGGTCCTCCGGGCGCAGGATTTTGCCGTCGACCAGGCGCGCAAAGAGGTCGGCATCGAAGCGTCCGGCGTTCAGAAGCACCCGGCACATGCGGCCCATGGTTCCTCGCAGATATTCCATTCGCACCAGCAGTTCAACATCCTGGGCCTGGGCGAAGATCCGCTGCAGCTCGACAAGCCGCTTCACCAGCTCATCGGTGACCGCCGCCAGAACTTCGGGGGATAAGACCCCCATCATGATCCCTTCGATCTGGTCGGGGTCGAACCCCGCCAGATCGAAGCCGATCAGATCCAGGTTGGCAAAGAGCTCACCGAGGATCTCTGGCAGTTTCAGCGGCCGGACAATATCCTCGATGACCATGCGCCGAATCTCGCCGCGCCGGGGCTCATCGAGGTGTTGGTAGAGGGGGATCAGTTCGAGGTCCCGCTTGATGCGGGAAAGGGCGACTTCCACCCGCCAGGGGAGCTTGCGCCCCTGCCCGACCAGGTCGACATTGAAGACGACCGAGACCTGCAGGATCCCGAGACGGACCAGTTCTGCGGTCAACCGATCCCGCCCCACCGTCCCTCGATCCCCCGCCACCGACGGTTCGGTCATCAGATCGATGAAGGCCTCGAACTCCCGATGGGTGATGCCGGCCTTGAGAGAGAAGGAAGCTAGATTCTTGCGCTCGAAATACTCGGCGAACTTCGGGATAAAGAGATCGGCCATGCTCTTGAGCATCATGCCGCTTAAGGGGACCACATCGTCCTTGACCCCGCCGAGGTAAATCTCCGGGCGCTCCCGAGTCGGAACGATGATGAAGGAAATCTCGCTATCCTGGCGGAGATATGCCTGAACCGCCTCGAAGAGCCCGGCTCGGGCGCGGAGCGTTTCCGGATGACCGGACGTGTAGTAGCCGGTCTTGAGGAAGGCCTGGATCAGAGAGAGGATGGTCTCGCCGAGCCCTCCCGGAAGGGAATGTGGAGATTCGATCGGGGGGTTGGCGAGGTCCGGCACGAAGCGCCTCCTGGGGACTGCGCCCTAGCGGGCGCGGCTTCCATGATGAAGGGTGACCCGGTAGCTGAAGCTCTGGCGAGCCCCCGGGGCCAACTCGAGCATATATTGCACGGTATTTTTGTCGATAGTGCTGAACGTTCCGGCATTCCCCGAGTTCTTCAGCTCCCAGCTGGTCACCGGAAAACTGCGGCGAATTTCGACCTTGGCCGGCACCTCCCGGTGATTGGCCGCCACGATCCGGACCTCCTGCACTTCATCCCAGCCGGTAATTTGCTCATTCCGCCATTCATACCCGTCAGTTTGCACCTCCAGGAGAGTGGGCTGCACCGTCACATCAAGGGCCGGACCGAGGTTGAGAGCGACTTCATCCCCCTTGGGAACATAGCGAACCTCCTCGGCCCCAAGGTAGGAAAGATGGCCATCCCCGTCGAGGCTGCGAAAGACCTTGACTAGGCCGCCGGGGAGAGGTTCCCGGCCGAGTTGGTGAGCCGCATCGTTGGCGAAGCTCAGAAAGCGGACCGGCAAGGAGCCGTAACGCTCCTCCTCGAAGCGGTAAAGATTTTGCACCGGGACCCGCGGGGCGGTGAAGGAGATCAGCCGCTTCCCCCAGCCGTCGGAAATGTCCTCGGTCCCCTCGATGGTATAGAGAAAGTATTCGGAAAGCCCTTCCTTGACAATCTCCTTGGGGGCCAACTGGAAAACGGCCTTGGCCACTGACGCATCCGCCTCCAGACGCACCCCGGAAAGCCGCGGCGCCGGAGTCGGGGGCGGCTCGCCGCCGGGGCGGCCGTAGGGGACCCGCCGCCGCGCCAGCTCGGCAATGCTGTCGATGAGGTGGATCTTGCCAACCACCAGCCGGGTGACGGCCTGAGGGTAGTCCTCCCCGCTCCGGTTATTCAGCCGCACATACCCTTCCAGCCGGAGGTGGCCCTCATCGTTGCTCAAAGTCGCCAGGTAATAAGCCTGCCAGCTGATGCCGCTGGTAAAGTAGCTGATTTGGAAGGGCGCCGGTCCGGCCGCCGGGGCCGATAACGACCAGACCCCGAGACCGGTGGTGCGCGGGGGGTAGCTCAGGCTGTCGATCAGAGTCTCCCCCGCCCGGGCCAAAGGCTGCATTTCCAGGGAGGTCGGATCGATCAGGGTGCCGACCCAGGAGAATTGCAGACGGTTGGTCCCCCGTTTCAGGGTCAGGGTCCGGGTGTCACGCACCAAAGTCAGGTCGGCGCTGTTATAAATCGTCAACTGCACGCCATCGCGCCCCGGCAAGGTCACCAGATCGATCTTGGCAAAGGCCGGGGCGGCCATCAGGCAAAGGACACAGGAGAGGGTCAGCAGGCATAGCGGTCTGGTCATCATCACGCTCTCCTTTAGTTACGGACGTTGCGGCGCTGGTATTGAATTTTGACCTGCTCGGTCGCGCCGGCGGCCAGGGGGACATGCACGACCAGGGTGCCGGCATCACGCCGTTCAAAGGGGTGGCTGACCTTCCCCACCACCCACTCCCCAGCGATATGCTCCACCAGGTCGAGGGTCACCGCCCGCTTCTTGAAATTCTCCACCGTCGCCGCCAACTCCTCCTCGGTATCATAAAGGACCATCCGGGACCGGGAAGGGCGGGGGTTCACCACCTCGTCACGCAGCTTCTGCTGGGTCACCGCCACATCCCTGCTGTCACCGACATAGATCTTCAGCTCCTCTCCGACGGCGGTGAATTCTGCCTGATCCTCGCCGAGGAAAATCGTCCCGCCGTGTCCGTCCCCTTGGAAAACCCGCACCTTCCCCCCCCAGAGAGGCGCCTGGCCGAGGCTGGCGGCTGAAGTATTGGCAATCCGGTAATGGACCGGAATGCCGGCGGTGAGGCCCTCTCGCTTCGGTTCCCAAGGCTGAAGGGCCGCGTCCCAGGTCAAGGTTTTGACAACCGGCACCCCTTTGGCGGCGAAGAGGGCCTGCTGGCGGGTTTCCTCGTGGGCGAGGGAGCCCGTCGCCGGCTTCCCCTGGCCGAGCTGGAATCCGGCAGAAGCGAAGTCCTCACCGGAAAAGTTGCGGAGCACCAGGAAGGCTTGCAGGTCGAGGTGGCTTTCTTCGCGGTCGGCGACCGCCTGGTAGGTCACCAGCCGGTCGAGAGCGGCCAGCAGATAGGTGATTCGCGTCCGCACCTCCCCGGCCCGGGTCGCCCGCAGGGTCCAGACCAGCGCAGCCTCCCCGGGCGGATAGGCGACGGAGAGGAGCTGCACCTGCGCCGAAGGGTCGAGGAACGTCAAACGAATCGAGTCCGGGTCGATCTGGACCCCCTGCCAGGCGAAGTCGACCTGGTTGAGTCCCGCCTCGAGGGGCAGCACCCGCTCCTCCTCGACGAGGGTGGCCGCCGGGTTGTCGAGTCGGACCACCGTGGTCTCCCGCTCCGGCAGGGCGACCAGTTTGGTGCGAGCCGCAGCCGGCAGGGCCGGCAGCAGGACCAGGAGCAAAAACGGCACGATCATGCGCATGGCAGATCCTCCTCGGGAAAAGATTCTCAGCGGGGTGCCCGGTACCCGGCCGGGCCAACGCCTTGGCTCAACACCTGCGGCCGGAGCCACGTCGACCCTGGCCAACAACTCCCCAAACCGCCGTTTAAAAACCGATTGCGTCATCCACGCCGGTCTCGTAAGACCTTGACCAACAGCAAGATCATTACATTACGGTTACCGGGTGACGGGAAGGCTGTCAACTTGCCCGGCTCAGCGTTCCCGTAAAAAGGCCACCACCCGTTCGGCGATCTGGTTGGAGGAATGGACACAGTCGTTGAGACCGACACCGAAAAAGGCGTTGCCGGTGGCGAACAGTCCGGGGAAGGCCGTCAGTCGTTCCGAAATCGCCAACAACCGCCTTTCATGGCCGGCGATATATTGGGGGATCGCCCGCTGGTGACGGAAAATCCTGACGAAATCCGGTTCGGCGACGACCCCCATGATCTCCTTGAGGTCGGCGCGGACTCGGGCCGTCACCTCCCCGTCGGCCAGGTCGAAAGCCCCGGGGTTGGTCGCCCCCCCCATCATCGAACGCAGCAGCACCTGCCCCTCGGGAGCGCGATTGGGGAAGATGCTCGAATCCCAGAGGGTGCCGAGGATCTGCTTCCCTTCCCGTTTCGGAATCAGGTACCCGAAGCCGTCGACGTCGCGGGGAATCTTGCCGCGCTGAAACCCAAAGCAGACCACGTTCATCGGCGCATAGGGGATATCCTGCAGCAGCCCGGCGAGGGCCTGGTCGAGAGGTGCGGTCAACTCCGCCAGGGCCCAGGCCGGGGCGGCACTGACAACCAGATCGGCTTCGAGGTGGCCGCCGTCGGCCAGTTCCAGGTCGAAGCCGCCGGCCCGGGGACGAAGGCCGGTCACTGCGGTGCCGCTCCGAACCGAGCCTTTAAGGGCCGAGCCGACGGCGTCGGTCAGTTCCTGGATACCATCGGTGAAGGAGGTCAGGACTCCGCCGGGACCAGCGGCGCTGCCGACCGCCTTGCCGGCCTTGCGTTCAGCCTTCTTCTGCTTTGCCAGTTTGACCATGGCCCGGATCAGTCCGCCGTATTCCTGTTCCAGCTCGTGGATGCGGGGAAAACAGCTCTTCAGGCTCATCGTCTCCGGATCCCCGGCGAAGATTCCCGACACCATCGGCCCGATCAGCTTGTCGAGGGCCTCCCCGCCAAGGCGACGCCGGGCAAAAGCGGCGAGCGTCTCGTCTTCGCCGTCGCGCTTCGCCGCCACCAGCGGCTCGCAGGCCAGGCGCAGCTTCCCCGGCCAGGAAATCAGTTTGGAGCTGAGAAAAGACGGCCCGTTTTCAGGGAGCCGGTGGAGCATCCCGCCGCTATAGATATAACGTTTACGGGCATTGTCGTCGGAACGGAGCAACCGCCCGCTGATTTCCAGCTCGCGGCACAAATCCAGGGTCATCGGTTTGCTGTCGAGAAAACCGTTGGGACCCCATTCACACAGATAGCCCTCGTCGCGAATGGTCCAGATCTTGCCGCCGGTACGCGGCTCTTTTTCAAGAACGACGATCTCGACGGGCAGGCCGGCGGCCCGGGCTTGACGTTCAATGGCGAAGGCGGTCGACAGGCCGGAAATGCCGGCGCCGATGATAGCAATGCGGGTCATGGCAAACCTCCTTAGGGGAGCGGAAATTCAGGGGAGAATCTTCAGGCCAGCTTGTCCAGAATACGGGCAATGGTCTCGAAGGCGCCGACCAGTTCGGCCTGTTCCGCGGCATCAAGCCGTTTGAAGAATTTGCGGTAGCGGACCAGGATGCCGCGGCGGAGTTCTCCGATCAGCGCCTCGCCACGAGGCGTCAGTCGGATCACCACCTGCCGCCGGTTGTCAGCGTCCTGGCGCCGTTCCACCAGCCCCTGGGCGACCAGCCGATCGACCATCTGACTGGCACTGCTCATCGCCACTTCCAGTTCCCGACCCAGGTCTCCGAGAGAGCAGCGCCCCGAGGCGGCAATGGTCAGCAGGGTCTTGTACTGGTTATAGGTGAGGTCCAGCCCTTTATGGACCAGCGCCCTCAACTGCCCCATGCGGCGAAGCAGTCCCGGGTAAAGCTGCTCCAGCCGATCGATATTTTCCATGCTTTGCGCTCCTTAAATTTAGCCAACCGAAATATTAGCCGGAAGCCCGGGGATCGTCAAGGAAACTCAGCCGGTTACCTTGACGCCCGCCAGTGATGCCTCTATCCTTTCAGAAAGCATTGTCGCCAACCAGGAGAGCCCATGGCCAAGGATTATTACCAAGTTCTCGGCGTCCCTCGAGATGCCACGCCCGATGTCATCAAAAAGGCTTATCGCAAACTGGCCGTCAAGTTCCATCCCGACAAGAACCCCGGCAATGCCCAGGCCGAAGAAAAATTCAAGGAGGTCACCGAGGCCTACGCGGTCCTGTCCGACGCCGAAAAGAGGCGCCAGTACGACCAGTTCGGGGAAGCTGGTTTCCACCAGCGCTATTCCCGGGAGGACATCTTCCAAGGGGCCGACCTCGGCGACATCTTCCGCGAATTCGGGATCGGCGGAGACGACATTTTCAGTCACCTCTTCGGCGGGGGCCGCGGGCGGGGTGCTTCTTTCGGCGGGCGGCCGCGGGCGATCAAGGGGCAGGACTTCGTCATGGCCTTGAAAATTCCGCTTCGCCAAGCCGTCACCGGGGGAGAGCAGCGCATCGACTACTCCCGTGAGAAGCAGCGGGAACAATTGCAGGTGCGGATTCCGCCCGGCGTCGAAAGCGGCCAGAAACTGCGAGTCGCCGGCAAGGGCGGGCCCAGTCCCACGGGAGGACCGCCCGGCGATCTCTTTCTGGAAATCGAGGTCGAGCCCGACCCGCTCATGACCCGCGACGGAGACAACCTGCTGGTTCCGGTCCAGGTCCCGTTCAGCGGCGTCTGTCTCGGCACCACGGTTGCGGTTCCCACTCTGGCCGGGGAAAAGCGCGTCAAGGTGCCGGCGGGGATGCAATGCGGCAGTAAAATCCGGCTCCGCGGGTTCGGCGTCCAGGTCGAGGGCCGCAAGGGGGATCTTTACGCCATCATCGAGGTGAAGGTCCCCAAAACCTTGACCAGTGCCCAGTTGGCCCTGGTGGAACAACTCAAAGATGCCGACCTCTGACCTTCCCCTCCCCCTCAAAGCTTCGGGAGCCATCCCGCGGATGACCCATGGTGCGGTTCAGCCTGAAAATCCGATTGGCTTTAACCGTCTGCCTGCTCCTGGCCGGCCTGCTCGCCGTTCTCGGGACGGCGACGCTGGGTTTTTTCTCCGGCGAACTCGAAGACCTCATCGGCCGCCAGCAATTCGCTATCCTCAGCCTGATCGCCGCGGGCCTCGACCAGAAGTTATCCCAAAGCCAACAGTTGATCGTGAAAACCGCGGCCAGTCTGCCTCCGGGCATCCTTGGCGATCCCGACCGGGCCCAGGCGTTTTTCGACCAACGCCTCGGTATCGGCATCACCGATTTTTTCGACAACGGCATCTTTCTCTTTTCTCCAGACGGCCGCTTGACGGCCGAGTGGCCCATCAAGCCTGACCGGCGGGGACGGGATTACTCCTTTCGCGACTACTTCCGCAAAACTGTCGATAGCGGCAAGCCGATCATCTCCGCGCCCTACCGCTCCAGCCAGGCCCACCATCACCCCGCGATCAGCTTCACCGCTCCCCTCTTCGATCAGGGCGGCCGGCTGACCGGCGTTCTCGCCGGCAGCATCGATCTGAGCAAGGACAACTTCCTCGGCAACCTCGCTCGCGCCAAGGTTGGCAAATCCGGATACTACTACCTTTTCAGCACCAAGCGGCTGATGATCATGCACCCGGACCCGACCAGGGTCATGCAAAGCGATATCCCCCCCGGCGCCAATCGGCTCCTTGACCAGGCCCTCGACGGATTTGAAGGGAGCGGCGAGACCATCAACTCGCGAGGCATTGCGATGCTCGTCTCCTTCAAACACCTCGCCGCCACCGACTGGATTCTCGCCGCCAACTATCCCCAGGCAG